>JBGPVE010000116.1:0-8645 GCA_041491545.1 Gemmatimonadota bacterium | reverse complement strand
CCGACGATGGTCGTCTTCGACGACGGCAATCATCTGCTCAAGACGCTCGACTTCGATCAGCCCACCGCCTGGCTCGCCACCCAACTCGAGCGCGATTCGGATCTCTGGAACCGAAGCTGGGTCATTCGCCAACTTGCCACCCGGACCGGTGATGCCGAGGCCGGCGCCGCGCTCGCCACCGCCGCTCGCACCAGCGATTACTTCCTGACCCGGGCTGCCGCCGCCGAGGCGCTGGGCCGTTTCCCCGACTCGGTAGCGATGCCCGCCCTCGAGGCGGCGACGCGCGACACCTCCGCGCAGGTTCGCGAGTCGGCCGTCGCCGCGCTGGGCGGCATGGGCAACGTCGATGCGCTGACGCTCGCTCGCTCGGCGCTCGACCGTGATTCGAGCTATGAGGTGCGGGCCGCCGCCCTCGTCACGGTGGCGCAGCTCGACTCGGCGGGCGCGGCGGACGTGATTCTCGCCGGTCTTCGCACGCCCTCCTATCGCGACGCCGTCCAGAACGCGGCGCTGGCGCTCGCGGTTCGTCTCGGCGATTCGACGCTGGTCCCCGCGCTCGACGAGCGGATCGGCGATCAGCCGTTGCCGGCGCTCGCGCTGGCCGCGTTTGCGGCGCGTGGCAACGGGCTGGCCTTGGACGCGCTCACTCGTCGCCTGGACGACGATCGCGCTTGGGTCCGGCGTTGGTCGCTGGAAGCGTTCCGGCGCGGCGTGGGTCCCGTCGTCGGGCTCCCGAGGCTCAAGTCGGTTGTCGATCGGCTCAACCACGCCGACACAAAGGCCGCCGATGTACAGCTCATCGCGGCGATGGAAGAGGAGGGAGCCGTCAAAGGATCGTGACCGCGGTGTGCCCCTGGGCACCTGGGCCGTGTACTGAGCTCGCGGCGAGCGGTTCAGCTCAGGGTTTGGAACGCGGAAAGCGGAGATACAAGAACACCCGCACCGCCTGCCAATACTCCTCCTGTCCCGGCGTCGACTTGGCGAGCGCGAGCGAGCCGTGCCGGCCTTCCCCTTCCGGCAGGTACGTGCGGGTGAGGCCTGGGCGGATCGCCTCGTAGATCGCGCGCCAGTCCTTCCGCTCTCCCCGCGCCGATGTAATGAATACCTGGGCCCGAATGTTTCGCACCGCGTCACGCACGAGCGTCGGACCGCCCGGCGGCTCGGCGAAATACTCCCCGGGGGAGAACGCCAGCACTCCATCGAGGAGTCCCGGCTCCCTGCCCGCCAGCAGCAGCGCCAGTGACGCCGAGTAGGAGCTGCCCCACGCGATCAGCGATCCCTTGGCCAGACGAGAGTTGGCGTACTGTAGCGCCGCCTCGAGATCCGGCATGGCGTCGAGCATCGCGGTGCTGCGGCCGGCGGCTTTGGCGCGCGTTGCGGTTTCGTTCTTGACGCCGTTGATGTCGCCGCCGGCGCGTTGGTCCACGGCCATGCAGTTGTATCCCATCGCCACGAGCCTGGGCGCGATCTCTCGATACTCGCCGCGACTCGAGCCTGCCATGTGGAACAGCACGATGAACGGCGCCGTCGCTGGGAGCGGGGCGTAGAGATCGGCGGTGATCGGAAGGCTGTCCTTGGAGGGGAACGTGATCGTCTTCGGAGCCTGCGCTTCGAGCGAAGCCGAGGTGACGATGATGCAGCATGCGAGGGCAGCCGCGCGGATCAGATCCATCCCGCGACCTCGACCAACCAGGAGACGGCGGCCTTTGGATCGGCGAGCCGCGGCGCCACCCGGATCCGATCGATGCCGGACAGCCGTGCGATCGCGGCCGCGTTGGAGCCGGTCGACGCGTCGGGATCGGCCGGTGTCGTGAGCACGATTCCGGCCACGCGCACGCCGGCGAGGTCCAGTGCGCTGAGCGTCAGCAAGGCGAGATTGATCGAGCCCAGTCGGTCGCTCGCCACCACGAGTGCGGTGGCCGCGAGGGCCTGCGCCAGATCCAACATGCTCCAGTCCCAGGCCATCGGCGAGAGGAGCCCGCCCGCTCCCTCGACCAGCACGACGTCCGCGTGGCCGGCGTGCAGCTCCACCTCCGCCACCAATTCATCGAAGTCGAGGCTGCCGCCCTCGAGATCCGCCGCGACGGCCGGCGCCACCGCGGCCCGAAATCGGCGCAGCGCGCGCTTCGGCTCCTGTTGTCCAGTTGCCCGCGCGAGGCGGACGCCGTCCTCCGTCTCCGCCGGCTGGTCCTCGCACCCGGTCTCCACCGGCTTGATCGCGACCACGCTGCGGCCGGCTTCTCCCAGCGCCGCCGCCAGGGCACAGGCTGTCCAGGTCTTTCCGACGCCGGTGTCGGTGCCGGTGACGAAGACCGTCGTACGCTCCGCGTTCACGCCGGCACTAGCTCGGCCACATGAAAGCCGAGGTCCGCGATCATCCTGATATCGGCTTCATAGCCCGCGCCCGGCGTCGTGAGGTAACCGTTCACGAACATCGAGTTGGCGGGATACAGCGCGAGCGGCTGAAGATGCCGCAGGTTGACCTCGCGCCCTCCCGCGACGCGGATGTCGCGACTCGGATTGACGAAGCGCATCATCGCCAACGCGCGAAGACAATCCTGGGGCGAGAGCCGCGGCGCGTGGCCCAGTGGTGTACCGGGCCTCGGGTCGAGGAAGTTGACCGGGATCGACTCCACCTCGAGCGCCCGCAGCTCGAGCGCCAGCGCCACGCGGTCCTCCGCCGTCTCACCCATGCCCATGATCCCGCCGCAGCAGGCTTCCATGCCGGCGGCCCGCACCCGCTGCACCGTCGCGACGCGGTCGTCGAAGCGATGGGTGGTACAGACCTCGGGGAAGAACCGGCGCGACGCTTCGAGGTTGTGATTGAAGCGCGTGACGCCCGCCGCGGCGAGTTGCTCGGCCTGGCCTTCTTTCAGCAGTCCGAGCGAGGTGCAGACGTTGATGTTGAGCTCCGTCTTGATCTGTCGCACCGCCTCGCAGACGACGTCCAGCTCCCGCTGAGAGGGACCGCGCGTGCTGGTGACCATGCAATACTTGACCGCGCCCATCCGAGCCGCCCTTCTGGCGCCTTCGACCAGCTCCTCGACCGATTGAAGCTGGTACTTGCTCACGTTGGTGTGGAAGGCTGCGGATTGGCTGCAAAAGGCGCAGTCCTCGGGGCAGAGCCCGCTCTTGGCGTTCTGGAGCACGTGGATGCGCACGTCGCGCCCGTGATATTTCGAGCGGATCCGGAAAGCGGCCTGCAACAGGCCGAGCAGCTCGTCGTCGGGGGAGTGGAGCACGGCCAGCGCTTGATCTGCGCTTACGGCATGTCCATCGAGAGTTCGCTCGGCCAGTTCACTCCATTCCATGCAGGCTCCGCTGGGTCAAGGGTCGCCTGAGACTACGCCCCTCGCGAAACGAAGGCAAGCTCGGTTTTACTCCCGGCCTTGAGTTTCCCGGAGCGGATCACCACGTTTCGGCGCTGGCCCAAGCGGGCCGCCGAGGGCGTAGCTCAATTGGTAGAGCAAGAGACTTTTAATCTCTAGGTCGTGGGTTCGATCCCCACCGCCCTCATCCTCGAAGCCGAACCCGGGGTTGTGATCGGTGCATGGAGCGGGTCGCCGGAGACGGACGGCCCGCTTTCGCTGCCATCTCTGCGGGAGCGCCGATGGGCCAGGGCAAGTGTTCTCCCCCGCTTCCTCGCCTTGCGTTTCGGGTCGGTGTCACGGGCGACCGTGTGCTGGCGGCGGAGCGAGTAGCCGATCTGCGGGAGCAGGTCGGCCGCCTGCTCGCGCACGTGCTCGCGACCGTGCGGCAGATCGGGGTCGAGCATCCCGCGGCGTACATCGAGCCCGACCGGCCGACGCTCGTGGTCGTCGCTTCGCTGGCGGGCGACGTCGACAAGCTGGTCGCCGACCAGGCCGTTCGCTTGGGCTACCGGCTGGATGCGCCCATGCCGTACGATGTCGCGCGGCACGATCCCGAGATCGCCGATCCCAACTCCCCCGCCCGTCGGCTCTACGATGGTGCCCGCGCCCGACTCATTCTCGACGGCATCCAGGGCGACCCAAACGCCGGCGTCGAGGCGGGTCGTCGAGTCGTCTGGAATTCGGATCTGGTCATCGCGATCTCGGATGGCCCGGAAGCGGCGGGATCCGGTGACACCGCGGAGATCGTCGAGCTGGCGCGTCGGCTCGAGGTGGCTGTCGTTCACGTGCACGCTGAGGGGACCGTCGAGTTGCCGGAGGTCACCCGGCTTCTTCGGATCGCGCTCGAGCCCCCGCGCGAGCCCCCGCGCGCGGTCGAACACCGCGCGCCCGATCTCCGCGAGTCCTACTTCGCCGAGCGGATTCCCGGCCCCACGGCTCGCGCCCTGCTGGGCAAGCCTTACGCGATTCTCATGGGGCCCATGACCTGGCCCGGCAACATCTCCCTGGAGCCGCTGGCCCACGATTACATCACCGTGACCACGGACGAGTGGCGGGCCGACTGGCAAGCTGCCGGCCTGCCCGCTGACCTGACGCGCCAGCTGGAGGAAAAGCTCATCCCGCATTACGCCTGGGCGAATCAACTCGCAATCCTCTACGCGACCCGCTATCGCTCGGTGCTCCTCTGGATCTCGGCACTTGCTTTCGTCGCCATACTTGCCGCGGTGCTGGCTCACCTCTCACCGCGGGCGGGCCTCGTCATCGTCTGCAATCTCGTCGAGGTCGGCGCCCTCCTCGCGGTGGTCTCGCTATCCCTCCGGGCGAGCTGGGGCCGTTACCACCGGAAGTGGGTCGACTATCGTGCGTTGGCCGAGCAGATTCGCCACCTGAGCTTTCTGCTGCCGCTCGGACTCACCTCCCCGGCGACTCGTCCGCCGGCCGCCGCCCGCCCCGCCGACCCGAACTACACCTGGCTCAACTGGCTCCTTCGCGCGATCGGGCGCGAAGTCGGACTCTTCCGGGCGGCGGTCGATCACGTCTACCTGGATCACTGCCGCGGGTTGCTCGATGCGGGCCTCTCCACCGCGGAAGATCCCCGCCACCAGGAAGCCGCTGCCCGATCGCATCGTCTCCACGCCCGCCTGAACCTCATGGCCGGATTGGTGTTCGCTCTCGCGCTCGCCACGGTGGGGGCCCAGACCTTCGGCGTCCAGTGGACCCAGAGCAGGAATCTGGCGTTTGCCTTGGCCGTGCTCCTGCCGGCGCTGGGAGCCGCGGTCCACGGTTTCCTGAGCCAAGGCGCCTACGAGAGCCTGGCGCTCCAAGCGGAAGCCACTCGCAAGCGAGTCGCTCGTCTGCGGTTCGAGATCGCCGGGCTCAAGCTCTGGTCGCCGAGCGAGCGCGAGCGGTGGGCCCGATCGGACCGGGAGCGACGGCTTGCCGCGCTCCACGGCTCGGCCCTCCGCTCGGTCGCCGTATTGCCGCTGGTCGAGCGTCTGAGCGGCAAGGCCGAGCCATGCCTGCGGGACATCGTTCCCGATCTGACCGAGCGGGTGCGGCGCTGGCGGGTCGAGGTCGAGCGGCTGAGCGATCAGGAGCTTCGGGCTTTACTCGGGCGATACCCCCTGCGCCACTTCCCGCCGGCTGCGAGCGCCGAGCTGAGCCGGTGCGCCCTGGTGGCGGCGGAGATTCTGCGAGGCGGGGAGAGGGGGACCGCTGGTCTTTAAGGGTCCGTCTTGGTAGACTTACCTCGGACAGCCGACAGCTTAAGTTCCGCTTCGGGGTCCGGGCTCGATGCCGGCTCCCGCCGCCAGCCCCTGTGGTAGGGGGTGGGCACCGCTCGTGGCCGGACCGCTTCGGAGCAGCGGCCTGGAGCGCGACGCATTGCTGCGACGGTCGTTCCACCGGTGCCCGCATCACTCAATTCGCAGCGAAGGGGGTAGTCTCATGAGGTACGGATGGCTTCTCTTGCCGCTCGCGCTTGCCAGCACGACGGCCTGCGACCGTAGTCGCGATCAGCTGAACGCTGCGCTGGCCGAGGCGAAGGCCGTTTCCGCCGAGAAGGACAGTCTGCTCAACGAAGTGCTGGAAACCACCAAGTTCGTCAACGATCTGAACTCCGAAGTGGCCAAGGCCAAGAGCGTGGGGGTGAGCCCTGTCCTCGCGACCGAGAAAAGCGCCTCCGGCGCCACCCAAGACCGCGCCGCGGTCCTCGGCAAGATCAAGGAAGTGATCGCCCGGCTCAATGAGAGCGAGCAGAAGCTCGACGCCAGCACCAGCCGCGCCCAGAAACTGGGTCGCCGCAACAAGCAGCTCTTGGCCCAACTCGAGGCGGCCAAGCAGACTGTCGCCGACCTGAAGGCGTCGGCCGAGCGGCAGGAGCAGGAGTACACGGCGGTCATCGAGCGCCAGAAGGTCGAGATCGCGGCGCTCACGAGCAAGGTCGATACGATGTCGGTGCAGAACACCCAGCTCACCGCGGATAAGGTGGCGCTTACCGACACCGTCTCCCAGCTCACGACCTATAAGAACACGGTCTACTACGCGGTCGGAACCAAGAAGGAGCTGATGGACAAGGGCGTCATCAAGAAGGAAGGCTCGAAGTTCCTGTTCTTCGGCGGCACCCATCTCGTGCCCGCGCGGAGCTTCGATCCCGCCGCCTTCACCAAGATCGACAAGTCCCAAATCCGGACCATCCAGTTGCCCCACGAGGACAAGAACTACAAGATCATCAGTCGCCAGAGCCCGGAGTATCTTGCCACGACGTCGCTTACCAAGGACGGCAAGGTTCGCGGTGGGCTCCAGATCGAGTCGCCCGAGGAGTTCTGGGCGCCCTCGAAGTATCTGATTCTCGTCGAGGACTGATCCGGTCCGGCGCCTCGCGCCGCTGTTTCCGGATAGATGCGACGGCCACCCCACGGGGTGGCCGTCGTGCTATGTTGGAGGCCTATGCTGGTCGCCTTGCTGCGCTTTCACGCCCCCGGCGACTCTGACGGGCCGGGCGCCCGGCCTCCGCTCCGCGTGGCGGACGTCGTCGGCCCAGCGGCGGGATTCCTTGGCGCTGAATGCTTGAGCGACGCCAAGGCGCCCCAGCTCATCTATCTCGCCACCCGGTGGACCGACCTGCGCGCATTCCAGCGCTGGCACACCGGAAAGACGAGACGCCAGCCTCAGTCCGTCGCTTCCGCTCCCATTCCTGACCAACCGATTCTTGATCGCGGCTTTCGTCTCGTCCTCTTTGTCGACCGCCTGGCGCACCCGCGCGGAATCGTCGATCCCGACACGCTCGCCCTCTATCTGCCGGAGTTGGTGGGGCGCTTCGTGGCGGAGTCGCAGTCGGTTCACTTCATCGCGGTGGCCGACAGCGGCGCAGTGCTCGCTTGCAACAGCGCGGTCACCCTGACTCTCGCACTGCCGGCGTCCAAGATTCTGGGCCAGCAGCTCTCGCGTTTCGTGGCCGATCCCCCCGCTCTCCGTCGGTGGAGCACGCGCGGGACACTGGCGGACGAGAGGCTCCGTCTCGATCTGCTGGACACCCGCGGCGCTTCCACTGCGCTCGACTGCCGGGCCGTCGCCCGCTCCGACGGACTCGTCATTCTGGGAGAGCCGGTTCGGGATGAGGATCGTCACCTGCAGAGCGAGTTTCTCGGCCTCGAGAATCGGCTTGCCATCATGGCCCGGGAGAACGTCCGAAAGGGGAAAGCCCTGCGCCGCATTCACACTCGTCTCCGCGCGACCCTCGAAGGGATGAAGAGCGCGCGCGCACTTTGGGAAGCGACGGCGATGTTCGAGGCCACGCTTCGCGACCTCGAGCGGTCGATTCGGCGCTTGGAGCGGACCGACGAAACGGCGGTGGGCGGACGGGCGGACAAGCAACCTGGCGGGTAGGCACACGAAGTGTCAACTATCATTTACAATATTTTGTGTCGCCATTATGGGACTGTTTCTTCCTTGTTTGACCGCGCCCCGCTCCGTCTTTACGCTGATGGTGCTCGCCCGGCGTACGCCGCGGCGGTACCCCATCGCGGTTCCCTCGCAAGACAATTCGGAGGAGGTCGGCTATGAGCATGCTGCTCGCGCTCGCTCTCAGCATTGGTGTCCTCATTGCTGTGTGGACCTACGTCGCGGTGGGAGTCGCGGCGCTCCCGGTGTGGGCCGGGATCGTGGCATGGGCCACCTTCTTCGCGGCCGGCGGTAAGAACGACGGGCTCATTCGGACCATCGCCTCGAACCTCTCCGGCGTCTTCTGGGCGTACGTCGCGCTCTACGTGTACGGCCGAATGGGCAACGGCAACGTCATGGTGCTGGCCGCGCTGGTCGGCGTCATCGGATTTGCGATGGTGCTTCAGTCCAAGGCCACGCTCCTGGGCTTCATTCCCGGCGCGTTCCTCGGTGCCGCGACCACGGTAAGCGTCGTGGTGGGCGCCAACGGCGATTACGTCAAGACGATCATCGCGCTGGTCGCCGGTGCGGTGTTCGGCTATATCTCGGAGCTGATCGCCGGCGCGCTCGCCGGCAGCAGCGCCAAGCAAGCCGCGGCGGCGTAATCGACCCGATCGCCCCGCTTGTCTTGGGCCCGCCGCACATGCACATTAGGTGCATCGTGCTCGTACGTTCGGACGCCCGCCCCGCAGGTCGCGCGGGGCGGGCTCGCGTCTAACGGCGGGCTCGCGTCTAACGGCGTGTTCGCGTCTAACGGCGTGTTCGCGTCTAACGGCGTGTTCGCGTCTAACGGCGTGTTCGCGTCTAACGGCGGGCTCGCGTCTAACGGTGTGT
>JBGPVE010000115.1:0-8714 GCA_041491545.1 Gemmatimonadota bacterium | reverse complement strand
GCGATCGCCACCCCCGGCACGAGGTACCCCGCCAGGTTGAATCCCTTGGGATCCGGCGCCATCAGCACCTTTTCGCCGTACTTCGCGACGAAGGCATCCACGATCTGCTGCGCAGTCTTGCCGCTGTCCCGAAGAGCGACGACCTCACGATGCAGGTCCGGTGAATAGGTGCAGGAGAAATCGGTGGTCCGGCAGGTGTAGATGTCGAGGTTGCAGCCGCAGGTGCAGCGCAGCCCCTGCTCGATGCGCTTGATCGCCTCATCGTTGTCCTTGGAATCGGTCGGCGAGCGCGGCCGGCCGACCGCGCTCGGATCCCGAAGGCTTCCATTGGCCCCTTGTCCGGGGAGCGGCCCCTGATCCTGGGCCAGCAGCGCGCTCGCGCCGCCGAGCACCACCGCCGGGCCAAGCAGCAGCCCGCCCGCGGCTCGAAGAAATCCTCGCCGGGTCACGGAATCAGGCCGGGATGCCGTATGCCGATCGCTCATGAGGGCCCTGCGCCCGCGAGCGCCGCCACGTAGCCCGCCTGCTCCGGGCGCCGCTCGCGGATCATCGGCCCACCGCCAGGCCACATGGTGACGATGCCACCAAACATCAGCACGAATCCGCCGATCCAAACCCACACCACCAGCGGGTTGATGTTGAAGCGGTATACCGCTTCCTCGGTCCCATCGACGGCACCGGCGAAGACCACGTACACGTCTTCGCGGAAATCGGTCCGAATACCGACCTCGGTCGACGGCTCGAAGGTGGGCCGCTTGAAGCTGTCCACGTGCTGCCGCTTCTCCGAGGTGATGAAGCCCGCCGGCTTGCCGTCTTTCTTCACCTCTACCGTCGCCGCGGAGACCACGCGGTTGAGCGCTTCGTACTGCGAGATCCCCACATGGGTGAACGTGTAGGTATGCCCGAACGGACTGCGCACCTCGATCGACTGACCCGGCTTGAGCGTCGCCTCCTGCTCCCGCTTGAACGCCATTCCGGCGAACGCGACGCAATAGATCAGGATGCCGACGTGTACGATGTAGCCCCCGTAGCGCCGCCGGTTGCGCGCCACGAGCCGTCCGAGGGCGAGCAGCAGCCCTTCCCCGTGCATCCGCATCCGCGCCCGGGCACCGCGATAGAACTCCTGAAGCACGGTGCCCGCCACGAAACCCGCGAGCGAGAGTGCCATGATCGGATATGGGTCCCGCATGCCGGCCGCGAGGACGGCCGCCAGCGTCACCACACCGGCGAGGGTGGGCCAGCGGAACTGTCGCTTCAGGTTCTCTGACGATGCCTTACGCCAGGCGATCAGCGGACCCACGCCGGTGAGCGCCACCAGCAGAAGACCGAGCGGCACGTTGACCCGATTGAAGAAGGGCGGACCGACCGTGATCTTGGTCCCCCGCACGGCCTCGGACAGAATCGGAAAGAGCGTACCCCAGAGCACCGAGAACGCGATCCCCACGAACAACAGATTATTGAACAGAAACGCCGCCTCTCGGCTCACGACCGAATCGAGCCGCACTTCGGCCTCGAGCTGGGACCAGCGTGTGTAGAGCAGCGTGAACGAGAAGACCGCGGCGAGGATCAGGAACCCGAGGAAGAAGTATCCGACGTTCGACTGGGTGAAGCTGTGCACGCTCGAGATCACGCCCGAGCGGGTGATGAACGTCCCGAAGATGCTCAGCAGGAAAGTCCCGACGATGAGGGACAGGTTCCACCGCTTGAGCATGCCGCGCTTCTCCTGGATCATCACCGAATGGAGAAAGGCGCTCATGGTGAGCCAAGGCAAGAGGCTCGCGTTCTCGACCGGATCCCAGGCCCAGTAACCGCCCCATCCCAGCTCGACGTAGGCCCACCACATGCCGAGCGTGATTCCGACCGATAGAAAGAGCCAGGAGACGAGCGTCCACTTTCGGATCGCGTGGATCCAGCCGGTATCGAGCTTCCGAGATAAGAGCGCGGCGACGGCGAAGGCGAACGGCACCGTGATGCTGATGTAGCCAAGGTAGAGCATCGGCGGATGGATCATCATCCCCGGATTCTGCAACTGGGGATTCAATCCCCGGCCATCGGCCGGCGTGAACGCCAATCGGTCGAAGGGATTGGCCGAGAAGAGCATGACGCTGACAAAGAAGACTACGACCGCCGAGGTGACGCCCGCGACGTACGGTAGGAGCTGAGCGTGCCGCCGTGAGGTCACGAGCTGCGCGAGGCTCGCGAAGATCGAGAGTACCACCGCCCAGAAGAGCAGCGAGCCCTTCTGCCCCGCCCAGAAGGCCGAGAAAATGTAGCCCGACGGAAGATTGCGCGAGGTGTAGGCCGCGACGTACTCGATGTTGAAATCGTGGACGACGAGCCCCTTCCAGAGCGACAGCGATGCGACCAACAGGGCCGCGCAGATGGCGTACACCGACCGAGTGACCGTGTCGGCCAGCTCAGGTCGATCTCGCCACCGCCCGGAGAATGAGACCGCGATGCACCACAGACCGACCAGGAACGCGACCCACAGCGAGAACTGCCCCAGCAACGTCATGAAACCTCAGGCTTGCTTCCGCTTGGTGAACTGCGCGTCGTAGCGGGAGCCGCATTTGGCGAGAACGTCGGTGGCGCGGATGACCCCGTCGCGTCCCAAACGGCCCTCCACCACCACCTCGATGTCGTTTGCGTCGGTGAAGGTGTCGGGCACGAGGCCGTGGTAGGTGACCGGGTAGGTCTTGGCTCCGTCGGAGACGCTGAAATTGATGGTCCGGTGGGCCGGATCGCGCTGCACCGAGCCCGGCACGACCTTGGCGCCCACCTTGAACCCGACGTTCTCGATGAAGGACGGATCGTCAGCGGTCTTTTGGGCCAGCTCGGTCGGCGTGAGAAAGTAGACGCCGGTCTCCTTGACGCCTTCGGTGATGAGAAAGGCGACGCTTCCGACGATCACGAGCGCGCCGATGAGGAATCGATGGCCAGCTTTCACGATGCCAACTCCCGCGTGGTGAGCTAATAATCGGCGACCAACAGGTGATGGGCAAGCCGCTGCACCTCAACGGCCTGCGCCCTTGACGGCGAGCTCGGCCGTCCGCCGGAAGTCGTCGACCGCCGTCTGATGGCGCTGGTACTCCGGACGAGACGCCTTCATCTCGTCCGGGTAGTGGCGCAAGAAGGCTTGGGACATTGCCCGCTCCGACTTGGCGTCCTTGCGCCAGTGCGCGACCGAGCCATGAATCATATAGCCGAAGAGGTGATCGGGCGCGTTGGCCAGTATGGTGTCGGCGAGTGCCTCGGAGCCCGCCACGTCGCCGATGTGGATGCGGAGGAGCGCGGCGTCGTATCGCGCATCGGCGTCGATGGTGTCGAGCTGGGCGTACGCGCTGAGAGCCATGGGGGTGAAGCCGGTCACCGTCCCGGCGTCGCCCTGCGTCGCCGCCCGCATGATGCGGTCGAATAACCGGTCGAACCGCTCGCGCGGGGACATTTGACTCAGGTCGGGCGGGGAGCCGGGCATGCCTAGGCCGGCGCCGGGCGCTCCGGGATCCGCCGGCGCTTCGGCAGCCGGCGCTTCGGCGGCCAGGGCTTGCGCTGGCACGGCCGGATTCCGGGCCAGCCAGACCAGAATCCCCGTGAGCGCCGCGGCGATCGCGATGGCTGCGAGGAGCCACGGCGCCCGATCCTCGAGCGGCCGTCCCCGCCCCCGTCCCGCCCCGATGGCTCCGCCGCAATGGCCGCAGAACCGCGCATCGGGCGGGAGCGGCGCTCGACAGACCGCGCACGAGTCCCGCGCGGAGGCCGTCATCGTGCCGCCGCCAGGAGTTGGCCCTCGGCGCTCGCCTCACTCGTGAGATCGCGGGGACCGACCTGGATACCGATTCGCTCCAGGAAGGCGTTCGGCGGGCTGCCGCCGGCGAATACCCAGACATAGTCGTTCGCCATCTCTTTCACCTGCCCCGCGACGTCGAGCAGCACCGACGTCTCCCGGATCTCGACCGGCCGCGAGCTGAAGATCACCTTGAGCCGCCCGCCCTTCTGACACTCAGCGAGGCGCTGGGCGTTCCGTTCCTTGATCCGGCTGAAGGCGTCATTGCGATACGAGAGCGTCACTTGATTCCCCTTTTGATGCGCGAGCCCCATGGCAGCTTCGACCGCGCTGTCCCCGCCGCCCACGACCAGAATTTTGGCCCCGGTATAGGCGTCGGCCTCGAGCAAGCTGTACATGACCTTGGGCAGCTCTTCCCCCGGCACGTCGAGCTTGCGCGGCGTACCCCGGCGGCCGAGCGCCAGAATCACGGTGCGGGCGCGATAGCGCTCCTTGTTGGTCGCGATGGTGAAACCGCCGTCGACATTCTTCTGGATGTCGTCCACCCGCTCCGCCGTGTGCACGCGGAGACCGTGCTCCCGAACCATCGTCTTCCAGAACGCGAGCAGCTCCTCCTTGCTCACCTCGAGCTTGCGGAACTTCCCGTGCAGCGGGAACTCCACCGGGCTCGTCATCACCAGCTTCTGTCGAGGATACTTGGCCACGGTACCGCCGAACTCGTCCTGCTCGATCGTGACGTAGCTGAGCTTCCGCTCGATCGCGCGGAGCGACGCGCTGATACCGCCGGGTCCCGCGCCCACGATGCACACGTCGTAGATGCCGGGCGTGGATCGCCGCCACCCGCTCGCCGCGAGCCGTAAGGCGATGGTGTCGATGCAGTCCCGCCCCTGATTGACCGCGTTCTTGATCAGCGCGAGCCCACCCAGCTCGCCCACGATGAAGAGATCCTCGACGTTGGTCTCCTGCTCCGGCGTGAGATACGGCAGGTCGGCGCTCAAGCTCGGGCTCGCCATCACGATCTCGATCGCGCCCACCGGACACGCCTCCGCGCAGAGCCCGTGCCCGATACACTTGTGCGGATTGACGATTGCGGCCTTGCCGCCGACCACCGCGAGCACGTCTCCCTCGGGGCACACCTCGGTGCACGCGCCGCAGCCGATGCAGTGGGATACGTCGATGTGGGGATGCTGCGCCCTCGGGCCCTCCGTCGAGAAGCGCCCCCGCTCCGCGGCGGCGAGCGCGGACGCCTCGCGGCGCCGCGTGCGGCGGAGGTGCGCGGTCATCGGGACCAGGACGATCGCCGCGAAGGCAATGTAGACGAGCGCGTTTTCCATAGGTCGAATCGGCTCTCTTATCGACTGAAAGGCTCACGGGCGGGCCACCGGACCGATCTCGCGATCCGCAAGCCGCCCCTGCGTCGGCACATGACAGGTGGAACGTAGCGTTACAACTCGACTGCCAACCCGTTCACCAGATCGCCGCGTGAACGGGGCGGCCCGCCTCCTTCAGAAATTCATTCCCGAGTGGGAGCTGCGGAGTTCTTGTCGTTGCCCCAGAAGGGGTTCCGGCCGGGAGGCGTGCACTTCGTGCCGCCTAGGTCGCTCTCCCGCCCGGAACCGCCTCGCCCGAGCCCGTAACTCCCCGGAGGAAGGCGCCCTTATTGCAGGCCGGAACACGTCGGCCAACGTCGCACACCGCGTACCACACAACGTCCGAACTCGCAGTCATCAATCGCTTTGGGGAGACTCATGGCAGAGCCCAGCGCGCGATCGACCATGGCGCCCGCCCGGCCCGCGTCGCCGGCTCCGCGGGCGCCGGCCCCCATCAAGCCGGCGCCCGCCCCGCGGCCGACCGATCGACGCGGGCCCGAGCGGTCGGGGCCGCGGATGTCCACGCTGGCGCTGATCGCGTGGGTGGCGCTGCTGGTGACCATCTCCGCCGTCGGCGCCCGGTACTACGGGCTGCCGATGGCGGCGCGGGTTCGGCATCCGCTGCACGCGTGGCTCAGGCCGTCGGGCTACGTCGGGCAGACGGCCGGGATCCTGTCGCTCGCGATCTTCGGGTTCCTCTGGCTCTATCCGCTTCGCAAGCGGTATCGGTGGCTCTCGTTCACCGGCGCCATCGCGAAGTGGCTGAACGTGCACGTGCTGGCCGCGCTGGCGCTGCCGCTGTTGGTGGCGATTCACGCGGCGTGGCACTTCGGCGGCGTCATCGGGCTCGGGTTCTGGTCGATGATGGTGGTGTGGACCAGCGGTATCATCGGCCGATACATCTACGCTCGTATTCCGCGCGGACGCGCGGGGGTCGAGCTCACGATCGAAGAGATCGCGGCCGAGCGGAAGGCGCTGCTGGAGCAGATCGGGGCGCAGACTGGGCTCGACCCGGCGACCGTCGAGGCGACGCTTGCACCCAACACGGCGACGCCCGCGGGGCTCGGCCTCTGGGGCACGCTGCGCCACATGGCGGCCGACGACCTCACCCGCCGCCGCGCGATCCGACGGCTCCGGCACCTGTGCGAGCGCGCCGGGCCGGGCAAGCGGCGCGCCGATCGCACGACGGTCTCCCGCGTACTCGGGCTCGCCAGGCGGGAAATGGCGCTCACGCAGCAGGCCCGGATGCTCGACGCGACCCACGACTTGTTCCGCTACTGGCATGTGGCGCATCGCCCGGTGGCGATCGCCGCGCTGATCGCCGTCCTGGTTCACGTCGGCGTCGTCGTGGCGCTGGGTGCGACCTGGTTCCGCTAAGGGGTGGCACCCGCGCGCCGTCGGTTCGCGCTGGCGATGCTGCTCGGCTGCCAAGCTCTGGGCTTCGGCGGGCCGGGCGGGAACGGGCCGGCGCGCGCGGAGGCGCAAATCTCTCCGGGACCGCTGGCCCGGGCACACGAGAAGTTGGAGGGAAGCCTGCAATGCGTGACCTGCCACGGGGCCGGCGGTAAGACCGCGATGACGGCGCAATGCCTGTCGTGCCACAAGGAGATCGCCTGGCTCGCGCAGCGCCAGCTCGGCCTGCACGCCAAGGAGGGGAAGCAGGCGTGCGCGAGCTGCCACCCGGATCACGCCGGGCGCGACTTCGCGCTCGTGAGCTGGGGCGAGGGCGGCTCCAAGCGCTTCGATCACCGGCGGTCCGGTTGGCCGCTGGAGGGGAAACACGGAAAGGTGGAATGCGCCGACTGCCACAAGGCGGAGCTCCGGGTCTCACCGGCGGCCTCGCTGCTCAAGCGCGACGGGCCGGCCCTCGGATGGGTCGGGCTCACGCGCGAGTGCGTGAGCTGCCACGAGGACGTGCATCGGGGCGCGCTCGATCGCGACTGCCTCAAGTGCCACGATACCGAGCACTGGAAGCCGACGCCCCGCTTCGATCACGCCAAGACGGACTACCCGCTCACCGGCAAGCACGCCGACGTGAGCTGCGACAAGTGCCATCTGGATCCCCGGCTCGATCTCAAGAAGAACGACCGGGGGCAGCCGATCCCGGTGTATCGCCCGCTGGCGCACCAGGAGTGCTCGACCTGCCACCAGGATCCGCATCGAGGCGGGCTCGGCGCCGCCTGCGGCAAGTGCCACCAGACGAGCGGGTTTCGCGCGATCAACCGGCAGGCCTTCGACCACGACCGCACACGCTATCCGCTCCGCGGCCGGCACGCGGCGGTGGCATGCGACAAATGCCACGGCTTCTCTTCCGGCAAGAGCCGGAATCCGCCGTTCGCCACCTGCACCGCCTGCCACACGGACGCCCACGGCGGCACCGCCACGCTCGCCGGCAAGACGGTCGACTGCGCCTCCTGCCACACGGTCGACGGCTTCAAGCCTTCGACCTTCACGGTCGTCCAGCACCGCCAGGCGAAGTATCCGCTCGAGGGACGGCACCAGCAGGTCAAATGCGCCTCGTGCCACATCAAGAGCCCGCCCGGCATCCCGGCGGCACGGCTCGGGACCTCCGGCGTGTGGATGCGGCCGGCCGCGACCCAGTGTCGCGATTGCCACGCGGACGATCACGGGACGCAGCTCGCGAGCCGGGCGGATCGGGGGAACTGCGCGGCCTGCCACAACGTCGACGGCTGGAAGCCGAGCACGTTCGGCCTGAGCGCGCACGCGAGTCTCAGGCTTCCGCTCGAGGGGCGCCACGCGGAGATCGCGTGCAGCGCCTGCCACGGGCCGGCGCGGAAGGGCCTGCCGCCGCTGCCGGGCTCTCAAGTGCTCGGGAAAGCGGCGGTGGCGCTCAAGCTCAAGGAGATCGAATGCGTCTCCTGCCACGTCGATCCGCACGAGGGTCGCTTCGCGGCGGCGGGGCTGCACCCGCAGCCGAAGGGGTGCCCGGCATGTCACGACACCAGGACCTACCGCCCATCGGTGATCGACGCGATGGCGCACCAGCGGTACGCCTTCCCGCTCGAGGGCGCGCATCGGGCGGTGCCCTGCCTCGCCTGCCACGAGGAGATGAAGCGCACGGCGCCCGCGCGCTCGTCGCTCCTCCTGGCCGTGACTCGTGGCGCGACGCTCACGTTCGCCGTGACGAAGCAGAGCTGCCAATCGTGTCACCAATCGCCGCACGGCGACCAGTTCGCCGCGCGGAAGGACGGCGGCGCCTGCGAGAGCTGCCACGGCGTGGACGGGTTCCGGCCCGCATCCCGGTTCAATCACGATCGCGACGCGACGTTCTCGCTCAAGGGGGCCCACGCCTCGGTGCCGTGCGCGAAGTGCCACGCCTCGCGCCCCGACGCGAGCGGCAAGCCGCGCGCGATCTACCGGCCGGTTTCCGGGAAGTGCGAAAGCTGTCACGGCGACGCGAGGGGGCCATCGTGAGTCGGGTCGTCACGGCGTTCCGGATCGGCGTGGTCCTGAGCGCGTGCGCGCTGCTCGCCGCCGGCAGCGCGACCGCGCAGGACAACGATCGCGGGCGCAATCCGCACGGCAAGCTCCAAGAAGAG
>JBGPVE010000114.1:0-8789 GCA_041491545.1 Gemmatimonadota bacterium | reverse complement strand
GTTCAGCTTCGAGCCGTCTCCCGATACAACTCCGGACATTCGCGCCGCAGGTGCTCCACCTTCGGTGCATCGTTGATGACGATATACGGCTGATCGGGATGATGCGCCATGTAGTCCTGGTGGTAATCTTCCGCCGGATAGAACGTCTTGAGCGGAACGATCTCGGTCACGATCGGCCGCGGAAACGCCTTCGACTCCCGCAGCGTGGCGACGAAGGCTTCAGCGGCGCGCCGCTGGTCGGCGTCGGTGTAGAACACGGCTGACCGATACTGGGTCCCCACGTCGGGGCCCTGGCGATTCAGCTGAGTCGGATCGTGAGCGACCGTGAAGAACACTCGCAGGAGCTGCTCATAGCTGACCTGCGACGGGTCGTAGACGACCTTGACCGATTCCGCGTGCCCGGTCGTCCCCGTGCTCACCTGCTCGTACGACGGCGACGCGACGCTTCCACCCGCGAAGCCGGACATCGCGGATTTCACTCCCTTCACATGCCTGAATACGGCCTCGATCCCCCAGAAGCAGCCGCCGGCGAAGACCGCGGTCTGCTGCGACAGCGGCCCGCTGAAGGCGTTGCCGGTCGAGGGGGCGAACACGCCAAGGCTGGACGCCATGAGCAGCGTGGCGGCAACCGTGGTGATTCGGCCGCTCAGCATTCGCTTCGTCATACGATCTCCAATAGGGTCGGATACCATATCAAACGCTGCCGATCTCGCGGCGGTTCTCCGGCGACAGGAAAGCACTCGACGTCATTCGAGAAATCGGGCCGCCCGGCTCGGCGGGGGAACCTGGCAGCTGTCCGCTCGACCGAACCACCGGTACCGCCGGTGCGCCACCGCGTCGTACAGTGCGTCCCGCGCGGAGCGAGGCAAGAGGCGCGACACGCCCGCGAGATGCCAGAGCCCGCCGAGATACTCCGCGACGCGGAGCGCCGCGGCGGATCGGATGAGGGCGCGCTCCGGGCGCGTCGGCGTCGGCGGATCGAGCCAGACCAACGAGTCGACGTCTCGAAGCTCCGGGTGACGCGCGACGGCGCTCCGGCCAAACCCGCTGTCCAGCGCCGCGAAATCGAGCGTCTCCCGGCGGTCGTGACGCAGAATCAGCTGAACGACACGATTGCAGAGGCCGCACGAGCCGTCGTAGAGCAGGACGGATCGGCTGTTCGTCACGTCTACGGCACGTATCGCGCGACGGCCATCGCGGCCGCGGTCAACACGAGCAGCACGGCCTGGACCCGGCTCGACCGCATGAGCCGCGCCCGCAGCCGGTCGAGCTCCGCGCCCTCGTCGGGCGTCGGCGCCCGGCCCTCCGCACGCGCCCGCCCGCCCAGCGCGCCCATCCGCCGAGCCGTCGGCGAGGTGATGCCCATGCCCACCACCACCGTCGCGATCGCCAAGATGCCACCCAATCCGAACGTCCGGCCCGGGCCCGAACCGAGCCAGGCGGCGGAGCTGAAGCCGTCGGAATCCCGCGAGTAGAGCAGTATGCCCGAGAAAACCGTCAGCAGCGCGGTTGCCATCATCCAGAGCGTCAGCCGGCGCGCGCGAGCCACCTGATCCATCAGCACGCCCGCGGCGGGCCCGATGGCCGGGAGCGACGGCAGCAGAAACCCAGCGACAAAGAGAATTGCGCCGACCCAGAACATGCCAGCCACGATGTGGATCAGACGGAGGACGATCAAACTGGACATCAGCTCGAGCCTCTCGAGGGGTGAATGGTGATCCCACCGCGGCCGCGCCGCGCCGGCGGCTTCACTTCGGCTTGATGTAGTACCCCGACACCCGCCAACGGCCGTTTGCTTCGTGCATCGGCGTGACGGTTTCGATCACATGCTGACCTTTGGCGCCGGCCGTCTCGTACTGGAGGACGACGTACTCCCCCGGTGGCGCGTTGGGCAGGGCGGCGGCGTACACCGCGGCGATCACGTGCCGGGCGCTCAACGGACCGAACGGCGCACGCGCTTGTTTCACCGCCGTCTGCCACTGGTCGGGGGTGACAGCCTGGCGGAAAAAGGCGGCCGCCGAGTCGAAGCTGGCAGCGTAGTTCCCGCCGTCGACCAGCGTGAGCCATGCGCCCGCGGCGGACTGCGCCTGTGCAATGGCGGCGGCGGTGTCGGCTTTGGACGTCGCCTGGGCGCGAGCCGGCATGAGCGGCCAGAGAGACGCAGCCGCGAGAACCAGCAATCGAAGCAAAGCGTGCGATCGGATCATGTTGCCCTCAGTCGCAGAGTTTGTGAATCATTAGAGTGTCAGGCCGTCCACAATCACCAGGTCCGCCCGGCTGCAGCTCTGGCGCAGCGCCTTTGCGGGCGCGTACTCCGGCGAGTTCCACCAAGCCCGTGCCTGCTTCGCGGTCGGAAACTCGAGAATGACCAGCCGGCGCGGGGCCCACTCGCCCTCGCACACATCCACCGCTCCGCCGCGCGCGATGTAGCGCCCGCCATACGCGCTGATGCTGGGCGGCGCGAGCCGCTTGTACTCCTCGTACGGCACGGAATCGAGCACTTCGACATTCACGACGACGTAAGCCGGCATCCGGCGTCTCCTCCTCGAAGGTTACTTACGTCCGCCCTGCCGCGTCACTTGTAGAGTTCGACGACGGGCTTGCCGTTCGCGTCGATATAGCCGCGGAACATGCCGTCGGTATTGAAGACGTGCACCGAATGGCCCTTCTTGTCCATCACGACCACGCCGCCATCGCCTCCCTGCGGGACCAGCACGTCGTTGATCACGTGCTTGGCCGCCTTGTCGATCGACTCATGCAGGTACTCGACCCGCTTGCAGATGTCGGCGGCGACGGTGTTGCGGATGAAGTACTCGCCGACGCCCGTGCCCGAGACGGCGCAACCGGCCTTGTTTGATGCATACGTCCCCGCCCCGATGATCGGCGAATCGCCCACGCGGCCCCAACGCTTGAACGGCGTTCCGCCGGTCGACGTGCCGGCCGCGAGATTGCCCTGTCGATCGAGGGCGACGGCGCCAACGGTGCCGTACTTGTGATCCGCCCACGCGTTCGCCGGATCGGCGCTCGACTGTTGCGTCGGCTTGCCGGCGACCGAGTCGCGCCACTTTTCGTATTGCTGATGCCGCACGTCGGTGGCGAAGTATTCGTTCGGCACCGTATCGATGCCTTGAGACAGCGCGAACGCCTCTGCCCCCGATCCGATCAGCATGACATGCGGTGACTTCGTCATCACCAGCCGAGCGAGGGAGATCGGATTCTTGATGTGCATGAGCCCGGCCACGGCTCCGGCCGCGAGTGTCTGCCCGTCCATGATCGAGGCATCCAGCTCGAACGTCCCCTGGGCCGTCATCACGGCGCCCTTGCCGGCGTTGAAGCGGGGCGAGTCCTCGAGAACCCGAATCGCGGCCTCGATGGCGTCGAGGGCGGTGCCGCCCCGCTGGAGAATGGCGTAGCCGGTGGTCAGCGCCTGTTCCAGATCGGCGCGGATCGCGGCCTCGACCTCCGGCTTGATGCTCTGCTTGAGAATCTTGCCGGCGCCGCCGTGCATTGCGAACGCGGGGTGCGTTGTGGAGGCGGTTTGGGCTCTGGCATAGGGCGTGTGGGTCAGAGCCATGAGGAGGGCCAGGATCGGGATCGGTCTGGGCATCGGCTGGGGGGTTGAGGGTGGCGTGGTCAGGCGACCGGGCCGCTCAGGTAGCGCTTGGCGTCGGAGGCCGGATAGCTAGCTGGACACGGGGCCAAATATAGCCGGCCCCGAATGGTCATACGAGCACCGGGAGCATCCGCGAACGGGCTTCGGGGTACGGTCTCCGAAACCGGTTGACCAGCGTACATACCTGTGTGTACATTCGTACGTACGTGGAGGAGACATGGTGCGCACGGAGGAGATATGGCAAGATCAAAGAAGAAGGCGAAGAGAGTCGCTGAGCCCGTGGCCATGCCTGCGGGATATGGGGAGCGGGTCATACGAGTGACTCGTGCCGGAAAGGTCCGCAAGAATTTTTGGCTGGACCCCACCGCGCTCAAGCACGCCAAGAAGTATCTCGGTGCCGCCACCGAGCGTGAGGCGGTTGAGATGGCGTTGGACCTCGTTGGGTTCAGGAGCGAGTTGTCGGCGGGAGCGAAGGCGCTTCGCGGCATGACCGTCTCGCGGCTCGACTAGATAGACTCCGCGGTGGCACCGCCCAAATTCGTACTCGACACAAACTGCTTTATCGATGCCGCTCGTAGTGATCAGGCCAACCAGGCCTTTGAGGCCTTCAGCCTCGCCGCAGCTCCCGGACTCTACCTAAGCAGTGTCGTCGCCGCGGAGCTGCGCGCCGGTGCGCGTTCCAGATCGGAGCGCGCTGAGCTGGAGGCGCGAGTGTTCCTGCCCTATGAGCGGCGGCGCCGAGTCGTGACGCCGTCCGCCGCAGCGTGGAAGGCGTTGGGCGACACCCTGGCCATGCTCCGGCTGGATGATGGGCTCGTGGTCAAGACGGTGCCGCGAAGTTTCATCTTCGACATTCTGATCGCGTACAGTTGCCGGGAGAGCGGCGCGGTGCTCGTATCGAGCAACGTGAGGGACCTGGAACGGATTCGGCGGGCCTTCCAGTTCGAGTTCGCGGCGGCGTATCCTGAGCCAGCGGCCTGACGTCGAGGCGAGCGCGTGGCGGTCTGTGGGATGGCAAGAGGCGTCCGTCTTCGAGAAGCGCGACCACGCTCACTTCCGGAGCGCACGCCAACGCGTATGCTGCTCTCGCTTGGTCGGCAGCGAATCCTCCTGACCTTGGAGCCAGAACCGGAACCAATCGAGCGCGCCCTCCTCGGACGCCATGCGTTGGGAGGGCATGACGAGCACGTGCGTGGCGTCGGGATAGACAATCAGCTCGACGTTTGCCCAGCGCTCGCAACCACGAGTATGGCTCCCACTCGTTGAGGATCGATATCGGGCCGCTGGCTGCCTCGAGTCGCACAGACCGGCGCCTCGCGTACCGTCTGCTCGGCCCAGCGGCGTTCGATCTGGTGATGGCGGACGGCATCGAGCGCTCGATTTCGGACGGCGCGATAGAGGTAGGCCTTGAGCCCGGTCTGGATGGTCCAGTCGGATCGGTTCCGCCAGATCCAAAGGAAGAGGTCCTGGACCAGATCGGCGGCGAGGTCGGCGGATCGGAGGTAGCGCACCGCAAAGCCACAGAGAGGAGTGGCGTAAGCCCGGAAGATCGCCTCTAATGCGGCCTCGTCGCCGGCGCGGACGCGGGCGACCAAATCCGCCGGGTGGTCGGGGGATGGCAGACCGGTGGGAGCCATGGGTTGAAGTAACAGCGCGGAACGCGGCACGGCGAGAGGCCCGCTGGACGAGAGCTGCTAGGACGTTCGGGGGAGGGCAAAACCCCCACGCGGCCCCCGGGTCCTCCCGTCCGGCCGCCGGCCCGATTGCGCGGTCACCACCCCGGGCGTATCCTTCGGGGCGTTTTCCCTGAGTTCCGCTTTTTCGGGACCCACTTTTCCGGGACCCGGATTTCCGGGACCACCACCACCACCCCGGAGGTTCGGCAGCATGCTCGCCGCCAACCCCTTCATCATCGCCCGCTTGCCAGCCGCCGAGGCATTCGCGGACCGGGTGCAGGAGGTGCGCCGGATCGCCGCGGCGTTCCGCGAGCCGGGCGGCAAGCTGTTGGTGTACGGGGATCGTCGGTTGGGCAAGTCAGCCGCTCTTCACGTCGCCGCCGCCAAGGCCCGCTCGGCGTCGTTGCCGGTCGCCGTTGTGGATCTGTCGACCGTATCCGGCCCCGCCGAGGCCGCCAATCAGATCCTGACGGCGGTGCACCGCGCGGTGGGGCGCTCGTGGACCGATCTCTTCAAGGCGGTGGCCAAGGCGCTCTCGGTCCAGATCAGCGCGACGGCCGATCCCGCCGCCGGCGGCCTGCCCACCGTGGCGGTGACCGTGGCCAGCACACGGCCCGCGGAGGAACGATACCTGCTCGTCACCGACGTGCTCACCGCCGTCGAGGCGGAGCTTCGGCGCCGCGGCAAGCGGCTCGGGCTCGCGTTGGACGAATTTCAACGGATCCACGAGTGGGGCGGCGAGGACGCTGAGTGGGCGCTCAAGGGAGCTACCGAACGGCATGAAGCCATCTCGTATGTCCTCGCGGGGTCGTCCCGCTCGTTGATCGAGGACATGGTCGCCGACAAGTCGCGCGCGCTGTGGAAGCTGTTCGACCTGCTCCAAATGGGTCCGATCGATCCCGTGGAGCTCGCCATATGGATCCGCAAGCGTGCGAGACGGGCCGGCGTGGCGATGAGCGACGATTCGGCCCAAGCGATCGTGCGCGTGGCCGGCCCGCGGACGCGCGACGTCGTGCAACTGGCGCGGCATGTGTGGGCGCGCGGCCGGCCGAGCCGCCGGGCAACCTTGAACGACGTAGCCGAGGCGATGGACACCCTGGTGCGCGAGCAGGACGCGATCCAGCGGCGAGTGTGGGCCACGATCGACGCGACGGCGCAGGACATCCTCCGATTGCTGGCGGCCGATCCCAACGTCGCCATCACGTCAGCCGAGACGCTGGCGCGTTACGATCTCGGCGCCAAGAGCTCGGTGCACCGCGGCATGGTGAATTTGGTAAAGGCGGAGCTTCTCACCGTCGCGGAGTCGGGCCGGTACCTGTACGACGATCCCTTCTTTCGACGGTGGGTGCAGTTGTACACGTTGGCCGATCTGGGGCTGCCCACGCCGGCAATGGAGCTGGGGCGGTAAAGGCGCCCGTCACCTCGACGGGCGCCGCCGATTCCGCCGCGGGCGTCACATCGGTACGGGGCTTGGCCGAATGAGGTGGGGTGAAACCCCATGCGGCGCGGACCATGTCGGCTTGGCTGAGCGCCGCGGTTGATTCACTGGGGCTCCGCGCCTGGTCGTCACGCGAAGCTAGGAGCCCGAAACGGGAGAGTATCGAGGTGCGCCTCGAGCACGCCCAGTGCTTCAGGCATGTTCTCCCGCCCGAACCCGACGCGAAAGTGGCGCGGCGTCTCGTAGACCGTGCCGGGCAACAGCAGCACGCTCGACGCGGCGACGATCTCGTCGCACCACTGCTGCACCTCGCGCTCGAGCTTCAGTCGGGGAAATCCAATGGGGCCGGCCTCGGGCGGCAACCAGTCGAATAGCTCCGCGTGACGCGCAAAGAAGGCGTTCAGCAGCGGCAGGTTCCGACGCACGATCGACAGGTTGCGTTGCACCAGCTTGTCGCGGTGGCGGAGCGCGATGGTCGCCAGGAACTCACTCGGCGCGCTATTGCAGATGGTGGTGTAATCCTTCACCATGGCCATGCGCTCGAGCACCGCGCCGTTGCGCGTGGCGACCCAGCCGATCCGCAGTCCCGGCAGACCGTAGGTCTTGGACATCACGCCGAGGCTCACTGCGGTCTCCAGCACGTCACAGGCCGCGGGTAACCGGAGCGCGGAGTTGTGCTCCAGCTCGCGATAGACCTCGTCGCTGAATACCAGGAGACCGTGACGCGCGGCAAGCTCGAGGACGTGGCGGAAGGTCTCGATTGGAAACTGATAACCCGTCGGGTTGTGCGGCGAGTTGAGGTACAGGACGCGTGTGGTCGGCCGGATCAGGCGCTCGAGCTCTTCGAGGTCCGGGACCCACGCGTCTTCAAAGCGCATGCGCCAATCCGAGACGCTTGCGCCGAGCGCGCGAGGCAGCTCGCGCGCGCTGGCGTAGCAGGGCGTTTGAATGATGACGTGGTCTCCGGGCGCGATCGCGGCCTCGAAGAACGTCCAGAGGGCTTCTTCCGCGCCGGAGTGAACCAGCACATCTGCGGGGCTTATGGTCCCGTAGATGGATGCGATTGCGGCGCGCAACGCGGGCGCACCGGGGGATTCGGTGTAACCGAGCCGTTGATCGAGATAGGCCACGTCGGCGCCGGGCTCGAACACGAGAATCTCGCGCGCGCTGCGCGACTCGCTGTCACTGGAGGAAAGCATGTAGCGCGCGGTGAACTCATGGCGCGCGTAGAAGCGTTCGATCTCGAAAGGCCGCAGGCGCATGGGAGGCTCCTATTGAGCGCCGCCCGAGACCGTGGTCTCGGGCTCCGTGAAGATCGCGGATTATACCATCGACCTTCGGAGCGCGGCACCCGCGCGCTTGCCACTTGGGACAGCGTGCTTGCCAGACGTTACGAAACGAACTGACGAGACGACAGCACCGGAAAGCAGAAAGCGCCCGTCACATCCAGGGCGCCCTTCTATCACCATACGTACTCGGCCGATTTGCGGCGCTTATCAGGGGTGCACTATCGAGTCTCGCGCGATGCCATAGTCAGCGCGTCAGCCCATTCCACTTGAGGTGGGACGCTGTCCATAGCCTGCAGCGAGTCGCAGGCGACGCGTTGGGCGGCGGCGAGCCGAACTCTGGAGCGGAGGGATGCGACCCGAGGCGCAGACCAACTGCCGTTCCGCACGGGCGTTAGGAGATGGCTCGCTACGACCCCGGCCACGAGCCCGAGGATCAATCCAACGGTCGCGCCGGCGAGTGCCGCGCGCGCCAGGATACTCGGGGCTTGGGGTATCGGGGATTGCCCTACGCTTGCGCCACTCACTTGGCCGGCCTCACCCTCGGAGATTCTCGTCCTCTCTATGAAGACGCTTCAGAGGGCGTGGTCCCCTACGGAATGCGTGCCCTTGCACTGTTTAGACGGTGTAACACCTTTATCGCCAGTCGCGACCCTCCCTATCGCCCAATCCGCCACATGGTGAACGCCGCCAGGTGGCCAGGAATACCTCCTGGATCAACTCATCGGCGAGGGCGCGGGTACCGACGTAGCGGTACATGGTGCAGAAGGGGATCG
>JBGPVE010000113.1:0-8966 GCA_041491545.1 Gemmatimonadota bacterium | reverse complement strand
GTGGATGACCCGGGTGTCGATGTGCCGATCCCCGCGCGGCCGGACCTGCCGCCGGATCTCGCGTACCTTCCGGGACACACGTTGGGTGAGTTGCTCCGCGCCGAGCACGAAGCCACGTCGGCCGCGCTGGCCAGCATGGGGCGCATGAATGTCACGCTCCGGGTGCCCGACCTCTCACCCGGGACCATCGGCGAGCTGATCATGTTCTTTCAGCTCGCGACCGGCTACGCGGGCGTCTGGTACGGGATCGATCCGTTCGATCAGCCGGGTGTCGAGCTTGGGAAGAAGCTGACCTACGCGGCCATGGGGCGGCCGGGCTACCCCAGAGAGGGCGCCGCGCCCCGCGCCGGGGACGAAGCGTGAGGCCGTTTGACGGTCCCTGGGGCCTGGCCTACATTGTCCGCACGGTAGGCGGTGGGATCGCTCTTCTTCCAGGACGCCGGCATGGCTGACGTAGTACAACAGGCAGTCGGGCTTTACGGCGGCGCGGTCGAGCTGCTGCCGGGCAGCGTGCGGGTGCGGGACGCGGCGAAGCTCATGTCGGCCGCCACCGATCGGCTCGTCTGGCAGGCGGTATTCGGCTCGGCGGCTGAGCGGGAGGCGGCCCGCTGGCTGCTCTGGGAGCTGGGTCAGGCCACCGGCGCGCGTCCCGCCTCGATCCAGGGCCTCTACGAGGCTCGCGGGCGCGGCGAGTGCGGCGGCTTTACGGTGCCGGCCATCAACGTGCGCGCCATGGCGTACGACACGGCGCGCGCCGTGTTCCGTGCCGCCCGCAGCGGCAACGTGGGGGCCATCCTGCTCGAGATCGCGCGGTCGGAAATCGCCTACACCGAGCAGCGCCCCGCCGAATACGTCGCCGTCATGCTCGGCGCGGCGATCCGCGAGGGGCACACGCTGCCGCTGTTCATCCAAGGCGATCACTGCCAGGTGAACCACAAGAAGTATCAGGTGGACGCCGAGGGTGAAGTGGGCGAGGTCAAGAAGCTGATCGCGGAGGAAGTCGGCGCCGGCTTCTACAACATCGACGTCGACACCTCGACGTTGGTCGACCTGTCAAAGCCGACGCTCTCCGAGCAGCAGCGTCTCAACTACGAGCGCGCGGCCGAAATCACCCACTTCATCCGCGAGCGGGAGCCCGAGGGCGTCACCGTCTCGGTTGGGGCCGAGATCGGCGAAGTGGGCATGAAGAACAGCACGGTCGAGGAGCTGCACGCGTTCATGCGGGGCTACAACGCGAGCCTCGCCGCGCGCGGGAAGGACGTGGGGATCAGCAAGATCTCGGTCCAGACCGGCACGTCGCACGGCGGCGTGGTCTTGGCGGATGGAACGATCGCGGATGTGAAGCTCGATCTGGACGCGCTCGCCGCGCTCTCCAAGGCGGCGCGCGAGATCTACAAGCTCGGCGGCGCGGTGCAGCACGGCGCGAGCACGCTGCCGTCGAATGCGTTCGGCAACTTCCCTCGGGTCGAAACGGCGGAGATCCATCTCGCCACGAACTTTCAGAATATCGTCTTCGACCATCCCAAGCTGCCGGCCGATCTCAGGGCCCGGATCAAGTCCTGGCTGAACGACAACGCAGAGAGCGAGCGCAAGCCGGGAGACTCGGAGGAGCAGTTCTACTACAAGGCCCGCAAGCGGGCGATCGGCCCGTTCAAGCGAGAGCTGTGGGGCCTGCCTGATCAGGTTCGGGCCGCGATCGCGGCCGACTTGGAGAAGATGTTCGCGTTTCTGTTCCAGCAGCTCAACGTCAATGGAACGGCGGATCTGGTGACCCGCCACGTGCAGGCGCCGCTGCAGCATCACGCGGCCCTCAAGCCTGCCCTGGTCGCCGCCGCCGATGACCCCGACGCCGGGGAATAAGGAGGACATGATGGCTCGCGGCTCTACACCTGAGGTGGTTTACGTCGAGCGTGAGGGAGACTCGTCCGCCAAGTGGCTCTTCTGGGGCGCACTGCTCGGCGCCGGCATCGCGCTGCTCTATGCACCGCGGAGTGGCGAGGAGACTCGCCGCAATCTGCAGCGCAAGCTGTGGAAGTTCCGCGCGATGACCGAAGAGAAACTGGACGAGTTCACCCAGCAATTGAGTGGTCGCCGGCGCGAGGCGGCGGCCGACACCGAGGAGATCAACGAGGACGACCTCGAGGAAGGCTTGGAGGGCGAGCCGGCGCCGCCGCTGCGGGGCGCGTCGCTCACGGCGCGCCAAGAGCTCGACCGCCGTCTGTCCGATGCCCGGGCCCGCCGCCGCGCGGCGACCACTGAGCTCGAGGAGCCGCTCGCCTGAAGGGCTCTGCCCGATCCTGGTACCTGTCCCCAGGCGGTTTCATCCGGCGGACCTTGCAAGCCGCCGACGAGAACAGCATCCCGTTTCTGGCGAGCGCGCTGACCTTCGATGCGTTGCTCGCCGCCGTGCCGTTCGTCTTGTTGCTGCTGGTCGGGCTCACGCACTTCGTGCAGGCGCTCCAGTCCGGCACGGTGCTTCACGTGGGCCCGATCGACCCCGCCCAGTTGTTTCATCGGTTCTTCCCATCACAGGTCGAAGGTTCGGGCGGCGATCCATTCGCGCTGATCCAGCGCCTGCTCACCGACATTACCCACAATCGCAAGCGGGTGTCCCTCGTCGCGGTGCCCGCCTTCCTCTGGTTCAGCACCCGGCTCTTCGCCGGCGTTCGGACCGCGCTCAACGATGTCTTCGACGTGTCGCTCCGCCCGCGCCCGGAGCGAAACCTGGTGATCACCTATCTTCTGGGTAAGGTGCGCGACGCGCTCATGGTCATCGCCACGGTGATTCTGTTTCTCGCCAACACGGCGATGACAGCGGGGCTCGCGTACTTCCAGAGCCTGGGCCCGGACGTCGGTCCGGAGCTGAAGTTCTTCGTTTCGACCCTCGGACGGGTGCTAGGCGAAGCGTTGGCCTTCGGCTTTCAGATTTCTCTCTTCTACGTGGTCTACCGTTACGCGTCGGTGCGGAAGTTGCCGTGGCGGACCGCGCTCCTGGCCGCGACCTTCAGCTCGTGCGCGTTCGAGATCGCCAAGCGCCTCTACGGTCTGTATCTGGCGCATTTCGCCTCGCTGGAGGGCCCTGCGGGTGACGCGAAGCTGGCGGCGATCGTGCTCTTCGTGCTGTGGGTCTACTACACGGCGATCGTCTTTCTGCTGGGCGGCGTGGTCGGAGAAACCTGGGAGCTGCGCAAGCTGCAGCAGCGGCAGCGCGCCATCCTCGGTTGAGGAGGGATGCCCGCCCGGCCGATTCCTTCCCGTCCCCGGCCGGCTTATATTGCTGGTGCCTCAGGTCCGAAGGGCGCCGGCGCGCGAACCGCGTCAGGACCTTGCCGGTAGCAGCGCTAAGCGATGCCCGGTGTCGCTTCGGGGAGCCTGGGGCACTTTTCTTTTCCGCTCTTTACCGCCCGTGTCAGTCATGTCGATTGCCCTCGCACGTCGCTACCGCCCGAAGCGTTTCGCCGATCTCCTGGTGCAGGACCATGTCACCGCCGTGTTGCGTGGTGCCGTAGCCCGGGAGCGCGTGGGCCATGGCTATCTGTTGACCGGACCGCGGGGCGTGGGGAAGACGACCGCGGCCCGGATTCTGGCGATGGCGCTCAACTGCCCGAATCGCGATGGCTCCGGCGAGCCGTGCGGCGAGTGCGACGAGTGCCTGCGCATCTGGAACGGCTCCGCCAACCTCGATGTGATCGAGATCGACGCCGCCAGCAACCGGGGCGTGGACGACGCCCGGGATCTCCGCGAGCGGGCGATGTACGCCGCCTCCGCGGAAGGCCGGTACAAGGTCTACATCGTGGACGAGGCGCACATGCTCACGCGGGAGGCGTGGAACGCGCTGCTCAAGATTCTCGAGGAGCCGCCGCCTCGCGTGGTGTTCGTCTTCGCCACGACGGAGCCCCAGAAGATCGCGGCCACCGCTGCGCCGGTCCTCTCTCGGCTCCAGCGATTCGATTTTCGCCGCATCGGTCCGGCCGTCATTCGCGATCGACTGCGCGACGTGCTGTCGCGCGAGGGAATCGCGGCGGATGAGGATGCACTCACGCTCATCGCCCGGCACGCCGACGGCGGGATGCGGGATGCGCTCTCGATGCTGGACCAGTGCCTGAGCTTCGGTGAGGGGGCCATCACGGCCGAGCGGGTGCGCGAGATCCTGGGCCTCGCCGGCGACGAGGTGTACGCCCAGGTGCTGGCGCTCGCGGTCGAGCGGCAGCCGGCGGGGGTGTTCGCGCTGGTCGACCGCCTGATGGAGTCGGGTGCCGATCTCGGGGAGTTCATGAACGGCGCGGCGGAGATGCTCCGCGCGTTGCTCATGCTGCAGGTGGGCGCCGAGCCCGAGGATCTCACCGAGGCGATGCGACAGACCCTCGGCGCCTATCGGGAGCGGATCGAGGCCGCGGATGTGCTTAGGATGCTGAGACTCCTCGCGGATCAGGAGGGCGCCATCCGGCGGAGCGCCAATCCCCGGCTCGCGGTGGAGACCCTCCTGCTCCGGTGGACGATGCTCGATCGCATCGTGGATTTGCAGCAGGTGCTGGAGAGCGTGGCGGCAAAGCCGGCGGGCGGCGCGGGCACTCCCCCGCCGGCCGGCCGGCCCCCCGCTGGAGCCAGGGCGGCCCCCATCGATCCGCCGCGACCATTGGAGCGGCGGGTAGCTCCCGAGCCTCAGGCGGTCGCTGGGCGCCCGTCTGGGCCGGCTCCCGCCCCCGCCCCCGCCCCCGCCGTCACCACCACTCCCGCCCCCACGCCCGCCCCCACGCCCGCGGAACTCCCAGACCGCGTGCCGGTGGCCGCGGCCCCTGCGCCGGTCCCGGGGCTCACCGAGCTTTCCCTCCCGGCGCTCCGAGCCGCCTGGCCGGGCATCGTGGCCGCGGTGCGGGAGCGCCGCCAATTCCTCGGGGAGGCGTTGGGGGGTGCGGAGCCGGCCCTGGTCGCGCCGCCGTGGCTCACCATCCAGCTCCCGGAGTCGGCCGGCTTCTTCGTGACGCCGCTTCAAGAGCAGGCGGCGGTGATCGAGGAGGTCCTGACCCGGGCCGTCGGGGAGCCGGTACGGCTCAAGGTCACGGCGGGCGGCTTGGCGCCGCCGCCGGCCAGCGAGGAACCCCGTCCGAAGCGTATGTCCGAATCCTCGATTCGCGCCGAGCGGCTCAAGACGTTGCGGGCCAAGGACCCGACCCTCGACACGGCGGCTGATGCATTAGATTTGGAAATAGTAGAGTAGGCATCGCGACTCATGGCGGGACTACCGGAATCTATGGCGGACCTTCAGCAGCTGTTCCAGCTCAGCCAGCAGGTTCAGGGGCGGCTGCAGCAGTTGCAGTCGGAGTTGGCTGGCCGAACGATCGAAACCAGTGCCGGTGGCGGGCTGGTTCGCGTGATGGCCGATGGACGTGGCACGGTGCGGGCCGTGGCGATCGATCCCGGCATTTTCGAGCAGCACGACGCAGAGTTCCTGGCGGACCTGGTTCTCGCAGCGGTGGCCGAGGCCCAACGTCGGGCGGCCGATTTGCTTCAGGCCGAGATGCGAAAGGTGCAGCCGTTCCCGTTCCCGTCGCTTTGATGGTGGGGGCAATCGAAGAGCTGATCACCGAGCTGGCCAAGCTTCCGGGGATCGGCCGCAAGACGGCGCAACGCCTCACGTTCCATCTGCTACAACATTCCACTGAGCAGGCCGCTCGGCTGGCGGCCGCCCTGAGCGCGGTCGCGGAGCGGGTGCGCCCGTGTGTGGAGTGCGGCAATCCGACCGAAGCGCAGCCATGCGCCATCTGTACCGATCCCCGGCGGGATGCGGGACTGCTCTGTGTGGTCGAAGAGCCCTCCGCGGTGGGTGTGGTCGAGCGGGCCACCGAGTTCCGCGGCCGCTACCACGTTTTGGGTGGGCGACTCTCGCCGCTCGATGGCATCGGCCCGGAGGCGCTGCGGCTCGACCGGCTGGTGGCGCGGGTCAAGGATGGCGCGGTGCGCGAGGTGATTCTGGCGACCAACCCTTCGATGGAGGGTGAGGTTACGGCGACGTACATTCAACAGTTGCTCGCCGGCTCAGGCGTGCGAATCACTCGGCTCGCGCGGGGACTGCCGGTCGGAGGCGATCTGGAATACGTGGATGGAGTGACGCTCGCGCACGCGCTCACCGCGCGGCAGGAGCTGCCCTGATGCGCTCGCGCGTGACGGCGTTCGGCGTGGGCGCCGCCGGCGGGCTGGTCGCCGGGTGGCTATTCGCCCAGTTTCGCTTCGCCCACCACCGGCGAGATCTGTTCAGCGCCCGCCCGCTCCGCCGGCTTGCCGCGCTGGGGTTTTTGGCCGGCCAGAACGGGGTCGAGACCATCCGGCTCTTGCGGGACTACCTGGCTTGGGAAACCCAGCCGGTGCTTCGCCGCCGCGCCGAGGCCATCGCGCGCCGCATGGAAGCCGCGCTCGGATGAGGGTCCGATGACGGGCGCCGCCTCGAGCTGGTCCTTCCGGGAGGAGGACGCGAAGCGTCTGCAGGGAATCCTCAACGGCTTTCTCCGCGAATCCAACGCGCGCACGGCGCTCATCGTCGATCGGGCGGGGCAGTTGATCGCGACGGTCGGCGAGTCCACGGCCTTCGATCCCACGGCGTTCGCCTCGCTCACCGCCGCCGATTTCAGCGCCAACGACCAGCTCGCCCGCATGCTGGGAGAGCCCGAGTTCGGGTCTCTCTTTCATCAGGGCGAGCGCGAGTCGATGTACTTGGCCGATATCGCGCGCCGGGTGATTCTCGTGGTGCTCTTCGACAATCGGACGACGCTCGGACTCGTGAAGCTCAGGGTCAAAGGCGCCGTCGGCGAGTTGAATCAGTTGTTCGGCGCGATGTTCGAGCGGGAGAGCGCGGGGAGCCGAGGTCCGGCGGTCGAGTCCGGATTCCTGGGCGAGGCGGAAGATGAGATCGACAAACTCTTCGGGGGTTGAGGGAGACGCCGACGCATGTCGATGATCAACTACGCCTCGCGCGAAATCAACTGCAAGCTGGTCTACTACGGACCGGGGCTGGGCGGGAAGACGACCAACCTTGAGCACGTGTACAACAAGGTGGCGCCGACCGCCCGCGGCAAGATGATCTCACTCGCGACCGAAACCGAGCGAACGCTCTTCTTCGACTTTCTGCCCGTGGATCTGGGCACGGTGCGCGGCTTCAAGGTCAAGTTTCACCTGTACACCGTGCCGGGGCAGGTGTACTACAACGCCTCGCGCAAATTGATCTTGAAGGGCGTCGACGGAGTCGTGTTCGTGGCCGACAGCCAGATCGACCGCATGGACGCGAACATCGAGGCCATGCAGAATCTGTACGAGAACATGGCGCAGTACGGATACGACATGACCCGGATTCCGTTCGCCGTCCAATACAACAAGCGGGATCTTCCGAACGCGGCGCCGATCGCGGAGCTGCAGAACGCGTTGAACCCGGGGTGGCCCGTCGCCGATGCGAGCCGCCAGCGCATGATGCCGGATCCCTACCACGAGGGGGAGTTCTTGGTGTGGCAAGCGGAGGGGCAGTGGTTCGAGCGGGCGCTCCACTTCGAGGCGGTGGCCTTGACTGGTGAAGGGGTCTTCGACACGCTGAGAGCCATCAGTAAGAAGGTCGTCAAGTCCCTGGGTTAGGCTATGAGCGATGTGGACGCTGCCCAACATCATCACGATCGTCCGAATCTGCTTCACTCCCGTCATCGCCCTGCTTCCGTTCATCGAGGGGTACTGGCCTAAGCTGATCGCGTTCGTTGTCTTCATCATCGCTGCGGTGAGCGACGTCTACGACGGATATCTGGCCCGCAGCCGGAACGAGGTGACCGACCTCGGCAAGCTGCTCGATCCCATCGCCGACAAGCTCCTGCTCTTCGCGACGCTGATCCCGATCTACTGGATCTCCCGCCAGCGCCACGATCTCTACGACATCCCGATCTGGGGCAGCATCCCGCTCTGGGTGTGTCTCTTGCTCATCGGCCGCGAGGTCGCCATGACCGTCTTTCGGCAGTGGGCCGCTGCCCAGGGTGTGGTGATTCCGGCGGGCGGGGCGGGGAAACTCAAGACCACGATTCAGAACATTTTCATCGGCGCCACGATCGCGTGGTTCGCGTTCCGAGACGCGCGCAAGCCGCTCGGCTGGGAGCACAATCAGCTCGCCGAGTACTGGAACGAGTTCCACGGCGGCTTCGTCGCGGTCACGCTCGCGGTCGCCGCGCTGCTCACCGTCTATTCCTTCGGTGTCTACATCTATCGCCATCGCAGCCTCTTCTCCCATCGGGCCCGTTGATTCCTTGAGCCGCGGGGACGCAGTCGAGCTGGTCACGATCGGCACCGAGCTGCTGCTCGGACTCACGCTCGACAGCAACGGCGCCGAGGTGGCGCGGGCGCTGGCCGCGGAGGGCGTGCGCGTGGTGCGCCGCACCTCCGTCGCCGATCGCGGGGACGACATCCGCGACGCCGTTCGCGCCGCACTCGAGCGGACGGGCGGCGTCATCACCACCGGCGGTCTCGGGCCCACGCGCGACGACATTACCAAGATGGTCGTCGCCGAGCTGTTCGGGGCGCCGCTCGAGTTCGACGAGTCGGTCTGGCAGGCGTTGGTCGACCGATTCGCCAAATTCGGTCGGGTGCCGGGGGCGACCAACCGAATCCAGGCGGAAGTGCCGCGCGGCGCGACGATCCTGCCGAACCGCTGGGGCACGGCACCGGGGCTTTGGTTGGAGGGTGCGCCGGGACTGGTCATCCTGCTCCCGGGCGTGCCGTCGGAGATGCGAAACCTGCTCCGGCACGAGGTGGTACCGCGGCTCGCCGCCCGGGGCGGCGGCCGCACGATCCGCTCGCATCTGCTCCGGACCACCGGGATTCCCGAGTCGACGCTGGCCGAGCGGCTGGGCGACATCGAGATCGAAATCGCGCCGCTGACGTTGGCGTACCTCCCCGGTTACGAAGGCGTGGACCTCCGGATCACCGCCTGGGATCTGCCGCCG
>JBGPVE010000112.1:0-8982 GCA_041491545.1 Gemmatimonadota bacterium | reverse complement strand
TAGGCCCGAATGCGCGACGCAAGAAACACGTCAGTCGAGATCGGGAGATGAAATCGTTCGGCCAGAGCGGCCGCGACTTCCTCGCGCGTCCGGCCCACCAGATCCTCGTACGCGCCGATCACTTGCGCCTCGGTGAGATCGTGCGGGCGAAGCGCCACCGCCGCCCGAGCGTAGGACGCCGCCTTGAGCGCTTCGGTCTCGACCAGCGTGCCGTCCAGATCGAAGATGACCGCGCGGATCACCGGTCGGTCCGATCGTAGCGCGCCTCCAGCAGCCGCACCTTTTCCAGCCGCCGCACGTGCCGCTCCTCACCGCTGAAGTGGGCGGCAATGAAGAGATGCACGAGATCGCGAGCCAGCTCGGTGCCGACCACCCTGGCGCCCATCACCAGAACGTTCATGTCGTCGTGCTCGACGCCCTGATGCGCCGAGTATCCGTCATGACAGACGCCGGCTCGGACACCCGGAATCTTGTTGGCCGCCACCGACGCGCCGACTCCGCTGCCGCAGATCAGCACGCCGCGTTCGGCCGCGCGGCCGGTGACGGCCTTGGCGATCCGCTCGGCGAAATCGGGGTAGTCGACCGGCACCGTGCTGTCGGTCCCGAGATCGAGGACCTCGTGCCCAGCGGCGCGGAGCGTCTCGATCACCTCTCCCTTGAGCGCGTATCCGGCGTGGTCCGCGGCGATGGCGATATGCATCGGCGTCTCAGCGGCCGAGGAGGTGTCGGGCCGTTTCGACTACGCGGGCGCCGCTGAAGCCGAACTTGCGCTGCAGCTCGGCGAGCGGAGCCGACGCACCGAACGTCGTCATCCCGATGGCGTGGCCCTGCAAGCCGACGTAACGCTCCCAGCCGAATGTCGCACCCTGCTCCACCGAGACCCGGGCCGTCACCGACGGCGGCAGCACCTCGTCCCGGTAGGCTTGGGGTTGCTGCTCGAACAGTTCCCAGCACGGCATGCTCACGACTCGGCTCCGGATGCCGTCGGCGATGAGCCGCTCGTGCGCCTCGAGACAGAGCGCCAACTCGCTTCCCGTGCCGAGAAGGAGCACCTGCGGCGGGCTTCCGGGCGAATCCGCCAGCACGTAGGCGCCCTTCGCGACGCCGCTGGCTGCCGCGTAGCGCGCCCGATCGATGGTCGGAATCGCCTGGCGGGAGAGGACGAGCGCCGCCGGCACATGCCGAAGCTGCATGATGACACGCCAGGCTTCGACGACTTCATTGGCGTCGCCGGGGCGGATGGTGTAGAGCCCGGGGATCGCCCGGAGCGAGGCCAATTGCTCCACCGGCTGGTGCGTGGGTCCATCCTCTCCGACGCCGATCGAGTCGTGAGTGAAGACATAGATCGTCGGGATCTCCATGATCGCCGCGAGCCGGATGGCGGGCCGGGAATAGTCGCTGAAGATGAGAAATCCGGCCCCGAACGCACGGACCTTGGAGAGCGCGAGCCCGCTGACGGCGGCGCACATCGCATGCTCTCGCACGCCGAAATGCAGGTTGCGCCCGCCGGGTGCCCCGGCCTCGAAATCGCCGGCATCGGAAAAGGTGAGGCGGGTCTTGGTGGAGGGCGCCAGATCGGCGGCGCCGCCCAGGAGCCAAGGCACGTTCCGCGCGAGCACGTTGAGCACCTTGCCCGAGGCGTCCCGCCCAGCCACACCTTTGGGATCGGCGGCGAAGGTCGGAAGCTCCGCGTCCCAGCGGTCGGGCAGTTGCCGGTGCTGCATCCGATACAGCTCGTCGGCGAGGGCGGGATGGCGGTTTCGATACTGATAGAACGCCCGCATCCACGCGTCGCGGAGCGAGCGGCCGCGGACACCCATGCCCTCGCTGAGGTGCTGCGTGACGCCGTCCGGCACCAGGAACTTCGCGTCCTCGGGCCAGCCGTACGCCCGCTTGGCGAGCCGGATCTCCTCTTCGCCCAGCGGCTCGCCATGGGCCGCGGAGGTGTCCTGCTTGTGCGGTGCGCCGTAGCCGATGTGACTGTCGATGACGATGAGCGTCGGGCGGTCGGTGGTGCGCCGGGCGGTGTCGAGTGCTCGGCGGATGGCCGGAAGATCGTTGGCGTCTCCCACCCGGAGCACGTTCCAGTGAAAGCTGAGAAACCGCGCCGCGACATCGTCGCTGAACGCGAGGGAGGTGTTGCCCTCGATCGTGATGTGGTTGTTGTCGTAGATCCAGCAGAGATTGCCCAACGCCAGATGTCCGGCCAGCGACGCCGCCTCGGCCGAGACTCCTTCCATCTGGTCGCCGTCGCCGCAAAGCGCAAAGACGTGATAGTCGAACATGGTGAAGTCGGGCCGGTTGAACCGATCGGCCAGCCACCTGGCGGCGATCGCCATCCCCACGCTCGTCGCGACGCCCTGGCCGAGCGGGCCCGTCGTCGTCTCCACGCCGGAGGTGAGACGGTACTCCGGATGGCCGGGGCACTTGCTGTCCAACTGGCGGAACCGCTTGATGTCGTCCAGCGTCACCGATGGGCTGCCCAGCCGCTCGTACTTCGCGTTCACCGATTTGGTGCCGGTGAGATACAACATCGAATAGAGCAGCATCGAGGCGTGGCCCACCGAGAGCACGAAGCGGTCGCGGTTGGGCCAGATCGGATCATCGGGGTCGAACCGCAGAAACTCCTGCCAGAGCGTGTACACCACGGGCGCGAGCGCCATCGGCGTGCCGGGATGGCCGGAATTGGCGGCCTGCACGGCGTCCATCGACAACGTGCGGATGGTGTTGATGGTGAGCCAATCGAGATCGGGCCAGGTATCGGTCATGCGGTTCTCCGTCGCGCGAGGCCGGCGGCGCCGATCGCGGGGGCGTCGGTGACCAGCACGGCGGACAGCACCTCGAGGCCGTCGACCGCCGCCGGGAGCGCGCGAGCCCGGGCGATGGCGGCGCTCTGCTCGATCAGTCCGGGCAGGCCCGCGATCACCCCGCCGCCCAGCAGCACGCGCGCGGGGTTCAGGCCGTTCACGAAGCTCACCAGCGCCGCACCGAGGAACTCCCCGGTTTCCGCCACGATGCGAGAGGCGAGCGGGTCGCGCTGACGGTGCCCCTCGGCGACGGTCCCGGCCGTTATGCCGGCGACGCTGCCGGCAAGCGTGAGAAGCAGCTTGGCGGATTCGGGCGCCGCCGCGACCAGCTCCCGCGCCCGCTCGGCGATGGCCCACCCGCCGATATAGGCCTCGAGGCATCCGCGGTTGCGACAGTGGCACGCTCGCCCGCCGGCCACCAGCGTCGTGTGGCCCAGCTCCCCCGCGACATTGCCGATGCCGCCGAGCATCCGGCCGCCGGACACGATGCCCCCGCCCACGCCGGTGCCGACGAACAGCACGACCAGATCGTCGCTCCCGCGCCCGGCGCCGTACTGCCACTCGGCCCAGGCGGCGGCCCGCACGTCGTTCAGGACCACGGCCGGTAGATCGAGCTTGGCCTCCAGCTTCCTCTGGAGGGGTACATCGCGCCATCCTAAGTTCGGCGCGCCAAGCACCACGCCGCTCTCATCGACCTGACCCGCCACCGCGACGCCGATGGCGGCGACCCGCGATGCCTCGCGCCGGTTGTCGGTAAGAGCGGCAGCGATGCCGCTCACGACGCTCTCCGGATCCGGCGTGGCGCTGGTGAGTCGGCGGGTGCGATGCACGATCGTGCCGACGGCGTCGATCAGCACCGTCTCGATCTTGGTGCCGCCGACGTCGACGCCCAGAACTAGCGATCCGTCTTGTTCTGCCGCTCGAGGCATGCGCATCCCGCGCTTGGATGCACCGAATGATGCACCCATAGAGAGAAAAGCGAGAGGGCTACCGTTGGATCAGTAACACGCCGCCGATCACCAAGGCCGCTCCGAGGACCCGCGCTCCGGTAATGGGATGGATCGGAAAGCCGACCAACCCGTACTGATCCAGCACCAGGGAGGCGACCATCTGGCCTGCCACCACGGCGGCGATCAGCGTCGCCGCGCCGAGCCGCGGCGCCAGCACGATGGTGGCGACGACGTACCCCGCACCCAGGAGTCCGCCCGCCCAGTGCCACCAGGGCGTGCGGGTGAAGGCGGCGGTCGCGGGAACGGAGAGGCGAAGGGCGATCGTGAGCGCGGCAAGGCCGACCGTCCCGACCAGGAATGAGACCAGGGCGGCCATGAGCGGCTCACCGAGTGAGGCTCTGAGCTGCGCGTTGACGCCGGCTTGGATCGGAAGGAGGACGCCCGCGAGCAGGGCTAGGAGCAGGAATGCGATCATTGGTTTGCCCCCTTCATTGCGTGGCCACCTCGATCACCCAAACATCACTCTGCCGGTCCTCGATCGTGAAGTAGATACGATTCCCACCCAGAAACCACGACGGCCGATACGAGGGCCGGTCCGGATCATCGAACCGGACCAGCAACCGAGGGGTGCCTCCCTCGGCCGGGATCGACCAGAACGAGGCGTTGCCGGCGGCGTCGTGGGTCTTGAAAAAAATGCTACGCCCGTCACCGCTCCATCGCGGCTGCCCTACCTTGAGGGCGCCGGCTCGACTCCCGTCGATCAGCGTGCGGGAGGCGCCGGAGTCGACCGGTATCACCATCAGCGATCCTCCGGTCACCGCACTGGTGTACGCCATCTGACGACCGTCGGGCGACCAACCGGGCCAGTAGCCGCCGTTCGTCCGTTGGACCGGCGAACCCCACGCGCCGTTGGCCGAGCGCCGCACGATCCAAATGCCTCCCGATGCGTAATCGACGTGAGCCAGCGCGGAGCCGTCGGGCGACCAGATCGCCAGCGCTTCCTGCCGCGGCGACGAGGTCACCCGCTGCAACGGACCTCCGTCGAGCGGCATGACGTAGATGTCGCGCGATCCGGATCGCCAGGAGTGGAAGGCGACTTCCCGGCCGTCGGGCGAAGGATCCGGAGAGAAATCGTCGCTCGGGTCCGTCGTCAGCCGCTCCGGCTGCCCGCCCGGGAGCTCCACGCGGTAAATGTCGGAGTTGCCGCTCAGATCGGAGTCGTAGTACAGCCATCGACCATCCCGGGAAACGCTGAAGTTCTCCGTCAGCTCGTTGCCCCGGGTGACCGGCGTAGCGCCGGCGGCCGTGACCGGAGGATGGGACGGAATCGGAAGCGACCAGACGTTCGCCCTGGCGCTGTAGACCGCGTAAGCCAGTCGCTTGCCGTCAGCCGAAAGCGAGATGGATTGCGCTCCCAGGCCGGTGGTGAGTCGCATGGGCGCGGCGGCTGCCTCGCCCGTGCGAGCGATCGGCACCGCGTAGACGTCGTTGGAGCCGTGTCGGTTGGAAACGAAGTAGAGCGAGCGGCCGTCAGGCGACCAGATGGGGCTCTGGTTCACCGAGGAGCTATCGCTGGCGGCCAAGACCGCTCCGTCCTTGACTCGAGTGACCACGATCCGGCTGGGCGAGAGGTTCCCCAACGTCAGGCCCGGCTTGAGGTACTGTGCGTTCCCGGCGGCGCAGGCGATCAGCTCGCCGTTGGGCGACCAGACGCAGAGCGCCACCTCGCGTATCTGCGCCAGCGCGCGCCGGGAGCCGCTTCGGTCACGGAGCAAGAGCGAGTCGCCTTTCACATAGGCGATGGTCTCACCGTCGGGCGACCAGGCCGCCGAGGTGATCTCGCCGGCAGGCGGAGCCGGTACCTCCTGACGGGCCGGCCCGCCCGATGCCGGGGCGCTGAAGACGCCGCCTCGTGAGAGGAAAAGGATGCGGCTGCCATCCGACGACCAGGTCGGACTCGTCTGCATCGCCGTCGTGTCGTCCGTGAGCCGGATCTCGCGGCCGCCGGACACCTGCCGAGCGTGGATTCGCATGCTCGCCGAGTTTCCGGCCGCGTACGCCACAGTGCGTCCGTCCGGTGAGATGGCAGGCTGCACTTCGAGGCCCGGATCCGACGTGATCTTGCTCGACCGCCCGAAGCTCAGTCGGGGCATGCCGCCCAGACGATGCCAGCGGTAGCCGACCAGAAAGGACAGCGCGGCGATCACCAGCGCCAGCGCAACGATGAGGGCGGCAAGCCGCGGTGGCAGCGCTGTCCGCCGAGCGGCGATGTCGCCATAGTGCTTCCCCGTCTTTTGAACGGGACCGCCGGTCAGCGCCGCCGCGAAGTCGGCGCCGCCGGCGAACCGGTCGGCGGGCAGCTTTTCCAGCGACGTCAACACCGCGGCCTCGACCTCGCGCGGAATGGTGTGCCGTCGCGGCAGCAGCGGGCGCGGCTCCTCCGTCAGCACCTTGGCCACGATGCTCTGCGCGGTGGGGCCGCTGAACGGCGGCTCCCCCACCAGCATCTCGTAGAGCACGGCACCGAGGGCGTACACGTCGCTTCGCGCGGTGATCTCGCGCTCCCCCATCGCCTGCTCGGGACTCATGTAGTGTGGCGTCCCGAGCGACATCCCGGTTTCCGTCATCCGCGTGCCGCCCGCCGTGCTCACCGCCAGCGCGATCCCGAAGTCGGCGACTACCGCCGACCCATCCTGCAGCAGGATATTCTCCGGCTTGATGTCGCGGTGGATGACGCCGTGGCGGTGCGCGTAATCGAGCGCGGACGCGACTTCGGTCGCGATGCGCACCGCGTCGGCGATGGGCAGCTGCTTCTCGCGCTTGAGACGGTCGCGCAGGCTCTCGCCCTCGACGTAGGGCATCACGTAGAAGAGAAAGCTGTCGACGCTACCGGAATCGAAGAGCGGGAGGATGTGCGGGTGCTGGAGATTGGCTGTGGTGCGGATTTCCGTGAGAAAGCGCTCGGCGCCGATCACGGCGGCCAGCTCCGGGCGCAGGATCTTGAGCGCGACCTTGCGGTGGTGCTTGACGTCCTGGGCCAGGTAGACCGTCGCCATACCCCCGCGTCCCAGCTCACGCTCGAGCAGGTAGCGGTCGCGCAGGGCGGCGGCGAGGGCGGCGGGCGCGTCGATCATGTTCCCTGTCCTACTGCGAATCTGGCCGCGGGTTCACCACCTGTGCCTCCGTCGTCACCGATCTGCGAGCCGGGCGCCGGCCGACTCGCGCGCGACAGTTTCGCTGCCGGCGACCCGCGGGCGGATGGGCGATGAATCGTAGGAGTGTACATCCGGTCGGCGACAACTGCGAGGGCCCGGCGCGGTGGCCGGCGCATCGCCGCCCGGGGGCGCGGCGCTGACCTGGGAGGTCAACGGCTTTACGGCGCCGCCGCCCGATGCGATACTGGATCCAGCAGCGCATGCGCGAGGGGCATCGTTATCGCGCTACCGAACGCGGAGAAAGGGCAATCAACATGGCGAAAATGCGGGTGGCGCAGATCCCCGGTGCAAACAGAGCCTTCGAGCTAGTGGAGCGCGAAATTCCCGAGCCCGGCCCCGGACAGGTCCGGATCAAGGTCCAAGCTTGTGGCATTTGCCACAGTGACGCGTTCACTAAGGAAGGCACCTTTCCGAACATTCAATACCCGAGAGTTCCGGGACACGAGGTCGCGGGCATCATCGACGTCATCGGCGCCGGCGTCATGCCATGGAAGCCGGGCGATCGCGTCGGCGTCGGCTGGCACGGTGGACACTGCGGCTACTGCGACTCATGCCGTCGTGGTGATTTCGTCACCTGCCGGATTGCCGCCCAAGTGCCCGGCATCTCGTACGACGGCGGCTACGCCGAATACATGATCGCTCCGGCCGTGGCTCTCGCCGCGGTTCCCGACGAGCTTTCGCCCACTGACGCCGCGCCTCTGATGTGCGCCGGCATCACGACCTACAATTCGCTGCGGCACAGCGGCGCGCAACCGGGAGATGTGGTCGCCGTACTCGGACTCGGCGGGCTCGGTCATTTGGCCGTGCAGTTCGCCGCCAAGATGGGCTTCAGGACCATCGCTATTGCGCGCGGAACGGACAAGGAAGCCTTGGCGAGCAAGCTCGGTGCACGGCACTACATCGACAGCCAGTCGCGGGACGTGGTGGCGGAGCTCATGCGGTGGGGCGGCGCGAGGGTCATCGTGGCGACGGTGACGAACGGCGACGCCATAAGCGCGGTAATCGGTGGCCTGGCCATCAACGGAAAGCTTGTCGTGCTCGGCGCCGCTCCCGAACCGATCAAGGTGCCTGCCGGCATGCTGATCGGCGGCCGCCGCTCGATCGCCGGCTGGCCTTCGGGAAGGTCCATCGACTCGCAGGACACCCTGGCGTTCAGCGCGCTCACCGGTGTACGATCGATGAACGAGATCTTTCCGCTGGAGCGCGCCGCCGACGCCTACGAGCACATGATGAGCGGCAAGGCGCGATTCCGGGTCGTGCTCACACCCCGGTAGGGAACGCGGCAGCTTGTCGAACGCGTACAGGACGGCTACACTCACGGAAAGGAGCAAACCATGGCTGAGCAGACAATCCACCTGCCGAGGGAACTCCCGCCCGAGACCGGTCACTACTTGGCGCACCGGCTGGACGGCGCGCGCGATCTCTATCTCCTGGCGCTGGCGTTGGGCGCCCGCGAGGACGGGCCCGCGCTGTTCGGGCGGATGATCCGGGAGGCCCGCATCCACTTCGCGGGGGTGATCGAGGAGGCGCGGATCGCCGGGGTCGACACGAGTGCCATCGCCGTGATGCTTGGCAAGTTGAATTTCGAGTTCGCCGACAGCATCCGGCCCGAGCTGTGGGCGCGCGTCGAGCAGCTCCTTGCCGAGCGCGCCGTCCGTAAACAAGCGGAGCCCCGAGGGGCGCGAGGGAGAGCCACATGACGTACGTGATCGCCGAGCCCTGTATTGGCGTCAAAGACCGGGGTTGTGTGGACGTGTGCCCGGTGGACTGCATCTACGAGGCGGAGGACCAGCTCTACATCCACCCCGACGAGTGCATCGACTGCGGGGCCTGCGTGCCCGAGTGCCCGGTCACGGCAATCTTCACCGAGGAGGAGCTCCCGCCCAACTGGGAGTCGTACCTCGCGAAGAACCGTGACGTGTTCAACAGCGACACTCCGCCGGGAGTCCCGAAGAGGTAGGCAGACCCCGGTCGCGTCCCATTCTCATTGTGCCGGGCGGCCGGTCAGCG
>JBGPVE010000111.1:0-9011 GCA_041491545.1 Gemmatimonadota bacterium | reverse complement strand
GTCGAGACCAGAAACGGGCCTCGACGGTGCTCCACGATCACCGGGGTAGTGATTGATGGCATCGTAACGGAGGATCTACCGGCGGACCCCCTTCCGCAAGCATAGAATTCACCCGCCATGGCCGAGCTTCCCATCGACACCGTCCTCCCCGCGCTTCGTGGCGCGCTCAGTGCCGGACCCGCCGCCATCCTGCAGGCGCCGCCCGGCTCCGGCAAGACGACGCGGGTGCCTCTGGCCTTGCTTGGGGAGGCCTGGCTCGAGGGCCGTCGCATCGTCATGCTGGAGCCGCGCCGGCTGGCCACCCGAGCCGCCGCCGGATGGATGGCCCGGCAGCTCGGTGAGCGGGTGGGCGGGACGGTGGGATATCGGATCCGGCGCGACACCCGAGTCGGTCCGACGACCCGAATCGAGGTCGTCACCGAGGGCGTGCTCACGCGAATGATCCAGCACGATCCGACGCTCGACGGCGTGGGGCTTGTCATCTTCGATGAATTTCACGAGCGGAGCCTGCACGGTGATTTGGGGCTCGCGCTCACGCTGCATTCCCGCAACCTGCTCCGCAACGACCTTCGCGTACTCATCATGTCGGCCACGATCGACACCGGAGCCATCGCGACCCTGCTGGGCGGAGCGCCCGTCATCGCGGGTGAGGGGAGGGCCCATGCGATCGAGACCAGGTACACGCCGCCGCGAGCCGGGATCTCCGTCGAGGCGGCCGTGGTTGGGCGGGTGCGCGACGTCCTGACCGGGGAGGCGGGGGACATCCTGGTCTTCTTGCCGGGCACGGGCGAGATCCGGCGGGTGGCGTCGATGCTTGCCGACTCAGGGCTCGCACCGAGCGTTCGGGTCGCGCCTCTTTACGGGGATCTGTCGCAGGAGGCGCAGGACGCGGCGATTCAGCCGAGCCCGGCTGGGGCACGCAAGGTCGTGCTGGCCACCGCCATCGCGGAAACCAGCCTCACGATCGAAGGCGTGCGGGTGGTCATCGACAGCGGGCTCGCGCGGGTGCCGCGCTTCTCGCCGCGTACCGGAATGACCCGGCTCGAAACGACGAAAGTGTCGGCCGCCTCGGCGGAGCAGCGGCGCGGGCGGGCGGGGCGGGTCGGCCCCGGGATCTGCTATCGCCTCTGGCCGGAGGGCGAGCAGCGCGAGCTCAGACCGCGCGAGGTGCCCGAAATGCTCGAGGCCGATCTCGCGCCGCTCGCCCTTGAGTTGGCCGAGGCGGGTATTCCCGATCCGAACGAGTTGCAGTGGCTCGATCCGCCGCCGCCGGCCGCGCTGTCCCAGGCGCGCGAGCTGCTCATGCAGCTTGGCGCGCTCGACGGTGCGGGCCGGATCACGGCGCACGGCGGACGAATGGCAGAATTCGGGCTGCATCCGCGGCTCGCCCACATGCTGCTCCGGGCGGACGCGCTCGGCTTCGGCGTGCTGGCCTGCGACCTTGCCGCGCTCCTGGGAGAGCGAGACATCCTGCGGCGCGAGGGCAGCGTGCCGGACGCGGATCTCCGCACGCGGGTGGAGGCGCTGCGCCGCGGAGACGGCTCGGCCGATCCGGGCGCCGTGCACCGGGTGCGGGCGGAGGCGCGGCTGCTGCGGGAGCGGCTGGGCGCGCCGGCGGCGAAGTCGAGCGCGGCGGAGGTCGAAGCGGCCGGTCTGGTGCTCGCGTTCGCCTATCCGGACCGGATCGGGCAGCGCCGGCCGGGCCAATCCGGACGCTTCCTGTTGCGTGCTGGTCAGGGAGCGCACTTCGCCGAGCCACAAGCGCTCGCGGAGGCCGACTACATAGTGGCGCCCGAGCTGGACGGGCGGCCGCGGGAGAGCCGGATCTTTCTCGCAGCGCCGGTCACGCTGGAGGAGATCGAGGAGCAGTTCGGCGACCAGATCGAGCTCGAAGAAGTGGTGCAATGGGACGAGAGCGCTGAGGCTGTCGTTTCGCGGCGGCGGGAACGACTCGGGGCGCTCGTGTTGAGGGATGCGCCACTGCGCGATCCCGATCCGGATGCCGTGAAGGCGGCGTTGCTCGATGGTCTCGCTCGGCGGGGCGTCGACGCGCTGCCGTGGAGTGAGGCGGCCCGCGGGCTCATGGCCCGGCTTCGGTTCTTGCACCGTCGCGATCCTGCGTGGCCCGACGTTTCGTTCGAGGCGCTCGAGGCCACGCTGCCCGACTGGCTCGGCCCGTATCTGGATGGTGTCCGGCGCCGCGACGACGTGGCCCGGCTCGATCTCGCCGGCGCTCTGCTCGCGCGGCTCACCTGGGCGCAGCGCTCCGTGCTCGACGAGCTGGCACCGACGCATCTCGTCGTGCCCAGTGGGTCGCGGGTTTCGATCGACTACGGCGATCCCGACGCGCCGGTACTCGCGGTGCGGCTGCAGGAAGTCTTCGGACTGGTGGAGACTCCCCGCATCGCGGGCGGCGCGGTGCCGATCACGTTACACCTGCTCTCGCCAGCCCGTCGACCGGTGCAGGTGACGCGGGACCTCGCGGGGTTCTGGCGGACTACGTACTTCGAGGTGAAGAAGGATCTGAAGGGAAGATATCCCAGGCACTACTGGCCGGACGACCCGCTGCAGGCGACGCCCACGCGGCGGGTCAGACCGGCCGATCGACCGCCGTCCGGCTAGTGCTTGGCGTAGACCTTCGACTCGCCGCTCGACTGGAAGGCGAGTACCTCGTAGGACTCCTTGGCCATACCCGGACCGTCCATGCCGGGCGTTCCCTTCGGCATGTCGGGCACGGCCAGGCCCATCACCTTGGGATGCTCGGCGAGCAGCCGCTGAATGTCAGGGGCGGGCACGTGACCTTCGATGATGTAGTCGCCGACCTGCGCGGTGTGACAGGAGCGCATCGCACGAGGCACGCCGAGGCGGTCCTTGACCGGGTCGACGGGATCGACGTCGTGCACGACCACCTTGAAGCCGCTCCCGCGGACGTGCTCGACCCATTTGGCGCAGCACATACAGCTCTCACTCTTGTAGACCGTGAGAAGCGGGGCCGTGCGGGCGCGGGTCAGAGCGGGCCAAAGGCGGCCGGTCGCGCCGAAGGCCACGAAGCCGGATACTTGGGCTAGGAAGCTGCGGCGGGTTGGCATCGGTTACCTCGCTCGTGGGCGGAGTCTCGTCGTTAGCGACTCGACTGAGGTCGCTAGTCTTTGCCAAAGATAACGTTGGTGCGGGGTGCCCGACCCTCGCGCGCGAGCTGGACGGCCAGCAGGATCGCACCGCAGGTGATCGCGAGGTCGGCCAGGGTGAAGGTCCAGAAGCGAAGATCGCCGATGCCCAGGTCGATGAAATCCACGACGCCACGGGGGGAGCGCAGGCGGTCGGTGTGAGGCGGAGCCAGTCGCCCGCCACCTCGTGCGGAATGCCACCGATGCCTCCGCTGTGACGTCAGGGCCGTAGCCCAAGCGCACGCTCGCGCACCGGCCTCAGCTCGCGCATCCCTGCCGGCGCCGGGTATCGACAATCGAAACGATCTTCCAGTCGGCGCCCGCCCGCGCGAGCTCGAAGGCATCCACACCGCAGTGGCTGAACTTGGTCCCGGCGTAGAACGAGTAGTCGGCCCACACCACAGCGAGCGGCCCGTCCAGCAGGACGCGTTCGTTGCTGAGCCGCTCGTCCCACACTTCGTTGTGCGGGGTGCCGACGGCACGAACGAACGCGTCCACGGTGTCGATGTCGACGCGAGGCGTGCCGTCCTTCGAGATGGCGGCCGTCGCGAGCTGCGCCTCCGGGTGGAAGGTAGCTCGCACACTCGCGCTGTCGCCGGCCCGCATCGCGTCGAACAAGCGGTGAACCACCGCGAGAGCGCCGGCAGTATCGGCGGCGGGGGCTTGGACCTGAGCCGCAGCCGGCGCGCCGGGTGCGACGCCAATCGCGGCCAGGGTGACGGCCGTCAGAAGGGACCGGCATACGTCTGGGCCGCGGGTCACTGGCGCTGGGACCGAGACGAGTACGTCTGGGTTCCCGGTCGCTGGCTACTCATCGAGCGGGGGCGCCGAGCCTGGGCGCCCGGGCATTGGGCCCACGATCGGCACGGGTGGTACTGGGTAGAGGGACACTGGCGCTGACCGTTCGATCGGGGGTTCACAGCCGATAGAGCCCATATCGGGCCTTCGTCACAACGGCCACACCCCCCGAAGCGGGATCTCGCAAACCGTGAATGGTGCGGGCAGCTTGATCGACTCCCGGCTCTGCAAGCAGAACTCGGGGCCAGGACCGAGCACCATCTGCCGGCACCAGAGCGCGGCCCGCGCGTCGCGGACCAGCGGCTCCAGGGCGCCGTAGAGCACGGCGTAGCTCATTCCGGCGGGTTTGCTGAACCAGACACCGGCTCTCGGATCATCCACCGGATCTCCCAGCCGCAGCCGATAGAGACCGGCCGTGCCACCCTCGGCCACGGCGGCCGCCGCGTCGTGGGGCGCTTGGCGCGAGGCGGTGACGGCCGCGTCGTTGAGCGGATCGAGTGCTGCCGAGTTCTCCACCAGGTACCAGTCCTCGTACGCCTCGGCACCGCCCCGAGCCCACGGCGCGCCCACCATCGCGGCGCTTCGCGAGGAGAGGAACCCGGCCGGCGAGGCCGCCCGCAGCGCGACATGGAAACGGCGCTGCAGCTCCTCGTAGCGCTCCGCGCCCGCGTCGGGGCGGCGCCAGTGCCAGAACACGTAGGCGAGCATGAGCCGTTGCCTACGGGACGGCGACCACGCCGGCCTTCCACGGTCGCCAGTGGCCCTTGGCATCCGCCACCTGTACCACTACCTGATAGCGCTTGGGCTTGAGCCCGGCGACTCTGGCGCTCAGAGCTACCGGAGCGTGAGTCGGGGTGCAGGGTCGCTCCGGGGTCGGCCCGTCAATGCGGATCATCACCACAGCGCCCCGCACGTGATAGGTGGCGGTGGGCTTCGATTGGCAGGAACGCTCGGGCGCGACGACAATCTCCAGAGCGCCGGGCGACGGAGTGAGCGCGAACTCGGTCGTGATGGCGCCGTCAGGCAGGGATTCGACCCGCTCGATGGGGAGCGGCCGCCAGTCATCCTGGGCGGCGGCGGTCGACACCAGGCAGGCGACGAACAAAAACGCGAGCTTCATCTCGATTCTCTACGGACTTGAGGGGGTTGCCGTTTCAGGTAGCGGCGGTGTTGGTTCGCTCCCGGACGAATCAGCGCTCGAACTGTATGGCCGTGCGCCAGCAGCTCGGGGATGAGCGCGCTGCCCAAATATCCGGTGCCGCCGGTGACGAAGACGACATGTCGGCCTGGCTGCATCATCCGAAGCGCCGGCCCGTGTCAGCTCGAAAGACGACCCAGATACGCGCGAATGCGGCGAGCATTGGTGCCGACGTCCCCTTGGCCGACCCGCGAGACACTTCGCACGTCGATCCGACTGCCTGTGCCCTCCGGTCGGATCCGGACGACCACGTCGTCCTTGAAACCGAACCAGGGAGTGGTCGCTGTGGCCTCGATGCGCCCGGCGGCCGAGTCCGCGGCCAGCACCGCCCAGCCCATCTGGTGGGCGGCGGCCAGCGCTCGCCCGAACGCAGGCCCTGGCGCCATGGGAAGCACGAGAGGACGGAGATCCGGGAAGGCCTGTTGCTGCTGAGCGGCGATCTCGGCGCCGCCGTACTCCGCGGGATTGGGAGCGGACGCGCGCTCTGGAAGCATGGCCACGAACGCCGGCGGATCGCTCGTGTCAGTCGTGATGTCGTGAATCGGCGGTGCGCCGCGCGCCTGCCGCAGCCAGCGCCAAGGAACGGCGGCGGCGGCGACGCCCAGCACGAGACCGCCTCCGAGGACCAGTGAGCGCGACCCGCGCCAGCGCGGCACGAGCAGTTGCAGGAGCGCCGCGGTAGCGGCGGCCAGACCGAGATACGCGGCCCAGCGCAGCAGGGTGAAACCGGTCCGGAAGCTCCAGAAGTCGAGTCGTGCGCCGGGGCCGGCCACGAGCAGCAGCAACGCGGCGAGCGCGGCAAGGACGAGGGTGAGCCGGCTCAGGTCCGGTCGAGTTTGTGGGCTCATCACGATGAGCCGGAGCGGGCGAGATATGCCCGCCACGGATTCCAGTAGTGGTTGGGCCAGCCGATTTGAATCTTCTCGTACAGGTGATCGGGTACGTTGACGTGGTTCAGATCGACTCGGGCTCCGTCCGGGTCGGGCCAGAAGGTGAGAACGAGCGTCGCGTCCAGGTCATCCGGCATCCACTCGAGACTGCGCCAACTCTGGACGATCTGCCTTCCGGGTGTCAGGGCCAGCACGCGGCCGTGGATCATCCCCTCGAAGGCCCAGAACTCGGCGCCCGGTACGGCCGCGATGCGGACGGGGCTCTTGCCGGTGAACGCCGCGTGTTGCAGCGGATCGAGATACATCCGGTATAGCGCTTCGGGCTTGGCGGCCAGTCGCACGGACTGTTGAACGAGCCTCGGCACGCGATCTCCTCTCTCGATTTCGTTCAGAGCCAGCGCCGGACCCGCGCCTTGTATCGGCGATACTCGTCCCCGAAGCGCCGCTCGAGATACGCCTCTTCCCGAGCGATGACTCCGCGCTGCATGACGATGAGGACGATCGGTAGCAACAGTAGGGGCCAGAGGGTGTTGACCCAAAAGGTGACACCCAGGTACATCAGCGTGAAGCCAAGGTACATGGGGTTCCGGGTGAGGCGGTACGGGCCCGCCACCACGAGCGCGGTCGTTGGGCGATAGGGATTGGGCGTGGTGCCAGCCCGCCGAAACGCCCAGATGCCCGCGAAGCCGATCACGCCGAGCACGAGAAGGCCTCCTCCTATGACATGCGCGAGGCGGGGAGGGACGATGGGCAGTGGACGGAGCCACTCGGCCCCGAGACCAAGGAGGAAGGCGCCCAAATAAAGTAGTGGCGGTGGCGCGACGATACCGGGGACATCGCGCGCGGCGGGATTCATTCTACTTCCAGGCTCCGAGCGCGCGCCGTACCACAACCAGCTCGCCGAGATGATAGGATGTATGATCGGCGACCAACAGCAGTTCCCGCAACACCGTCTGGCCGTTGCCGTGCGGGATCGGGGTGAACAGGTCCACGGCGGGATCGGCGGCCAGTTGCTTGAGCGCCGCCCGATCGGCGAGAAAGTCAGCGACGCTCTTGTCCCACGCCTTGGGCGAGGGAGGCGCGGCCGAGGCGGGCCAGTAGTCGTCGGGCCAGTGCAGCTCGGTGTAGTGCGGGTTGCGGCAGAACTCGAGAATGTCGTGTTGAGCCAGGCGGATGTGCTCGAGGAGCTGCCAGGGCGAATACGGCAGCCGCTCGGGCGCCACTCCCCGGAGCTTGGCAGGCAGGTCTTTGACTACGGTCTCGAAATCGGCATGGGCGTGGTGCCAGTCCAGAAGGTCCTGGATCTGCAGGCGAAAGGCGGTGTCTTGGCTCATTTCCGTTTGCTCCTCCGATCGCGGCCCGCCGCTTTGGTCGGCTGCATCACTGATCTGTCGTCCATCGTCGCGGCGAGACGCTTGGGAGCGGTGAGCCGCCACGCATCGACGATGAGCTGTTGCAGCAGATCGAGGTCGACTCGGGCAAGGTCGACGCCCACCCAGCGGCCGCCCCAGACGTCCTTGAAGGTGACGGGATCGGCCGCGACGAGTGCGTCGAGATCGACGGGTGTCGCCTTGAGATTGACCGAACTCCCGTCTTCCGGGAGGGTCGCGAAGATCTTCCCCTTGACCCGCAGATCGGGACGACCGAAGTGCGAGTGTTCCTCGGTCTCGGGCAGCGCGAGGGCGAACTCCCGGACTCGCTCCTGATCGATGGGTCTATGTGGTGGCATCGTGCTAGCTGAGCTTGATGGTACGTGGCGCCCGCGGAAATCGGCGCTGGCCGAAGCGGGCAGGTCCACGTATCGATTGAGCCAGATGCTGTAGATCCGGGCGACGAAACGCACGGGCTACGCCCGGTCCAACGGCACGAGCAGCCGCTTGGGCACCACCAGCCGATAGGCATGTCGGCGCAACTCGCCCAACTCCTTTCAGTCGACCCGCCCGTCGAGCCAGACGCCCACCCCCGCTGCTTCAAATGCTACGGTCCCGGGAGGCGTATCGCCAGTTCGCCGGCGGGGATCGAGATCGCCTCCGTAATTCGGGCTAAGTGGTAGTCATCGTGCTCGGCGTGAAAGAACATCATGTCCACCACCCGCATGGGACGCTCGAGACGGGGGTGACGCGCCACCCGCGCAAAGGCCGCGGGCGTGAGCCCCTCGAGGCGGGCTACCACCCGGGCGCGACTCTGGCACAGGCCCATGAGCACCGCTGAAAGTGACCGGCTGTTGTGGTTTGCGGCCTCGGTTCCGGCATTGGCCATGTCGGCCGGACGAAGGACTAGGGCCCCGGCGTCGTAGTCGTCCAGCCGCGGCAGGAAGAGCGCATCGTCGAGGTCCGCCAGGTGCCCGGCATGCTGCTGCATCGACCATCGCGCCCCGGGGCGGGATGTGAGCCGCTCGGCGGTGGGGGTTTCGGAACTACTTTCTGGAGCCGGGGGTCGAGCGGGCATACGAGGAGATTCGGGGGGACTGGTAGCCGAAATTGCGGTGCCGCGGTAACCGATACTAGTTTGCCGTAGTCGCCACGGAGGGTGGTCATATGCAGAAGACCCGTGCTCGGACCAAGGACGAGCTCCAGACGATCCCCGGCATCGGCCCCAGCCTTGCCGGAGATCTCCGGGATCTTGGCGTCCGCCGCGTGATCGACCTCAAGCGGCGGAATCCCGAACGCCTCTACCAAGACCTGAATGCCTTGCGGGGCCGCCAGGATCCCTGTGTGCTCTATGCCTTTCGATGCGCGGTGTATTTCGCGCGGACCTCGCGCCCCGAGCCAGAGCTGCTGAAGTGGTGGAACTGGAAAGGGCGCGAGCTGCGCGCGACGTGAGTTGGTCATGCCCCCACACATCAAGTGGTTCGATCGCCGCTTCGACTTCGCCCTTCCCGTCGGCATCTACCCCGAGTTGATCGAGCGACTCCGCGGCACGCCGGCCCGCGTCGCCGACCGCCTGGCCGGCGTCACC
>JBGPVE010000110.1:0-9027 GCA_041491545.1 Gemmatimonadota bacterium | reverse complement strand
TCGCCGGCCCGGCCGATCATGTCCTCGACTACGGCAGCCTCAGGCCATGGGACCGCTATCGGCCGGACACCTACCTCGCGATGGCGAACCAGAAGATGGCCGAGGCGGGGCAGGGCCGTCTCGGTGCGCCGCCGTCGTTGGATCTATGGCGATACCTGAAAAATAGTCCCGTCTACTACCTGGATCGCGTGACGACGCCGTTGCTGCTGATCCACGGCGATCAGGACCATGTGCCGATTCAGGGCGCGGAAGAAGTCTTCACAGGGTTGCACCGACTGGGCAAGCGTGTGCGGTTTGTCCGGTACTTTGGCGAGGGGCACGTGATTGACTCGCCCGCGAACATCCGCGATATGTGGGCGCGCATCTTTGCGTGGCTTGCGGAAACCATGCCGCCCAACTAGCCAATCAGCCACCCGCTGCGTCCTCACGCTGTAAGGGTCGCCCGCCCGTCGAGCGTCCCTCATCTATAGGCCTGCCCACCGTGGCGCCCGAGCTGGCGCGGTACCGGCTTGGGCCTTCTGGCGAGAACACGAACGACTCTCAGCGGGACCGAAACGAAGTGGCCCGCGGGGTGCGAGTGCGCGGGAAAACCTCCTCACCTAGCGGCGTCCTCTCGACCGCCCAGAGCCATACCCACTTTCTGGACAGCCCGCGCATGGCTGGCGTGCTGGGCCGGTCGACCGCGGACCTCCGCGCGCTCAAGCGCGACCGGATGACGCTTTACCTGGTGCTCCCGGCCGAGCGGCTGGATGGGTATGGCCGCTGGCTTCGGGTCATGATCGCCTGCGGGCTCCTCGCCATCGCGCGCACGCCCGGGCAGCCGGACGAGCGCGTGCTCTTCCTGCTGGCCGTCTGCGGGCTGCCGGCAAGCCCGCGAAGGTCGCGCTCACTCGAGAAATGGCGGGCGTTCGAGCTGAACTTGGCCGAGCCCTTCAGGCCCCGCTGACCTCAGGTCGCCGCCAGGGCGGAGGTGGGGCCTCCGCGTCCCGCTGCTCCTTGGCGATCCCCTTGAGCGCCTGCACGACCCGCCGCATCAGGAAGGCGATGAACGGCTCGTCGGCATGCCACGATCGCCGGAAGTGCGCCCGGGCGGCAGGGTCGGTCGCGAGAAACCGGGACTCGATCTTGAGAAGCGTCCGGTCCTCGCCGTACGGCACGACCAGAAAGCCGATCACCGCCTTGACGTACTTCGCCTCGTGGAAGGCCGCGAACTCTTCGCGACTCAGCTGCAGCAGCTCGATCCGGGGGTTCCACAGCTTGCCCACCGCCCCGAGCACGATGTGCCTGCCCGACTTTTCGGTCAGCAGGACGAAGCCGCTCTGGACCGCGTCGTCCAGGAGGAACCTCGCGCCGGGCGGGAGGCGCGCCGCTTGGCGCGCCACCGCGGCCACTCCGCGGGGGACCGCCCGCATATCCTCGACCGCCCGGCCGACCTCGGCACACGCCTGGGCGAAGTCGAAGCGCTCGAGCCAGGCGTAGGCGTCGTCCGGGCTCGCGGGAATGACGGCGCCGTGCCGGAGCACGGCATCGAAGTGTGGCAGATACTGATCGAGCGCGGATCTGCCCACCGCGCGGCGGGCCCGCGCCATTCCACCGCGGGAACCCACCTTCCGTCTGCGTTGCCTGGTAGTCATTCTGCCCCCAACTGAGTGTTGCCTCTCAGATATACCGCGTCCCCAAGCTACCGCCATCCCGTGAGGTCTTCCTGAAGCCCGCCTGAACCAGAAGTTCACGTTGGCTTCAGACCGCGCCACGTAGGTTGGCCCTCATCTGGACGCGATGACCTCCCCGGCAATGTTCCGCGAAACCTCATGCTTCCTTCACGCCGGTCCTTCCACAATAGGAGTTGTCCAGAGACTAGGAGTCACATGAAAGCATACATCTTTGTCACTGCCGCGACCAAAGCGAACCCCCGCGAGCTCGCCCGGGAGATCGGACGTGTAGGGGGCATCACCTCGGCGGACCTTTGTTGGGGAGTGCCGGACATCATCGCCGTGGCGGAGGGCTCGGACATGAAGGTGCTCGAGACCATGATCGTGGATCGGGTCCAGAGGATCCCGGGCGTGGACAAGACCGACACGCACATCGTGGCCAGCCCTTGACGGGCACGCCTGTCCAAGGCGCGTGGGAGGGAGGGAGCTCGTGAGCAAAGTACGAGACTGGATGTCCACCGATGTCGTCAGTGTGTCGCCGGACCTCACGCTGCGGAGCGCCGTGGAACTCTTGGCCACCCGCCACATTGGAGGCGCGCCGGTGATGGCCGGCTCCCGGGTTGTCGGAGTGGTATCCCTGAGCGACATCGCGTCGTTCGAGGCCTCGACGCCGGTCGTGCCGGGAGCCGAGCCGGACCGGCCGGAGTGGGAGCTCGAGCCGCCGGAGGAATGGCGGGAGGGCGAGGAAGCGCCGGCGGCATTCTTCAGCGACTTCTGGCCGGATGCCGGCGCCGACGTCCTGGAGCGCTTTGAGCAGACGGGAAGTCCCGAGTGGGACCTGCTCGGGGAGCATACCGTGGACGAGGTGATGAGCCGGCGAGTGGTTGCGGTCAATCCGGAGAAGTCGGTGCAGGCGGCCGCGCGCCTGATGACCAGACTGCAGATCCATCGGTTGCTTGTGCTCGAGCAAGGCAAGTTGCTGGGTGTGCTGAGCGCGAGTGACATCGTGCGGGCTGTCGGGGAGGCCCGCGTATAGAGGCGCTCGGCCCCCCGCGCTTAAGGTGGCGTGGCACGTGCCGGGAGCGGCTGCCCGGCCATCACCGCGTTCAGCGCGGAGCGATCCAAGGTCTCTCGCTCCAGCAGCGCCCGGGCCAACGCGTGGAGCTTATCCAGGTTCCCGCGGATCAAGTCTCGCGCGCGCACGAGAGCTTCGGTGAGGGATTGACGGATCTCCGCATCGATGATTTCCGCCGTTCGCTCCGAGATCTCGTGGCGCCGGTGAAGCTCCTGCCCGGGGTACGGCAGGCCATTCCCTTCGACAACGCTCATCGGGCCGAGCGCGTCGCTCATGCCGAACTGGGTGACCATGCGCCGCGCGAGCTCCGTGGCCTGAGCGAAGTCCTGGGCAGCGCCGGTCGTGACCTCGTCCGGCCCGAAGACCACCTCCTCCGCGGCCCTTCCACCCTGGGCGACCGCCAATCGCCCGCGAAGGTATGCCCTGGTGTACGTGTGCCTGTCTTCCTCGGGCAGCGCGAAGGTGACGCCAAGGGCGTGGCCGCGGGGCACGATGGTCACCTTCTGTACGAGATCGATGCCGGGGATCAGCAGGTTCACCAGGGCGTGCCCGGCCTCATGGTACGCAGTGAGCCGGCGCTCGGGTTCGGTCAACACCAGACTGCGACGCTCGATGCCGAGCGTCACCTTGTCTCTTGCGTCATCGACGTCCTGCTGATCGACGCTATCCTTGCCCCGCCGCGCCGCAAACAGCGCAGCCTCGTTCACGACGTTGGCCAGGTCGGCCCCCGACATCCCCGGGGTCCCCCGGGCAACGATCGCCAGATCCACGTTTCCGGCCAGCTGCACCCTCCGCGCGTGCATGCGAAGAATCAGCTCCCGGCCTCTCACGTCCGGCAGCTCGACGACGACGCGGCGATCGAAGCGGCCTGGGCGGAGCAACGCGGGATCCAGGACGTCGGGACGATTCGTCGCCGCCAGCAGGATCACACCTTCGTTCGGCTCGAAGCCGTCCATCTCCACGAGCAGTTGGTTCAGCGTCTGCTCCCGCTCCTCGTGCCCGCCGCCGATCGCGATGCCCCGCACCCGGCCGACCGCGTCGAGCTCATCGATGAAGATGATGCAGGGCGCGCTCGCCTTGCCCTGCGCGAAGAGGTCGCGAACCCGGGCAGCTCCGACGCCCACGAACAGCTCGACGAAGCTCGAGCCCGAGATCGAGAGGAAGGGGCGGCCGGCCTCGCCCGCCGTGGCCCGCGCCAGCAACGTCTTCCCGGTTCCGGGCGCGCCTACCAGCAACACGCCTTTGGGCAAACGGCCACCCAGACGTTGGAAGCGCTCGGGAGCCTTGAGAAACGCGACGACCTCTTGGAGCTCCGCCTTTGCCTCGTCCACGTCGGCGACATCGGCGAACGTCACCTTCGGCGTCTCCGGGGAGATGGCGGCGGTCCGCGCGCGCCCGAACGCGAGTGCTTGGGTGCCGCCCTGCCGCACTTGGCGCAGGATCACGAGCCAGAATGCGCCGATCAGGAGCCATGGGAGAATCGAGAAGAGCAGTCCACCCCACGGCGAGGTACTCTGCTTGCCTTCGATGGGTATCCCCTTGGCCTCGAGCCGGGAAACCAGGGGCGCGGGGTCGGCGAAGGGCAGGATGGTCTCGAAGCGCTGCACCGTGCGACCCTCGATCTGGACTGGGCGGTGCAGCGACCCCCGGAGCACGTGAGCGTCGGGTATGACCTCCACGCCGGCGATGTTGTCCTGGCTCAGCTGGACTTCAAGCTGGGAGTACGTAATCGCGGTCGCTCCCCTGCGCCATGGCCACTGCAGCACCACCACGAGCAGGAAGATCGGGAGCAGCCAGAGCAGAAGGCTGCGGAAAGAAAGCCGCGGTTTGCGCACCGGAGCCGGCGTAGACGACCTGGTCGCCATCAGTCCCTCCACGGACGTCAGGAGATTATCGGCGACCTGCCATGAACCGCGCGTGAAGCCAGCATGAGGGATCCGCGTCACCAGCCGAGCGCTACCGGCTGCGCGGTGACCTCCGACAGAACTTCTCGCCAGTAGATGGGCAGCAGCTCGAGCTGGGCCTCGACAATCGTCCGGACTCGATCTGCGAGATCTCCGGCTGATCCGCCCGGCGGGATACGGATCCTGACTTCGGCGGCCTGCGGCGTCGTGATGGGCCAGCCAATCCGGCTCGCAAGGTAGCATTCCGCGGCACTGACTTCCTCGACAGTGTCGACGACCTCCGCTGCGATCCGCCCCGCGGCGACCTGGTAGAGCCTCCCCGGATGGTTGATCGGATTCTTGCCCGCCCCCGCCTCCAGCGACATCGGACGGCATGGGGTGATCAGTCCGTTGGCCCGGTTGCCCCGGCCGGTCTGGCCGTCATCGCCGCTCTCGGCGGATGTTCCTGTCACAGTGAGATACAGACTGCCGGCTCCCGGGTCATCCGCCGTGTTGACGGCAGCGGCGACGTCCAGGCCGGACACCTCCCGAGCGGCATCTTCCGCAATGCGCCGCGCACTTTCCGTCGCTGCCAGGTACTCGGCCACGCTCCGTACATGCCGGCCGACGATCGCGCATGCAACAGTCACATCCGCCGTCCCGTAGCGGCGAATCCCGAGGACCTTCACGTCCTCACCGAGGGCGGGGTAAGCCGCCTTCACGGCGCCGGCGTTGAGCCGCTGCTCGACGGCCAGCGTCAGCCGTTCCAGCTCGCTGAGCGGCGCGAAGCCCACTCCAATGGCGGTGTCGTTCGCGAGCGGCGGCGCGCCTGCACGCTGGCGGAGGAACAGCTCGACGAGCTCCGGGGAACCGGGACGGACCAGCAAGTGCAGCCGAACGTGTCTTTCCGGATCCAAGGCACGAAGGTGGCGGCGGAGCCACGTCCGGCAAGCGGTTGCGGCAAGCTCCTCGATGGGCACCCGCACACCCCGCACGTCCCGGCTCGCGCGGCCGCAGATGTAGACGTCCAGAGGCTCGACGATCTCGCCTGCGCCGAAGGCCGGACGTGCGGCACCCGCGCAGAGCAGGACCTTGTCCACGTTGTGATGAAGCACGCGGCCGAAACGCGCGAGGTAGAACCGGCTCAGGGCGCGGGAGACCTCTTCGCCCAGAGCGTCGCAGATCGTGTCCGGATGACCGAGCCCCTTTCGTTCGACCATCTCGAGTGGCAAGGCCTCAACCGGCGGGCTCCTGAGCTCGCTCACAATCACATCCATGCTCCGCTCCTACGCGTCGAAAGATCCGCAGATCAGGCACCCAGGGCTCGATGCCCTCGACTCCGCTCGGCAGGCGTTCCTTGAGCCCGATCACGAGCGCCCCGCCGGGTCGAAGCACCGTGAGCAGGCGCTCGAGCGTCCGGCGCTGCAGGGACTCATCGAAGTATGTGAACGCGACATACCGGCATAGAACCAGATCGAAGAGCCCCACCGGCAGCAACCGGCGCACGTCCTGCTGGTGGAATTGGACCGCGGCCCTGAATTCTGGCCGGAGGGCGTACAGCCCGTCACAGAGGGTGAATGCCGCCGCGATCCACTCATCCAGCACCTCCCGGAGGCTGCTCCGGCGGTAAATGGCAGCCCGGGCCCGTTCGAGCAGCTGTTCGTCGACGTCCGTGGCCGTCACCCGCAGGGAGAGCGCAGGAAAGCGAGGCGCCAGGACGAGCTGCCACAGGATCGCGAGGCTGTAAGGCTCCTCGCCAGAGGCGCAGCCAGCGCTCCAGCAACGGAGCTCGGCAGCCCCCCGCGCGGCCGCAGCCTCGGCCAGCGTGGGCAGCACGTCCGACGCCAGCCGCTCGAAGACCAAGCGTTCCCGAACCAGTCGGGAGATGGGGATCCGGCAGAAGCTATCGAGCACGGTCCATTCGGCCGGGTGTGTCTCGAGGTACTGGCGGTACGCCAGGCAGTCGGCCAAGTGAAGCCCGGCAACACGCGCTGCGATACGGCGGCAGACCTGGCGATGCACCCGCCGGAAGCCGCCCCATGAAAGCCGAAGCTGCGGGAGCGCCCACTGCAGAAATTCGCCGCATGTCGTTCCGCTCACTGCCCGCCCTCCGAAGCGGCCGAGGAGCTACAACACGACCATCCGATCGATATACGCGGTTGTGCCGCCCGGACTCCTACGGATGCCGATGGTGACGCTCGGGACCGTGACGCGCGGGCTGCGCCGGCGATCCCCGACTCGCATCGGCCTCGAGGCGCGCCCGGCTCAGCAGCAACGCCGCCCAGTGTACAACCTCGGATGCGAAGTCATCGTGAAGTGAGCTTGAAGCTTCGCTCCGGCTTCATCCCGCCTTCATCGGGGCCTCATCGCTCCGCGACTAGTGTTGTCGCCAACGCGCCCGTCGAGGCGCACGCACGAGGCGAAGGAGGGCCGACCCGTGACGCGCCGAGGAACCCCCGTTTCCGCTCAGCTCGTGCGGGAGGTGATGATGACTCCCGCGGTCACGGTGACGCCCTGGACGACCCTGGCCGAGCTGGCGAAGCTCTTCGAGCATCACGCCGAGGTCGATGCGTTTCCCGTCGTCACCGCCGAAGGAGTGTTGCTGGGGATTGTGTCCCGCCTGGACATCCTCCGCGCACTCCGGCCGGACGCCGAGCTCCGCCGACCCGATGCCCGGCAGGTCGCGTCGACCCCGGTGAGCGCCGTCATGCGGCACGGCGTGATCAGCGTCGAGGCCGACGATCCGGCGTTCGCGGCAGCGGACCTGATGGTCGAGACCCGCTTTCAGAGCCTTCCGGTCGTGCGCCGGGCCGGCGGCCGGCCGGTGCTGATCGGAATCGTGAGCCGGCAGGGGCTGGTGCACGCGCTTCTATCCGGCGGGTCGGCTTGACGGTGAGCACGGGGCTAGGCACCAAGGTTTGACGTCTTTCGCCGAGGCGGACGCTGGTGGCCTGCCAACCAACCGAAAAGAAGGCGGCCCGCCACTCCGAAGAGTGACGGGCCGCCTACGTACTGGCTACCCGGAGTCGGGGAGTTCGCTTCCCCGTTCCTCTTCCTTTGGCCGCCGCCTAAACTGAAGCGTTTGCGGTGTGGCCTTGGGAGCTCCGGCTTCCATCCCCAGACGGTTCGCAGGCCATCTGGTTCGCCGGTACGAGCGCTGCAAGTCCGGCTAAATCGCGGATCAACCTCTTGCACGGCACGTCGCAGCGCCGGCGCGACGTGGGCGAGGCACGCGATTGGCCTCGCCGCTCCAGACTGAGGACGATCAAGTCTCAACCTGGCAACCGCCAACCTACGTATCGGTCCGCCCCAGCGCAAGACTCAAAATGATTTTCTCCAGCGCGGCTGGCACGACCGTTCCCGCTCCGCCCTTCGTTATCGTGAAGTTCACGATTTCCTCATTGCGAGTTCCCTATCCTCTACGGTGCCATGCGCGGTGAACGCGGCGCCCGACGGGGGGCGCGATGGACATTGAGCCTCTCCGGTGCTGCGTCGGTCGCGGTGAGCTTGGGAGCGTGCAATCCTGGCATGCCGATGCGGGGAGAGGAACCGTTGGGGCAGGTCCTCGCGAGCGAGGTCGTCCTGCCGATGGCGACGGACACCGGGGGGATGTCGCTGGCGCAGGCACTCCGAGCGCGGCGCTCCACCCGGGAGTTTGGGCCGGAGCGGCTCTTGTCGGCGGAGATCTCGCAGTTGGCGTGGTCCGCGCAGGGGATCACCCACGGAGAGGGATACCGTACGGCGCCATCGGCGGGTGCCTTGTATCCGCTCGAGCTTTACGTGGCCGCGCCGGAGGGGCTCTACCGCTACCGCCCGCAAGGACACCGGCTGATCGGACTGGGCGGCGCGGATGTCCGCCCAGCATTGCAGCGCGCCGCCCTCGGGCAAGGTGCAGTGGGGGAGGCTGCGGTGGTGTTCGTAATCGCCGCCGTGTACGCCAGAACCGCGTCGAAGTACGGGTCCGAGCGCGGGGCGCGCTACGTGCATATCGAGGTCGGCCACGCTGCCGAAAACCTCCTGCTTCAAGCCGGCGCCCTCGGACTCGGTGCCGTACCGGTCGGAGCATTCGACGACGGGGCAGTGCAGCGCGCGCTCAACCTACCCGAAGACGAGAAGCCCCTCTATCTCATTCCGGTGGGCAAACCTCGGCGGTGACTGTGGCCGCGGAGAGGCTGAACGGCGGATAGCGATCGGTCGTGAGCAGGAACGCATAGGCCGCAACCCGGAGCCACCAGCGGAACACTCCCACGATGAAGTCGAACAGCGACCGAGGGATCTACTTGGCCTTGCTCCGAACCTTCGCGCTGCCTTCGGCAGCCTTCCTTAGCGACCTCAGAACGGCATCCCGGCTGAACAGGCGGACGGGCTTGTCGCGAACCCGTTTCCACGGTAGGCGCATACCGGTCGGGCGGAGGTC
>JBGPVE010000109.1:0-9198 GCA_041491545.1 Gemmatimonadota bacterium | reverse complement strand
GGTCGCCGATACATTCGACGCGATGACCACCCAGCGGCCCTATCGCGGCGCGCACTCACCCACGGACGCGTTGACCGAGATGCGCCGAGTTGCCGGCACGCAACTCGATCCCGGCGCGGTCGCCGCTTTTGTCACCGCCTTTCCCGACTTGACGAAGCTGCCGATCTCAGCTTGACGCCCCGGCGGCTTCACGCACGGCGCCTTCCTCACGGTTCGGAGTTGGGCGCTCGCGCTCTTCCTCCGGCAAAGGCGGGCAGTCGTCGTCCCGCTCGCCCCGCGAGCTAGCCGCGCGAGACTCCTCCGCGAGTGCCGCGAAGCGGGCCTTCAGCTGGTCCAACTCCTCAAGTGAAACACGGGCCCGGTGATCGCCCAGACGACGATGACGAAAACGGCAAGCCCGAAAATGGCCCCCGAGCCTGAGACTCGGGCGGTCGACCGGGCGAATTGGGCGAACGACTCGGAGAATGACATCCGGCTCCTCTGGTCAGGGCCATCGATGCTCGGCGAATCAGCCCCCAGCAACAGCGGGAGGCTCATATCTAACTCGCTGCCCCATTTCCAGTTGCGCCCTATATCACGCCCCGGCGTTTCAACTGATGATACCGCTCCACCACGGCTTCCGCCGCGCCGTTCGGCGGCACGTCGAGCACCAAGACGCCGCGCCCCCGCATGTCCGCCAGGGCTTCCTCCCGCGCCAGTAGCAGCTCTTCCGCCGCTGCCCGCTCGAATGCGGCACCGACCGTGGCGGGCCGCGCCGCCGCGAGCCGCTCGAGCGCCGGATCTCTGAGCGTCACCGCGAGCGGCAGGTGCCGCGGCCGAAGCGCGGCCGCCTGCACCACCAAAGCGCTGCTCGCGGTCCGATCGATCACGTCGGTGAAGAAGACGGTGAGCGCGCGCTTTCGGTTTCGCGCCGCCAGGTAACGGAACGCGCCCGGATAGTCCGGCTCGACCACTCGGCCCTCCGCCGCGGCCAACGCTTCCAGCACCAACCGGAGCGCGCGCCGGCCGCGCGCCGGTGGGACGAAGCGCTGCACCTCGTCGGCGAAGATCATGAGGCCGATGTTGTCGTCGTGCTCGACGGCGGCATGCGCCAGCCGGAGCGCTGCCCCGATCACCGTCTCGAGCCGCGGAACGCCGTCCACCTCGGCGGTGAGCAACCGTCCGGCATCGATCACGATCAGCACCTGCTCCCGCCGCTCGTCCTCGTATTGTCGGGCGATCGGCTTCCCCCGCCGGGCCGTCGCCTTCCAGTCGATGATTCGCGTATCGTCGCCCGGCACCCACTCGCGCAGTCCCTCGAACAGCCGGCCCTCTCCCCGCCGCCGCACGTTGCGCAGGCCGATCTCCCGTCGCTCCGACGCCTGGGGCGGAAGCGCTCGAACGGACGCCCCGGCGAGGCTCGGAAACACCGTCACCTGCCAAGGCAGCTCGAGCCGCGTCTGGCACCATGCGAGCCCCAAGGGACCGAGGAAGCGGATGGCGAGCCCCCCGCCCCTTCCCACACCGCGCCGCGTGGGGTGGACCGTGAGCCGTTCCTCCATCACCGTGCCGGGCGCGAGTCGGAGCGCGCGCGTCGCCGAGTGCAGGCTGAGCGGACTGGGCAGCGACTCCCGCACCCGCAGCTCGAGCGGCCGCCGTCCGGCATGGACCCAGCTGTAGCGCACCGGCAGCGCGCGTCCCACGGAGAACGCCGGCGGCGCGGCCCGACCGACCCCGATCGGAAGCGCCGAGCGCGCGGCCCAGGCGTCGGCCGCGAGTGCCAGAACCCACGCCAGATCGAGCACCAGCAGAACCGCGAGCGCCTGCGGCCATACGAAGCCGAGCAGCGCCACCGCGGCCAACCCCGCCGCCCCCGCGAGCCAGCGGGTCGACGGCAACACGATCATTTGGGCGCCTCGACCTCGTCCATGATCGCACCGAGCGCCGTATCGGCCGTGACGCCCTCCAACTCCAGCTCCGGCGCCACGCTCACGCGGTGGCGCAGCGTCGCCGGAGCCATGCTCTTCACATCGTCCGGGATGACGAACGCCCGCCCGGCGAGCAGCGCCGCGGCCTGGGCCACCTTGAGCAGCGCGACGCTCGCCCGCGGCGAGGCGCCCAGGGTCAGTGACGCAGAGCCGCGCGTGGCCCGGACGATCGTGGTGATGTAGCGCGTGATCGGCGGCTCGACTCGAATGCGCCGGCTCGTCCGCCGGAGGCCGTCGATCGCGTCGCGGGAGAGCGGCGCATCGAGCCCGTAGCTTCCGGGATCGTCGGACTCGAAGCCGGAGAGTACCCGCGTCAGAATGCCTTGCTCGGTGTCCGCTTCAGGATAGCCGAGCACGACTTTGAGCAGAAAACGGTCGAGCTCCGCTTCCGGCAACGGATAGGTGCCCTCGAACTCGATCGGATTCTGCGTGGCGAAGACCGTAAACGCCGCGGACAACGGATGCGACGTACCATCCACCGTCACGCTCCGCTCCTGCATCGCCTCGAGCAACGCCGCCTGGGTCTTGGCCGGGGCGCGGTTGATCTCGTCGGCCAACACCAGATCCGCGAAGATCGGACCCGGCCGGAACGAGAACGTGCCCTGCCCCGTGAGCAGGCTGACCCCGGTGATGTCCGACGGCATGAGGTCGGGCGTGAACTGGATCCGGCGAAAGTCGAGCCCAAGTGCCAGACAGAGGCTCCGTACCAGGAGCGTCTTCGCGGTGCCGGGCACGCCCTCGAGCAACACGTGTCCCCGCGCGATCAATGCCACGAGCGTGTCGCGGATCGCGGTCTCCTGACCCAATACCACCCGACCTAGTTGGCCCAGGAGCGCGGCCGCCACTTCGGCTTGTCGGTCGACCTCGTCCTCGGTCGCTACGGTTTGAGATCGTTCCACACATCCTCCACCAGTTCGGCCACCCGAAGCACGTCCTCCGCCCGCTGCGGACCCTGGGTGAGCGTGAGAAGCTCGGCCACCGCCGCCTGGCCGCCGGACGAGTGCACCCGTCCGGCCAGCGACGCGAGCCAGGGTCGGGAATCGCCGCGGGGCGCCCGACCCATCCTGCCGCGCGGCCCGCCGCCGAGCCGCCGCCTGAGACCTTGAACCAGAAGCCCGCTCGCGAGCGCATGCCCTCGCGCCGCGGCCAGCGCCGTCGCGAGGGCGCGTACGTGCTCGAGCGGCGAGCGGCGCCGGCGCTGAATCACCGACCGCACCGGCCCGAACCGTACCGCCGCCGCCAGCAACGCGATGAGCCCCACGAGAACGAGCTGCCATCCGGCCCAGCCCCATGGCGAGCGCAGGCTCCAGTCCCACAGCGCGCGCCGCAACGACCCCGATGCAGCGAAGCCGTGGTGATACTCGTCCACCAGAACCCGACGATACCGTCCCGTGACCAGACGGAGCACGAAGGGGCCGGCGGCGGTCGCGCGGACGGAGCGATTGGAAAAAAGTGCGTCGTCGGCCACGATCGTGACCCGGCGATTGCGGGTGAGCGTGAGCCGCATCGCGGCCACCCACTTGTCGCCTGCCCGGAGCAGCGTGTCGATCTGGATCGGCGCCGGCACCGCGCACGATGTCACGACTACGCCGCCCATCTCGCTCGAATCTCGAAGGACGCGCTCCTTGGTCGGTATCAGCACCGCGTTGACGCGAAGCCCCGGCCGCTCCGACGGCCGCCCCGGCTCGACGGCGTAGACCGGTGTCCATCGCCGGAGCACCGAGTAGCCGAAGCAACGCATCGCCGCCTCGGCGCCGCGGCCCGCGAGCAATAGATCGACGCCGCGCTCGCTCAAACGGGCCAGGGCGATTCCCTCGTCCAGCTCGAGCGGCTCGGTCGCGCCCAGCAACGCGAGCAGCGTCGAGTCGCCTGCCGCCAGCTCCGGACCCAAGTCGCGGGGGCTTCGCCGCAGCGGCTCGACGGTCACACCGAGCCGGCCGAGTGCCTCGGCAAAGCCGCGCGCGCCGGCGGGGCCGGCGAGAAAGGTGGAGCGGCGAGGATCGCGATCGGGCTCGTGGTTTTGTCGGCGCCCGAGGGCCGCCACCGCCGCGGCGAGCGCGATCAGCGCGGCCGCCACCGCGGCGGGCTTAAGTGCGGGGCGCATGCCAGCCCGATGTCGCCGCGGCGCGCCAATCGGCGTACGCCGTCGCGTCGCACGGGGTGCCGCCGTAGATGTGGCGGTAAAGCGCCCCAACCAGGCGGCCGAGTCGCGCCTGCTCCTCCGGAGCGAGGCGGGCCTCGCGCACGTACTCGGCTGGTGTCTTGCTGGGCGTGTAGCGAACCGATCCGATACTGTCCAGGTGCAGCATCAGACCGACACACGCGAGGCGGAGTGCCTCGGCGTAGCGGCCATGCCGCGCCGCATCGTCGGCGCTCTGAAAGTACCACGCGGCGTCGCGGAGCTCAGACGGCGCCGTGCCGCGCGTGATCGCCGTGGCTCGCGTCCCACCCCGCACAGTGGCGAGAAGGACGTAGCCCGCGTGGAGCAGAATCCCGGCGAGAACGGCGGCCAAACCGAGGAGGAGCAGCTTGAAGAGCACGGGGCTCCCGTTATGGAGCCGGGTGACCCAGTCCATGAATCGGTCTCGCCACTCCCGCATGAATCCGAGTGGGTCAGGCCCTTCGACCCAACGGTAGGACGGCGCCGCGAACACCGTGTCGAGCACGGCGCGCAGCGAATCGTCCGGCGGCGACTGCTGAAGGCCCGGCAGAGTGCCGTCCAGCCCGCTCAGGCGGCTCGAATAGTCGATGCCAGCACCTCCAGGTCGAACCCTTCCTTGCGGATCCGGAGATCGTAGTATGCGACCGTCAGCACGCAGTTGTAGAGCGGGTAAATGAGAATGCGGATGAGCATCACCAGCATGAGCTGAGTAACGAGTATGGCGACCGGGCTGCTGCCGCTGCCACGGCTGCCGGCGAACACCGTCACCAAGCCCACCAGCCCGCCGATCGCCAACGTGGGAAGCAGCAGCAGAACGAAGAACACCGTGAGAAGGCCGAATATCTTCCAGCGATAGCCTTTGGTGAGCCCCCACGAGCGCTCGAGCGCCGCGCTCGCGCTGGGGGCGGACTCCAGCACGAGTGCCGGCCAGGTCAGTGCGAGACCGACCGTGAGGATGATGCCGGGCACGACCAGCAGGAGAACGCCCAGGCCCACCAGCAATCCAAACAAGAGCGACGAGACGATCAGCCGGCCCAGATACGGCGTCGAGCGCCCCAGGGCCTCGCCGGCCGCGATCGTCCGGCCGAGATAGCTCTCCGACACCACGAACACGGTCGCCGCCGTGGCGATCGAGCTGCCGACAACCATGAGAATCACGTAAGCGGCTGTCAGGAACGGATGCACCATCGTCGACCCGGACGCCTCGACGTAGAGCTGGAGCAGGAACGGCAGGCCGGTACAGACGATCACGATCACCGCCAACGTGCCGAAGTGCCGCCGGTAGAGCTGAAACGCGGTGTCCAAGATCTCGCCCACGGAGAGCGGGCGCAGGGCCACGGCAGTCATGTGGAGCTCCTTGAACGCGAGAAGGCGCAGGGAAGGCGCAGAAAGATGGGCCCCCGGGGTCGCCCGCCGGAAGGCCTGACGATAGAATCCTTCGACATGTCGCGACCAGCCGCGTCCCAGCCCGTGCCACCCGACTTCCGTCAGCACCTCGAGGTCGAGACCCCCGAGCATGTGCTGCTCGACCTCGAGATTGCGGGTTTCGGCTCCCGACTGGTCGCGGCACTCATCGACAACCTCATTCTCGGCGGACTCACGCTCGGCAGCCTCATTCTGCTGGCCATTCTCGAGCGCTATCGGCTGATCCCCGGCGGCACCTGGACCGAGGCGATCGTCATCTTTTTCCTGTTCGCGCTGTGGAATGGCTACTTCATCTTTTTCGAGGGCATGCGCGCCGGCCAGACCCCGGGTAAACGCCGGGCCGGACTCCGCGTGGTTCAGGAGACGGGGCACGCCGTGACGCTCGGTGCCGCCGTCGCCCGGAACCTGCTTCGCATCGCCGACTTTCTCCCACCGCCCTACGTCACGGGAGTCCTGCTCACCGCCCTGCATCCGCGCGGGCAGCGGTTGGGAGACATGGTGGCCGGGACCATCGTGGTGCGAGATCGGCCCTGGGAAATCGCCGCCCCGCGCGCCGCGGCGGCCCCCCAGGCGGAGCCGCTCGCCGCCCCGGTTCTCACCGATGCGGAATTTCGTTTGCTCGCGGGTTTCGTCGCGCGAATCGGGCAGCTTGATGCACGCGCGTCAGGGCGCATCACCGAATCGCTGGCCGCGCGCTTCGCTCCCCACCTGCGCTCGGGCCTCGCTCCCCACCTGCGCCCGGGCCCGGGCGACTCGGCTGAGGCGCTGGTCGAGCTGCATGCCCGGGAGCTTACCCGGCGCCAGGGCCGCTTGGCCGGACGCAGCGCCATGGGGGACCGGCTCGCCACCCAACAGGCGCACCGGTGGGACGAGTTTCACCGCCTGGCCGAGCGGGCCGCGCGCCGAGGATTGGACAGCTTCACTCCGGCCGAGCTGCCGGATTTCGCGGCGCGTTACCGCGAGGTGGCCGCCGACCTCGCCCGGGCGCGCACCTATCGCGCCGAGCCGGCGACCATCGGCCACCTCGAGCGCCTGGTGGCGGCGGGGCACAACGCGCTGTACCGCGACGAGCGCATGAGCTGGCGCTCGATCTGGCATACCGTCTCGCGCGATTTTCCGGGGGCGGTGCTCCAGCAGCGCCGGATGGTGCTCCTGGCGTGCCTCGTGTTCATGGGCCCGGCATTGAGCGGCTATGCGCTTATGCGCGACCGGCCGGCCCTGGCAGCCGAGCTCCTGCCCGAGGTGATGCTCCGTCGGGCGGAGGCCGGCCGGTCGCGGGCCAAAGAGGGCCGGAAGTACGTCGAGGTCGCGTGGGCGAATCGGCCGGCGGCCGCCTCGTTCATCATCACGAACAATGTGCGGATCGCGATGAGCTGCTTCGCCGGCGGCATCTTCCTCGGCATCGGCTCGCTGGTGCTACTCGCCTTCAACGGTCTCGCGCTGGGCACCTTCGCCGGCCACTTCGCCAACCAGGGACTGCTCGGTTACCTGCTGGAGTTCATCGTCGGTCACGGCGTGCTGGAGCTCTTTGCGATCTGGGTGGCCGGCGCGGCGGGATTTCTGCTTGGACGATCGATCATCGCACCGGGCGAGCTGAGCCGCGGTGATGCGCTGATGGTGAATGGGAGAATCGCGGTGCGGATGGTCGGGGCTACTGTGGTGCTGCTCACGATCGCCGGGATGATCGAAGGGTTCCTGTCGACGGCGGGCGGTGGACTGGTGGGCCGAGTCGCGGCCGGGCTCGGAAGCCTCGTGTTTCTCGCCGTCTACCTCGCGCATGGACGGGCTCGTGGCTCCGAGACGATCTAGATCTCCCGCAACATCCCCCGCATCCGAATCGCGAGCGCCTCGATCTCTCGCAAACCGGAGATCGTCTCGGGATCCAACTGCCGCTCGCTGAGAAGCAGGAGCTGCGTTTCGGCCAGCAGCGCCGAGAGCGGATTGGACAAATCGTGTCGGAACTTCTTGAGTCGTTCCGGCTCGGTCATGCGACCTCCGTCAATCCAGCGATCGGTATAGATCGCGGAAGTGGTGGTCGCGAAGCTCATGAACCGACCGCCACAACTCGTCCTCGGACTCGCCGCAGAAAATCTCAGCCGTCTCGCGCTCCTGGCTCGTTTCAGGGTCGGTAAAGATCAGGCGGCCGCGCCAGGCGCCGTCGTCGGCCCGGCGAATGGTGAGCGATAGGCTGACTAGTTGACCGGCACATCGGATGGGGTCAAGCTCGTGAAGAACCGGGTCGCGGGGATCCCGCGTGCTCGGACGGACCGTCTGAATGGGCATCAGTGATCCCCGCCGGGGGTAGGACGGGAGGCGTCACCCGCCGGGCTTGAAAGGGTTGGGTAAATATAGAGTGAGAACGGGGTTAGGCAATAGATTGGCGGCCGTTCACCGCCGGCCGGTCGAGCGGCGTGCAGGGCGAACCGGAGGAAACCGCTGGTCCAGGAGCCTCTTGACGCTGCTTCGCGGCAGTTCTAAGTTCAAGCGCTGCTACTATCGTAGGCTTCTCCCCGGACCATTCCGATGCAGTCGCTCCGCTGTGGCGGGGCACGTCACATAGACCTTCACTGCCAACACTGTCCAAACGCCCCCGGCCTTCCGTCACGCCAACAACCCGTCGAGCCCCTCGGTCCGCCGAGCGGGCAGCCATGCCTGGAGTCCCGTCCGTGGATATCGCTGAGCTAAAGCAGAAGTCCGTCGCCGAGCTGCACACGCTGGCCGAGCAGTTGAACATCACCAACTACTCCGGCCTTCGTAAGCAGGATCTCATCTTCCGGATCGAGCAATCGTTGCTGGATCAGGACACGGTGATCCGTGGCGAGGGCGTGCTCGAGATCCTGCCCGAAGGGTACGGCTTCCTCCGAAGCCAGGACTGGAACTATCTCTACGGTCCCGACGACATCTACGTGAGCCCCAGCCAGATCAAGCGGTTCGATCTGCGCACCGGTGACACGGTCATGGGACAGGTGCGGCCCCCGAAGGAGGGCGAGCGCTATCTCGCCTTGCTCAAGGTCGAGAGCGTCAACTTCGAGGAGCCGGAGAAGACCAAGCATCGGATCGCGTTCGACAACCTCAAGCCCCGCTATCCCGACCAGCGCATCGGGCTGGAGCGTAAGGTGAGCGATCTGTCGATGCGGGTGGTGGATCTGCTCTCCCCCATCGGCAAAGGCCAGCGCGGCCTCATCGTGGCGCCGCCCAAAGCCGGTAAGACGATCCTGATGCAGAAGCTGGCCAACTCGATCAGCGAGAATCACCCCGAGATCGTCCTCATCGTGCTGCTCATTGACGAGCGCCCCGAGGAAGTCACCGACATGGAGGAGAACGTCAAGGCGGAGGTCATCTCCTCCACCTTCGACGAGCCGGCCGACCGCCACGTGCAGGTCGCCGACATGGTCATCGAAAAAGCCAAGCGCTTGGTCGAGCACGGCCGGGACGTGGTCATCCTGCTGGACTCGATCACCCGCCTGGCCCGCGCGCACAACGTGGTCGTCCCCCATTCGGGCAAGATCCTCTCGGGCGGCGTCGACGCCAACGCGCTGCAAAAGCCCAAGCGCTTCTTCGGGGCGGCCCGGAACATCGACGGCGGCGGAAGCCTTACCATCATCGCCACCGCTCTGATCGACACGGGAAGCCGGATGGACGAGG
>JBGPVE010000108.1:0-9198 GCA_041491545.1 Gemmatimonadota bacterium | reverse complement strand
GACGCCGCACGGTCTTCGATTTCATCAAGGACCCGGCCGGGCTCACCTACGTCGGCCGGCTCGACGTCATGACGACCGGGCTGTTGCTGCTCACCACGGACGGCGAGGCGGTTCACCGCCTCACCCATCCGCGGCACCGGATTCCCCGGCATTACACCGCCCTGGTTCACGGCCGCACCACCGCCGAGGTGGCGCAGGCGGTGCGCCAGCGCGTGCTGGTGGATGGCAAGCCGGTCGTCCCCTCCGACGTGCGGGTTCGACCGGGCACTAGCGGGCGCAGCATCGTCGACGTGACACTCAGCGAGGGCCGCAACCGTATCGTGCGTCGCTGGTGCGAGGAGATGGGTCTCAAAGTGGAGCGCCTGGCCCGACTCTCCTACGGTCCGGTTCGTCTGGGTGACCTGGAGCCCGGTCGGTGGCGCCTGCTCACACCGAAGGAAGAAGCCGCGATCTATCGGGCGATCGACCTGACGGACAGCGAATGATCGCCGCCGATCGCTCTATTTTCATACTGATTCCTGAGGAGGACGCCACGTGCAGATGACCGCGCGGCCGCTGGTCCCGGCGGCAGACCCCGTGCCGGTCCAACGGGTCGTCAAAGAGGTTGGACGCCGGCTCGTGGGCCAGGACGCCATGGTGGAGCGGCTGCTCATCGGGCTGCTCACCGGGGGGCACATTCTCCTGGAAGGCGTCCCCGGTCTTGCCAAGACGCTCGCCGTGCGGACCCTGGCCCAGATCATTCACGCCTCGTTCTCCCGCATCCAGTTCACTCCGGACCTGCTGCCGGCGGATCTGATCGGCACGATGGTGTACGATCAGAAGACCCAGGAGTTCCACGCCAAGAAGGGCCCGCTCTTCGCGCAGATCATTCTGGCGGACGAGATCAACCGCGCTCCGGCCAAGGTGCAGTCGGCGCTGCTCGAGGCGATGCAGGAAAAGCAGGTGACGATCGGCGGAACCACCTTCCGCCTGGAGGAGCCGTTCCTCGTCCTCGCGACGCAGAACCCGATCGAGAGCGAAGGCACCTATCCGCTGCCGGAGGCGCAGCTCGACCGTTTCATGCTCAAGGTGCGAGTGGGATACCCGAGCCGCGACGAAGAAAAGGAAGTGCTCCTCAGGATGAGCGGCGGCAAGGAGATCCCGGTCGAGCGGTTGCTGGAGCCGGCCGCCATCCTCGCGGCGCGGGACGCGATCGCGGACCTCTATATGGACCAGAAGATCGTGGACTACATCATCGACTTGGTGCGCGCCACCCGCGATCCCGGCAGCGTCGGCCTCGCCGAGCTCAAGCCGCTGCTCGCCTTCGGCGGCTCGCCGCGCGCGTCGATCGCGCTGGCGCAGGCCGCCCGCGCCCACGCTTTCCTTCGCGGCCGCGGCTACGTCGTCCCCGAAGACGTCCGCGCTCTTGCCCCCGATGTCCTGCGCCACCGCATCGTGCTCACGTTCGAGGCGGAGGCCGAGGACGTGACGACCGATGACGTTGTCACGAAGGTGCTGGGGGCGGTGGGGGGGCCGTAGTGCCCGTATCTCCCGACATCCTCAAACAAGTCAAATCCATCGAGCTCCGAACCCGCGGCCTCGTCGGGTCGATCTTTGCCGGCGAGTATCGTTCGGTGTTCCGGGGGCAGGGGATGGAGTTCGCGGAGGTGCGGACCTACGAGGCGGGAGACGACTTTCGCTCGATCGACTGGAACGTCTCGGCGCGGATGGGGACGCCGTTCGTCAAGACGTTCACCGAAGAGCGCGAGCTGACGCTCCTGGTGGTGGTGGATCAATCGGGCTCGACCCGGTTCGGCGATCCGGTGACGAAAGGCGGGATCGCGGTCGAGGTGGCGGCGGTGCTGGCATTAGCGGCCGCATTTCAGAACGACCGGGTCGGCGCGCTCTTCTTCACCGATCGAGTCGAGCGGGTGGTGCCGCCGGCGCGGGGAAGACGGCACGCGCTGCGGGTCATCCGCGACCTCATCGCATTCGAGCCGGCCGGGCGGCGCACCAATCTCGCGGCGAGTCTCACCTACGCGGGTCGCCTGCTCCGCCATCGGAGCATCGTAGTGCTGCTCTCCGATTTTCAGGCCGAGGAGTGGGAGCGGCCGCTCCGGCGGCTCGCGGGGCGGCACGAAGTGGTCGCGATCACGGTCGACGATCCGCGCGAGTACCAGTTGCCCGAGTCCGGCTGGATCGAGCTGGCCGACGCCGAGTCGGATCAGCGCGTGCTGGTCGATACCGGCAACCGCGCGGTGCGCGAGCGGGTCGCGCGGGTGGCCGAGCGGCGGCGCGACGATCGCCGGCGGCTGCTTCTGGCCTCAGGTGTCGATCATCTCGAGCTGATGACGGGAGCTGACTACAAGGTCCCGCTGCGCCGTCATTTCGCGGCGCGGGCTCGGCGCGTGGGACGGCGATGATCGCGCTGCCGCTGCTGCTCCAGTTGGCGACGGTGGGCGACACGATCTGGGTTCACCGTATGGTCGCGGTGCAGCACGGACTCGAGGCGCGGCCCGCCGAGTGGGAGCCGACCGGCGACGTGGAGCTGCTCGGCCGGCCGAGGGTCAGCCAGCACGGCGACTCGGTGGAGATCGCCTATCCACTCACGGTGTGGGTCCCGGGCCAACACACGCTCCGCGTGCCCGGACCGTTGCTCGTCGCATCCGATGGGCGAACCGATTCGCTTCCCGCTGAGATCGTCACCGTAATCGCCGCGAGCGTGCTGCCTCCCGTGCCCGCCGACTCCACCTTGCGCCCCCAGCCGATCACGTCGACCGTCCCCTCGGGAGAGGTCAGTCCGATTCCGCTGCTCATCCTGCTCGCGGTTGTGGGGCTTCTGGCCGCGCCGTTTCATTGGCTCTGGCGGCGGCGGGGTAAGCCCGTTCCGGTTCCGGACGCGAGCGACAGTCCGATTCCGCCCGCGCCGGTGCACCGATGGGTCGACGCCGGGGAGGCGCGCGCGGTGGTCGGCGCCGCGGTGGAACGGCTCCGGACCGCGATCGCCGAGCAGGTGCCCGAGGCGCATCCCGGACTCGAGACTGAGGCGTGCCTCGCCGAGTTGGCCGAGCGCCGGCCGGACTGGCCCGTCCGCGAGATCGGCGACCTGCTCCGCGCGTTGGACGAGGCGCGCTTTGCGCAGGGCGCGCAGATCGACGCGGCCGGCCTCTACCAGTGGACGGAAGATCTCGAGGCTCGGCTTCCGAGGGCCGCGTGACGTTCAGCCGGCCGTGGCTCCTGCTGCTGCTCCTCCTGCTGCCGCTCTGGTGGTGGCGCCGGCGCCGGGCGCATTCGCCCGTGGGGTACAGCGACGTCAGTCTCCCGGCGGAAACCGCGCGCACCGCGTGGTGGGTCATGTTGCCGGCGGCGTTGCGCTCGCTGGCGCTCAGCGCGTGGATCGTGGCGGCCGCCGGCCCCCGAATCGGCGGGGATCAGGTCGAGATGAAGAAGGAAGGAATCGCGATCGTGATCGCGATCGACATCTCCAGCAGCATGTTGGCCGAGGACTTCGCGCCGTCCAACCGGCTCGAGGTGGCCAAGCAAGAGGCGATCGGGTTCATCCGCGGGCGAAACGCGGATCGGATCGGGCTCGTCGCCTTTGCCGGAGAGGCGCTGACGCAGGTGCCGGTAACGCTGGACTATCCGGTGGTGGAGCAGGCGGTCACCGAGATCAAGATCGGAAGCTTGGACGACGGCACCGCGATCGGCAGCGGCCTCGCCACCGCGGTCAACCGGCTCCGGCGGGCGCCGGATCGATCCAAAGTCATCCTTCTTCTCACCGATGGAGTGAACAACAAGGGCCTCATCGATCCGCGCACCGCGGCTGCGACGGCGGCCGTCTACGGCATCAAGGTCTACACGATCGGCGTGGGCACCGAGGGCGAAGCACCGATTCCGACGGGTCGGGCGCTCGGCGGCGGATTCCGCTATGAGGTGCTGCCGGTGAAGATCGACGAGGATCTGCTCAAGGAGATCGCGAACCGCACCGGCGGACGTTATTTCCGCGCCAAGGACAGCGAGGCGCTGAGCCGCATCTTCCACGAGATCGACCAGCTCGAAAAGACACCGATGCAGGTCACTCGTTATACCAAGTTCGACGAGTCGACTCGGCCGTTTCTGTTGCTCGGGCTCCTGGCGCTCGGCCTCGAGCTCCTGCTGGACGCGACGCTCGTCGTGCGAGTGCCATGATCTTCGAAGCGCCGCTCCTGCTCGCGCTCGCGCCCTTCGTGGCGCTGGTGATCGGCGTGCTCGGCTGGCTGGCGCGCCGCCGCCGCGTCTTCCGCGCGGAGGCGTGGTCGCGGGCGCTGGCACGGGTGGCCCGCGCGCGTGCGCGACGGGCGCCGTTGCTGCTCGCGCTCGCCGCGCTGCTTGCCGGTGTAGCGCTCGCGGGACCGCGCGGCGGCCGCTCCCGCGCGACGGTCGAGACTCACGCGCTCAACCTCGCGCTCGCGGTCGACATCAGCCGGTCGATGCTGGCGGAGGACGTGGCGCCCAACCGATTGCAGCGCGCCGTTCGCGAGTGTCGCCGTCTGGTGCAGGATCTGGACGGCGATCGACTCGGGCTCCTCGCTTTTGCCGGCCGGAGCTACATCCTTACGCCGCTCACCGTCGATGGCAGCGCCGTCCGCATGTATCTGGACGGTCTCGATCCCGACCTCGCGAGTGAAGGCGGCACCAGCCTCGCCTCCGTGCTGCAGCAAGGCGGCCAGCTTCTGTCCGTGGGCGGCGCCGGCGCCGACCGGGTCCTCGTCGTCTTCACCGACGGCGAAACGCACGATACCCTACCCGACGCGATCGCGCAGGCGCAGGCGCTCAAGGCGCGCGGCGTTCGCCTCGTGCTCGTGGCCGAGGGAACGACGGAACCGGTCAAGATCCCGATTCGGGATTCGGTGGGCACGCTGGTCGAGTACAAGCTCGACCCAGAGGGCGCCGTCGTGCGAACCCAGCGGCGCGACGACGTGCTGCGCGCTCTGGCGGACGCCGCCGACGGCACGGTGGTGCCTGCCGATCTGCCGGATCAGGCCGGCGCGGTGAAAAATCTGCTCACCGCGCTCAAGCGGAGCCCGATGGCGGAGACCAGGACGGCGGATCTGATTCCGCGGGCGTGGATTCCCGCGCTCGCGGCGGTGACTCTGCTGCTGTTGCTGACGCTGCTGCGGCCGGGGCCGGCGCTCGTGTCCATCGCCGGTCTGGCCCTGCTCGCGGGAGCCGCGTCGGCGCAGCGTCCCACCAGCGGCGACCGGGCCTTGGCCGCCGGCGATTCGATCCGCGCCGCGCAGGAATATCTGCGGCAGGCGGGGACCGGTACGGCGCGGGACACGGCGTTCTATAACGCCGGCACGGCCGCGCTGAGCGCGCGCCGATTCGACGTCGCTCGCGGGGCGCTGACCGAGGCCGCCAAGTCGCCCGATCCGAGACTCCGCTATCGCGCGCTCTACAACCTGGACACCGCCGCGTTGAATCAGTCCGAGCACGACTCGGCCCAACGTGATGCGCTCCTCGAAGAGGCAGCGACGAATCTCAGGAACGCGTTGCTGCTCGAGCCATCGTCGGCGCGGGCAAAGTGGAATCTGGAGCTGACCGAGCGCCGGCGACCTCCCAAATCGGGTGGTGGCGGTGGCGGTGGCGGCGGAGGAGGCGGGGCCGGCTCGCCGGCATCGGCAGCGCCGCATCCACAGCCGTCGGCGCCCGCGTCCGGCTCGCAGGGGTTGAGTCAAGCGGAGGCCGAGCAGATCCTCAACTCGATGGAGCGGCAGGAGCGCACGACCCGCGCCGAGCAGCAGCGGCGCTTTCAGGGAAGTGCGGGAGGGATCAAGGATTGGTGAACGCACTGCTCGCGCTTCTCTGGCTGCAAGGCGGCGCGCCGGAGGTCAAGGCGTCGGTCGATCGCGACCGCATCACCGTCGGCGACGAGATCGTCTTCACGATTCGCGCGGTGAGCCGCTCGGCGGCGCCGATGCAGGTGGTGGTGCCCACTCTCAACGGATTCACGCTCGTCGGCCGGACGGAGCGCACCGAGGTCTCGCAGCTCGGCGGGCCCAGCCGGACCACGACACTGGAGCTGCATCTCCGCGCCATCCGAGCGGGGCACTGGCCGCTGGGCCCGGCGCGCGCGGCGCAGGGCAACGAGACCGCGGTGGCGGATGCGGTGACCGTGCAGGTCGACGACCAGCCCGGCGCGACCTCGGTCGCGAGCAATCCGGTGCTGCGCCGCTTGCTGGATCGGGCGCCGCCGCCCGCGCGCGCGGGCCAGCCGGCCGTGAGCCTTGTGTTGTCCTCGAAGACCGGCGCCGTCGGCGAGCAGATGGACGTGCTCACCGCCGCGTGGTTTCCCCGTGAGCTCAGGGTCAGGCTCCGCCGCCCGCCGACGCTCCAGCCACCTGTCATCGAGGGCGTGTGGAGCTATCCGCAGCCGGTGCCGTCGGGCATCGCGGCCACGCGGAATGTCGGCGGAAAGCTGTACGACCTGTTCGTCGCGCATCAAGCAATCTTCCCGCTGGTGGCCGGCCGCATGGTGGTCACTCCGGCGGTGCTCAAGTACAGCGTGCCTCTGGCGCTCCAGTTCTTCAGCCAGGAGGAGCGCTACAGCCTGACCAGTAGCGCCGAGACGCTGACCGTGGCGGCCACGCCGGTGACGGGGCGCCCGGCCGGTTACGCGGGCGCCGTGGGACAGAACATCCGAATCGAGCGCGGCGTCGATCCCGATCGGGCGCGCGCAGGTGAGCCGGTGAGTGTCGCGTTTGCGTTGAGCGGCGACGGAAACCCGGCGCTCTGGCCGGCGCCGGAGATCCAATGGCCGGCCTGGATTCGCGCCTACCCCGATCGCACCGACGAGCGCCTGGCGCTCACCGCCGGGCGACTCGGCGGCAGCAAGACCTTTCGCTACACCGTCGTTCCCGATTCCGCCGGGGCGCTGGCGCTTCCTGGCGCGAGCTACATCTACTACGACGTGGGGACCCGCTCGTTCCGCGTCGCCACGCTCGCGCCCGACGTGCTCCCGGTCGCGGTGGGCAACGAGGCGAGGATTTCGCGACCGCTCCCGCCGCCACTCATGGAACCGGACGGCCCGCCGCTCGACTGGCGGATCGTTCGCGGGCTACCGGTGTGGGCGTGGGCGCTGATCGTGCTCGTACCGCCGCTCGGTGTGTTCGTCGTCCGGCGGCGATTCCGGCGGCGGCGGCCCGCGGCGCCCGAGCCGCCGGGCACGTTGCGCGGCGTCGAAGCGGAGCTGGACGGACTGCTGCGCGAGCTGCTGCCGTCGCCCGACGGCATGGGCACGGCGAGCCTGATCGCGGCGCTGCGCACCGCCGGTGTCGAGCCGCCCATCGCGCAGCGGCTGGTCGATGTGCGGGAGCGGCTGCTCGCGCTGCGGTACGGTCCCTCCGGCGGACCGCTGCCGGCCGCGCTCACCACCGAGGTGCGAGATCTCGTGCAGCGCCTGGGCCGAGTCCACGCCACCGGACGAGGCGGTCGGGTGCTCGTCGCGCTGCTGCTGCTCGCGGTCATCCGGCCGGTGGCCGCGCAGGGGCCGACCGCGGAGGAGCTGTACTCCCACGGCGCGATGAGTGCCGCCGTCGAGCGCTTCGCCCGCCGCGCCGCCGACGAGCCGGCGGTGCCCGCCAACTGGTACGATCTCGGCGCCGCCTACTATCGTCTCGGTTCCGACGGCCGGGCCGCGGCCGCCTGGCTCCAGGCCGCTCGGTTCGCGCCGCGGGAACGGCCGGTCACTCGAGCCTTGGAGCTGGTGCCGCCGCCCGAGTCGGCCTCGGCGGCCAGGCTCTGGATGCCGCCGCTCACGTGGGAGGAGCTGGGCCTGCTCGCGTTGCCCGTTTGGATGGTCGGCTGGTTCGTGCTCGGCTTCAAGCCGAGGCGGCGTGAGCTCGCGATCGGGGTGCTGCTCCTCGCGGTGGCGCTGGGCGGGTCGGCGCTCTGGCTCCGCCGGCGCGCGCGCCGGCCCCTCGCGATCGTCGTGACCAAGACGACGCTGCAGCTCTCGCCCCACGAGCGCGCCCCGACCATCGGCCCGCTGGAAGCGGGCAGCGCGCTGCTCGTCGTGCGCCGCACGCCCGGCTGGGTGATGGTGGACGCCCCCAGTCGCCAACTCGGTTGGGTGCCGGCCGACGCGGTGTTCCTGCTGCAGGAGTCGTAAGCCGGTGCCGCGCCGAATCGCGATCCTGCCGGATGCCGTCGCCGATCAGATCGCGGCGGGTGAAGTGGTCGAGCGCCCGGCGTCCGTCGTCAAGGAGCTGGCCGAAAACGCGCTCGATGCCGGCGCGGTGGATGTCAGAGTGCGATTGGAAAACGGCGGCAAGACGCTGATCGAGGTGAGCGACGACGGCAGCGGCATGGGCAGAGAAGACGCCGTGCTCTCCCTCGACCGCCACGCGACGAGCAAGATTCGCAGCGCCGGCGATCTGGTGGGCGTCGCGACCTTCGGCTTTCGGGGCGAGGCGCTTCCCGCGATCGCGTCGGTCTCACGGCTCACGCTCTCCACCGCAGACGGGGAGAGCGAGGCATCGGAGCTGGCCGTCACGGGCGGCCGCCTCGATCGCGTAGACACCACGGCGCGCCGGCGCGGGACCACGGTCACCGTGCGCGGCCTCTTCTTCAATACCCCCGCGCGCCGAAAATTTCTCCGCTCCACCGCCAGCGAGACCCGCGCGGCGCACGAAGCCGTCGCCACGCTCGCGCTGGCGCATCCGGAGACGGGCTTCGAGCTGGAGGTGGACGGCGTGACTCGGCTCCGCGTCCCCGCGGGCCAGACCGTGGTCGAACGGCTGGCCGACGTGTGGGGCCGCGATCTCGTCGGCACCCTCGTGCCGCTGGAGTACGCCGCCGGCGCCTTTCAGGTGCAGGGATTTGTGCAGCGCCCCGCCGACGCGGGCCCCTCGGGCCGCCGCACCCAGCTCTTCATCAACGGCCGTCCGTTCAAGGACCCGTTCCTCGTGCGCGCGGCGGAGGCGGGATATCGCGCCGCGATCCACCCGGGCGATCGGCCGTCGCTGCTGCTCGCGATCACCGCGGCTGCGCAGGATGTGGACGTCAACGTGCATCCGGCCAAGCTGGAGGTGCGCTTCCGGGACCGGATCGGCGTCGAGTGCGTGGTGGAGGAGGCGGTGCGGCACGCGTTCGGTGCGCTCGTCGCCGCGGCGTCGGTCGGAGACTGGCGTCCGCTCCTCGCCGAGCCGGCCGCGCGAAGCGCGGGCGGTCCGCCATCCT
>JBGPVE010000107.1:0-9285 GCA_041491545.1 Gemmatimonadota bacterium | reverse complement strand
GCGGCGGAGGTGCCGGTTGCGGCGGCTGGAGCGCTCGCCGGAAGGCCGGAGCGGATCCGGTCCACGCCAAAGACCGTGAGGCTCACGACTGAAAGGCCGAGCAGCACCGCCGCCGCCATGCTGACCGCGGCAAACCGGACGGGGCTCAGATGTGGATCGCCTTTCCCATCGAGTCGAGGGCCGCTTCGGCGATCGCTTCCGACAGCGTCGGGTGCGCGTGGATCGCGAGATCCACCTCCTCGACGGTGTATTCGTTCTCCCGCGCGACGACGAGCTCGTGGATGATCTCCGAGGCGTGCGAGCCGACGATGTGCGCGCCGAGAATCTCGCCGTACTTGGTGTCCCGGATGATCTTCACGAAACCCTCGGTCTCGCCGGCCGTGCGCGCGCGACCGTTGGCGCTGAACGGGAAGCGGCCCACCTGGATCTCGAGGCCGCGGGCTTTGGCTTGTTCCTCGGTGAGCCCGATGCTCGCCACTTCCGGGTGGCAATAGGTGACGCTTGGCACGTTGGAGTAATCGATGGGCTTCTGCTGGTGGCCCGCGAGCACTTCGGCGACGTGAACGCCTTCGCGGCTGCCCTTGTGCGCGAGCATCGGTGGGCCCGCGACGTCTCCGATGGCGTAGACGCCGGGCGAGGTGGTCTCGAGCGTCGCCGGATTGACCTTGATGAACCCGCGGTCGGTCAGCTGCACGCCGGCCTCGGCAAGGCCGACGTTTTCGGTATTGACGGCGCGACCGGCGGCCATCAATACCTTCTCGGCTTCGATCTTTTCAGTCTTGCCGCCGACCTCCAGCTCCAGCGTGACCTTGTCCTTGCCCACCAGCGCCTTGGTGATCTTGGCGCCGGCGTGAACCGTGATGCCGCGCTTCTTGAAGCTCTTGGTCAGCGCGTCGGACGACTCGGCGTCCTCGATCGGCAGGATCCGGGGCAGCACCTCGATCAAGGTGACCTTGCTGCCGAATGCGTTGAAGACGTCGGCGAACTCGCACCCCACCGCGCCGGCGCCCACGACCGCCAGAGTCTTCGGCGCCTGCTCGAGGAAGAGCGCCTCGTCGGAGCTGATGACCGTGGTCTTGTTGATCTCGAGCCCGGCTTGGGGCAGCCCTTTGACGCGGGAACCGGTGGCGAGCACGACGCCCTTGGTCGCGCCGTAGACGTCGGCACCAACCTGCACCCGCTTCCCGGTCAGGAGCCGACCGTCGCCGCGAATCACGGTGATCTTGTGCTTCTTCATCAGGAAGTCGACGCCCTTCGAGTTCTGCTCCGAGACTTTTCGGGACCGCCGCATCGCGACGCCGTAATCGGTCTTGGGCTCCGAGGTCTCGACGCCAAGCTCCTTGGCGTCATACCGCACCAGATTCGCGACGTAGGCGCTATGCAAGAGCGCCTTGGTGGGAATGCAGCCGATGTTGACGCACACCCCACCCAGCTTGTCCCGCTCCACAACGGCGGTCGAGAGCCCGAGCTGAGCCGAGCGGATCGCGCAGACATAGCCGGCGGGCCCGCCGCCCACTACGATCACGTCGAATTGGTTGGCCAAGTCGTCAATTCCAGTTGAAAGAGGTTAGATCATCTCCAGCGGGTTTTCCAGCATCTGTTTCAGCGTCCGCAAGAACTGCGCGCCGGTGGCGCCGTCGATCACGCGGTGGTCGCACGACATCGTGAGCCGCATCCGCCGCCGCACCACAACCTCGCCGTCCCGGGCGACCGCGCGCGGCTCGATGCGGCCGACGGCCAGGATGCCGGCCTCGGGCGGGTTGATCACCGCGGTGAACTCGTCGATGTCGAGCATGCCGAGATTGGAGATGGAGAAGGTACTGCCGGTGTACTCCTCGGGGACGAGTCGCCGCTGGCGCGCCCGGCCGGCCAGGTCCCTGGTCTCGATCGCGATCTCCCGCAGCGGCTTCTGGTCGGCGTGACGAATCACCGGCGTGATGAGGCCTTCCTCTATCGCCACCGCCATTCCGATGTGGACTTCGTTCCAGATGCGGATGTGATCGTCCTGCCACCATGCGTTGCACATCGGGTGGCGCCGAAGCGCCGTGGCCACGGCTTTCACGACGATGTCGTTGAACGAGATCTTCACCGGCGGTTGGCCGTCCGCGCCGACCGGCGGAGTGGCCGCGACCAGCGCCTCTCGAGCGTCGGCGACGCGCTCCATGTCGACTTCCGTCGTCAGATAGAACGTCGGAATCGGTCCGATCGACTGCGCCAACCGCTTCGCGATGGCTTTGCGGATCTGGCTGAGCGGCAGGTCGGTGTAGGCCTCGCCTGGTCGGGGTGCAGGGCGAAACGCGGCGGGTGCCGCGGCAGTGGCGGTCGGACCCTCGACATCCCGCATGATTATGCGCCCTTCGGGCCCGCTGCCCTGAATGGCGCGGAGATCGAGCCCCCGATCCGCGGCGATCTTTCGCGCGAGCGGCGATGCCTTCACGCGGCCCACCGGAGCGGGAGCCGGAGCGGGAGCCGGAGCCGGAACGGGAGCGGGCGCAACTGCCGCGGGCGCAACTGGCGCGGCCAGAACTGGCACGGCCACAACTGGCACGGCCACAACTGGCGGCTGCGCGGCTCCGGGCTGGCCTGCTCCCGGCGGCGCGGCGGCAGCCCCGTTGCCGGATGGCGCGGCCGCGGCCGGCACCTCTCCAGGCGCCCCGATCAGCCCCACCTCAGCCGACACGGGAACGGTCGTGCCCGCCTTTACGGATTGCTGGAGCAGCACGCCGCCCGCGCGGGCGACCAGCTCCATTACCGCTTTGTCGGTTTCGACCTCGGCCAGCACGTCGCCCACGGCGACGGGCTCGCCCACCCGCTTCTTCCATTCGACTAGGCGGCCCTCCTCCATGGTGGGAGACAGGGCCTCCATCACGACCTTTGTGGCCATAGCGATTCCTGAAGGCTACTTCCGGTAGAGTACCTTCTTCACGGCCTCCGCAATCTTGGCGGGGTCCGCTTTGGCGGCCTTTTCCAGGTGCTTGTTGTACGGCATCGGCACGTCGGCGCCGGTGATCCGAAGCACCGGCGCATCGAGCTCGTCGAAGGCGTCGCGCTGGATGACATCCACGACCTGCGCGCCGACGCCGGCGAAGTGCCAGCCTTCCTCGACGATCACGCAGCGATGGGTGCGCCCCACCGAATTGAGTACGGTTTCTTCGTCCAGCGGGCGCACGGTCCGGAGGTCGATCACCTCGGCCTGGATCCCTTCGGTCGCGAGCTGCTCCGCCGCCTTGAGCGCCACAGACACCGTCTTCGAGTGGCAGATGAGCGTGACGTCCGAGCCTTGGCGCTTCACGTCGGCCCGCCCGATCGGGATGGTATACTCGCCCTCGGGCACCTCGCCCTTGAGGTTGTAGAGCATCTCGCCTTCGATGAAGATGACGGGGTCGTCGTCCCGGATGGCGCTCTTCAGCAGCCCTTTGGCATCGGCCGCCGTGGCCGGCATCACGACCTTGAGACCGGGTATGTGTGCGTACCAGCTCTCGAACGCCTATGAATGTTGCGCTCCGAGCTGCAGCGCCGCGCCGCCGGGCCCACGGAACACCGCCGGAACTCCAACCTGACCACCCGACATGTAGCGCATCTTGGCCGCCGAGTTCACCAGTTGATCGATGGCGAGCAAGGCGAAGTTCCAGGTCATGAACTCGACCACCGGACGCAGCCCCACCATCGCGGCGCCGACGCCCACGCCCGCAAAGCCCAATTCGGTGATTGGCGTGTCCACCACGCGCATGGGGCCGAATTCATCGAGCAGCCCGCGGCTCACCTTGTACGCGCCCTGGTAGACCCCGACTTCCTCGCCCATCAGGAAGACGCTCGGGTCGCGGCGCATCTCCTCGCGGAGAGCTTGGTTGAGCGCGTCGCGATAGGTGAGGGTGGGCATGCGATGACTAAGGGTGCCGGCTGAAGGGTGAAAAGAAGTGAGTGGGCAGACGGGCCGTCATTGCGTCTCTGCTTTGTAGACGTCGGTGTAGAGCTCGCCCGGGTCGGGGTCCGGCGCCTGGTCGGCGAACTCGTAGGCGTCGGCGATCTCCGCCACGACTGAGGCGTCCATCGCTTTGACGGCGGCGTCGTCCATGATAGCGTCGGCGATCAGCTTCTGAGACCAGAGTGCGATGGGGTCACGCTTGCGATGCTCCTCGACCTCTTCGCGGGTGCGGTAGTGGCCATGAATCGGATCGGACATCGAGTGACCCATGAACCGGTAGGTACGGACCTCGAGCAGCGTCGGCGCTTGTTGCTTTCGGGCGCGCTCGACGGCGCGATCCATCGAGTTCTTCATCGCGAGGACGTCCTGGCCATCCACCACCTCGTTGATCATGTCGTAGGACGAAGCGCGCTCCGAGATATCGTAGATCGCGCTGGCCCGCTCCAGCGCCGTGCCCATGCCGTACCGGTTGTTCTCGCAGATGTACACGCAGGGAAGCTTCCACAGCGCGGCCATATTGAGCGCTTCGTGGAACGCCCCGTTGTTCACCGCCGCCTCGCCGAAATAGCACACGGCGACCTGATCCGTGCCGCGATACTTGGCGGCGAAGGCCATGCCGGTCGCGAGCGGAATGTGCCCGCCCACGATGCCGTGCCCGCCGAGAAAGCCGACCGAGGCGTCGAAGAGATGCATCGAGCCGCCCTTGCCGTGGGAGCAGCCGGCGGCCTTGCCGAACAGCTCCGCCATCACCGCGCGGGGCGAGATGCCGCGCGCCAGGGCGTGCCCGTGCTCGCGATAGGAACAGGTGATGTAGTCGCCGGGACGGAGCGCCGCGATGCTGCCGACCGCCACCGCTTCCTGTCCGATGTACAGATGGCAGAACCCGCCGATCTTGCCCAGGCTGTAGGCCTCCCCGGCCTTTTCCTCGAACCGGCGGATGACCACCATCCGGCGCAACCAGCCGCGGTACTCCTCCGCGGTGGCGGGATCGGGCGGCCTACCGGCCGCCTGCGCCCGTCGTGTGGTCGCCGATCCGGCCATCAGTCGGCTCCCGCCCGCAAGGCCTTGGCCTGATCGACTTGCTCCCACGCGTGGTACGACGAGCGGGTGAGCGGACTGGCCTCGACGTGCGCGAAGCCCATCTCCCGGCCGATCTCGCGCAGCTCGGCGAATTCCTCCGGCGTGTAGTAGCGCGCGACGGGGAGATGCGCATCCGACGGACGCAGGTACTGGCCGAGGGTGATGATGTTGACGTCGCTCCGGCGTAGATCGCGCATGCAGAGGAGCACCTCGTCCCATTCCTCGCCCATGCCGAGAATGACGCCCGATTTGGTCAGGGCGTCCGCCGCCATGCGGCGCGCGTTGGCCAGCAGCGCCAGTGCCCGATCGTAGCGCCCGCCCGGTCGCGCCAGTCGATAGAGCCGCTCGGCGGTCTCGAGGTTGTGATTGAGAATGTCGGGTTCGGCGGCCATCACGATCTCAAGCGCGGCCTCCGAGCCCTTGAAGTCGGGGATGAGCACCTCGACCGAGGTCTCGGGCTCGCGTTGGCGAATCTCCCGGATGCAGGCCGCGAACGCTTCCGCGCCACCATTGGGCAGGTCGTCTCGATCGACCGATGTGATCACCACGTGCCGGAGGCCCATCTGCGACACCGCTTCGGCCAACCGGATTGGCTCGACGGGGTCGTACGGCCTGGGCGTGCCGTGAGCGACAGCGCAATAGGTGCAGTTGCGGGTGCACACGTCGCCCAGGATCATGAACGTGGCGGCTTTGTGCTCCCAGCACTCGCCGATGTTCGGGCAGCGGGCTTCTTCGCACACGGTGTGGAGCCCGAGTTGCCGCATCAACGTCTTGAGTTGAACGTAGTTGGGGCCGCCGGGTGCCTTCACTTTGAGCCAGCCGGGCTTGCGGGCGGGAGCGAGCGGAACGACGGGAAAAACGAGGCCGGGAATGCCACCGGCGCCCGCGGCGACGGTCGCCCGGCGGGAGAGCTGCACGAGTTCGACGTGTGGTACTGCCACCGATCCTCCGGGCCGGCGAGACGAGCTTTCGGCCGCCTCTAACCTAGCCGAGGTCGGCGTCCGTTTCTACTGCTGCTGCGGAGCCGGTGCGGCGGGCGCCACGGTAGTTGTGCTACATGCGCGTTGAATCGTCTGGGCTGCCTGTTTCACCTCGTCGCTGGGCGGGAGGGAATTGTAGTTCTGGGCGTTCTGGCTGAAGTATTCCGCCACCGTAGACGCGGTGACGTTCACGTCGGTGCCCTTGGTGTCGGTCCGGATCTCGACGTCCAACCGATCCCAGGTCTTCCGGAACTGCACGTTGGAGAACGTGATCTTCGGGTTTACCCGCCGCGCGCTAGTGCGGAAGGCGTCGGTGTCGTACGAGATACGCTGGAACTTGAGCTTCTCAAACTGGTCCATTGCGCACTGGAATGCCGCGGGCGGTGCCAACTGGGTTTGGAATGCGGACGACGTGGCGATGGCGCGACCGCAGGCGGCGAGGAGCACGGCGGACAGGAGGAGCGGGACGATCTTGGTCAAGGTCGGGCCTCGGACTCGGGTGGCGGAAAGCGAGCGACCCTCCGAAGAGGGTCGCTCGAAATACGGCCCTGCAGTATAACCGGTCGGCTCAGAAGAACAGCATCATGCCGAAGGCCGGGGTATACCGGGTGTTCTTGGTACCCGCGGTGCTGGCCTTGCCCTTGGTCCACTCATAATCGAACTCACCCACTACCTTGAGCGACTTGGTCGCCTGGTAGTAGATGCCACCGGAGACGAGCGTGTTCTCGGTGCGGAAGTCCGTGATGGCCGACGCCTTTTCGAAATTCGACGCCTTCAGGTAGCTGGACCCGTAGCTGCCCGCGATGGTGACCTTGCTGTTCGCAGGCGACACCGTGATCTGACCGATGAACCCGTAAGACTTCCGGGCGTCGTCGCTGCCGGTGGCGCCGCCGTCAGAGCCCTGAGCTCCGAAGAACGTCGTACCGATGCCGTTGCCATAATAGCCCGAGCCGGTCACGGAGAACTGCGGCTTCTCGTAGCGGAGGCCACCCGAGCCGCCCCAGGCCGTGAGGCTGGTGGTCGGGCCGGTGGCCGCAGTCTTGGTGCTCTGAATGGTGCCGCCGAGCCAGCCCTTGAACCCACTTTGCGAGTAGCTAAACTCCGTCTCGACCCGGGGGAGCCGCGTATTCCCGAACGCGCCGATAGCGGCCGCCTCAAACAAGCCGATCGAGAACGATTCCGGCTTACCCGCGGCCGTCGAGTAGGTCATCTGGGCACGAAATTGGGGATAGACGTAGCCATACCCGATTCGGCCCAACGTCGTGCTACCGCCCGCCTGGCCGAAAGCTCCGGGTCCGACGCCGGCGCCAGACCCACCAACGCCGAACAGCGTCTGGTCGGTCAGGATGTTCTGCCGACTGAAGAGACCGAGTTCACGGCCCACGAGCAACTGGCCCCAGGCGCCGCCCACGGTCAGGAAGACCTGACGCATGTCGATCGTGGTGCCGAAGCAGTCGTTCACGCCGACGCCGCACTGTACTGACGGCGCGAAGCCGAAGTGCACGCCGAGGTCGGTATTGCCTTCCTTGCCTTTGGCATCGAACACGGCGAAGGCCGGCAGAAGGCCGACGGTGATTCGGGTCAGGTTCGTCACACCCGTAGTGAGAGCATCGGGTACTATGCCTCCGGGCGTCACCGTTGTGCCACCCGTGTTGCTCTTGGTGTAGTACAGGAACGAGTTCACGTTTCCGGAGAATGTGAAGCTCCATCCGTTACTCATCTGCATCGTGAGCCCCTGCGCGTGGACGGTGTTCGCCGCCGCTAGCGCGAGCCCAAGGCAAACCAGGCCGATCCGCTTCATAGGTGCCCTTCCCTCAAGAGTTGAGTTGACTGATCGACGACAGCCAGCGTTGCAACACTACGTGCACCGACACCAATTCCGTACGTGTCACCTGCCAGATTCGTTGACCCGCCCAACGAGCGTGCGGTTCACCTCCCAGAGTGCGTACCACATTGGTAAGGGGCGGTGGTCTTCCCACCAGTAAAAATCCTGCATCCGGCTGACATAGACGCTCTCCGCGAAGGGGAACCGGAACTTGCCGTCCCGGCGGAGCGCCTGGAGCGTCTCGGTGAGGGCAGCCGAATCATCGGTGCCCGCCGCGCCGGCTTGGCTCAACGCCGCGCCGGCCAGGAACCCCTCGATGTAGGCAGTCCTCGCGTCGGGTGACAGCTTGGCCCAATCCCGCCCGTCCCGGGCGATCCAGTGCGGGTCCGTACCCTGCGACGCCGCATAGTGATGGGGCAAGCTGAGCCCGGCCACGGGGCCGAGCAGCCCGATAAGGGCCCACCGCCAGCGAACCACCGCCGTCTTCGTCCCTACTTACTTCTTCTTTCCCTTCATCGCGGCGCCCTTGGGCAGGCCGAACACGTAGACGGCGTCACCCAACGGGAAGCTGAGCTGGAAATTGCCGCCGCACGCCACCGCGATATACTGCTCGCCTTCCATCTCGAAGGTCATCGGGGCCGAGTTGCAGCCCGCGCCGCCGTTGAACTGCCACAGCTGCTTGCCCGACTTGGAGTCGTAGGCGTTGAAATTCCCGTTGCCTTCGCCGGTGAAGGTCAGGCCGCCCGCCGTCGACAGCGCGCCGCCCATCATCGGCTGCTCCACCTTGTTCTGCCAGGCGACCTTGCCGGTGGCGAGATTGAGCGCCGTGAAGAGTCCGTACTGCTGCTCGCCCGGAATCGCGACGAACGCCGAGCCCAGCCACAGGCGACCCTTCTCCAACGGAGCACTGTGGGTGATGTAGTTCATCGGCTGGTGCAGGCCGGCCACGAAGGCGTAGTTAAGGCTCGGGTCGATCGAGATCGGCGACCACTCGGCGCCGCCGTTCGCGCCCGGCAACATCCGGGTGCCTCCGGCCGACGGCAGCGCGAACATATTCTCCTGCGGCGTGAAGTTGTCGGTCTTGCGGACCAGCTTGCCGGTCGCGGCATCGAGCACGTAGACCCAGGCGGTCTTGCCCGCGTGCACGACGACCTTCTGGCCGTTCAAGGTCGTGATCGCCGGCGGCGAGACCGCGTCCAGATCCCAGAGGTCGTGCGGCACGGTCTGGTAGTACCACTTGGTCTTGCCGGTGGATGCGTCGATGGCGACGATGCAGTCGGTGTACAGGTTGTCGCCCGGGCGGATGCCGCCGTCGAGGTCCGGCGAGGGGTTGCCGACCGCGACATAGATCATGTTGAGGGCCTTGTCGTAGGCGGGCGTCATCCACACGCCGCCGCCCCCGCGGGTCCAGGCATCGGCGTACTTGCCGCTGTCGGCCTTCTCTCCCGCGACGTTGCGATGCAGGTCGGCCCCGT
>JBGPVE010000106.1:0-9300 GCA_041491545.1 Gemmatimonadota bacterium | reverse complement strand
GAACAGCATCTTGAGGACGCTGAGCAGCACATAACCATTGAGCTCAGGACTCATGCCCCGACCCCGGCGGCTGTCTGCAGCACCCGCCCCGTGTAGCCCAAGTCGGCGTGCGTGAGACCGGAGAAGACCGGCCAGGTATCGCCCAGCAGCGCGAAGGCTTCCTCCGCGGTGCTCGGTGCCGTTGGATCGGGGCCCGGACCCAGCAAGACCTCGCCTGCCACCCACCACGCCGGCCGCGCCATGCCCGGCTGCGCCTTGGCCTCGGAATAGCGTTGGATCCGGTGGTCCCGATTCACGTAGGTCCCATTTTCCTCGGCCATGTTGGTGATCGGGAGCACTATCTGCGCGTTGGAGATGGTGTCGTCGAACACGGTCGCGAGCACGACCACCATCCCCGGCGCCGCCGCCAGCACCGCCACATCCGCCGGGGACAGATCGGCATCCAGCACAATCGTGACCGCCGCACCCCGCACCCTGGCGAGCGCACCTGCCCAATCGGCGTTGTAGCCGAGCAGCTCGGCGCCCGCCAGATTGGGCGCCCGCTCGCGCCGAAGCGCCAGACCGGGGATACCCGCCAGCGGCGCCTCCTCACCCATCGGCACTTGGACCGCCGCGGTGACTGTCCGCTCCCGGACCAAGCGGAGAACCAGTCCGAGCGACTCGGTCGATGCCCGACCGGACGCGAGGATCACCACCGGTCCGTCGGTGCCGCGCAGCAGCTGACCGAAGCGGTCGAGCGCCGTGTCCCAGTCGACGGCGGCGAGCCGCTTGCCCTCGCGAACCAACGGCGCCTCGACCCGGTCGCCCCGATTCATCCAGCGATAGTTCATCCGGCCGTAATCGCATATGAAATGACGATTGACCTCGAGATTCGGCCGGGGACGGAGCCGCACGACCACGTCGTCCCGCGTGTCGATCGTGATGTTGCAGCCCTGCGTGCACCCGGGGCAGACGCTCGCCGTCTTGTCGAGATCCCAGACCCGTGCCTTGTGCAGGAAATCCTTGGAGATGAGCGAGCCGACGGGACAGAGGTCGACCACGTTGCCGGCCCACGCATGGTCCAGCAACTGCTCCTCGGAGATCCCGATGTAGGCGCGATCGCCGCGTTCCGACACGTTGAGCACCGGCTCTTCGGCCACGCTCTCCATGAACCGAACGCAGCGGGTGCACAGGATACAGCGGTTGGGCACGTAGAGGACGTCGGGACCGAAGTCCTCCACCGGATTGTACCGCTTGGCGTATTCGGCGTATCGGGTGCCCGCCCGCCCCTCCTGGAACACGTAATCTTGCAGCTCGCACTCGCCCGCCTGGTCGCAGATCGGGCAGTCGAGCGGATGGTTGATCAGGAGAAACTCGAGCACGCTCTGCCGCGCGTCCTTGGCCTTCGGGCTGTCGACGTGCACCACCTGCCCATCGGCGACGGTCGTCACGCACGCGGGCACCAGCTTAGGGGCCTTCTCCACCTCGACCAGACACATCCGGCACACCGCCGGTGCCGGCAGCGAGGGGTGATAGCAGTAGTGCGGAATGAGCACGCCGGCCTGCTTGGCGGCCTCGATGAGGGCGGTACCCTTGGGCACCGACACCTGCACGCCCTCGATGGTGACCGTGACGAGGTCCTGAGCTGGCGCGGTCATACCAGCGCCATCGCCGGCTGGCGCGCCTTCGAGATGTACGCCTCGAACTCCGACCGGAACTTCTGGATTCCGCTCACGATCGGTGCGGCGCACGAGTCGCTGAGCACGCAGATGGTCTTGCCGGTCATGTTCTCGGACAGATCGAGCAGCAGCTCGAGATCCTCCTCCTTGCCTCGTCCGGCGAGGATGCGCTCCAGCACCTTCGTGGTCCAGGCCGTCCCCTCTCGGCACTGCGTGCACTGGGCGCAGGATTCGTGGGCGTAGAACCGGGCCAGGCGCCAGATCTGATAGACCATGTCGGTGGTGTCGTCCATGACGATCATCCCGCCCGACCCGAGCATCGAGCCCTTGGCGACGATCCCCTCGTAGTCCATGGCGCAGTCCTCGCACTCCTCGGCCGTCATGATGGGGACGGAAGAGCCGCCCGGAATGACCGCTTTGAGCGTCCGTCCCGGTCGCATCCCGCCGGCCATATCGAAGATCAGCGCCTTCATGGGCGTGCCCATGGTGATCTCGTAGTTGCCGGGCCGCTGTACGTGACCGCAGACCGAGATCAACTTGGTGCCCGTGCTCTTGGGGCTCGAGAGGCAGAGTCCCTTGTACCACTCGGCCCCACGCACCAGAATGTGCGGCGCCGCGGCGAGCGTCTCGACGTTGTTGATCGTGGTGGGCATCCCGAAGACGCCGGCCTGCGCCGGGAAGGGCGGCTTGATGCGGGGATTGCCGCGCTTGCCCTCGAGCGAGTTCATGAGCGCGGTCTCTTCACCGCAGATATAGGCTCCGGCGCCCCGATGAAGCACCATGTCGATCCGCTTCCCGCTGCCGAAGACGTTCTCCCCCAGCGCGCCATTGGCGTAGGCGTCCGCCACGGCCTGGGTCATGATGCTCCAAGGCTCGGTGAACTCACCGCGAATGTAGATGTAACAGCGCTCGGCCCCGATGGCGTAGGACGCGATGGCGCATCCCTCGAGCAGCGCGTGCGGCGTCCAGCGCATGATCTCGCGATCCTTGAACGTCCCCGGCTCCGACTCGTCCGCGTTGCACACAAGGTAATGCGGCTTGCCGTCACCCTTGGGCATGAACGACCACTTGAGACCGGTCGGAAAGCCGGCACCGCCTCGACCCCGGAGCCCGGAATCCTTCACCACCTGCACGACGGCGTCGGGCGTCATGCCCAGGGCGCGCCTCAATCCCTCGTAGCCGCCTCGCTCGCTCCAGCCGGCAAACGTCCTCGCCCCGGCATCGCCGAAATACTTGGAGAGGACCACGGTCTCGCCGGGGTGGCTGGGATGTGGATAGCCCATTACGGATACCTCTTCACGATCTCAGGCACTCGTTCCGGCGTGACGCTCTCGATGAAGTCATCGTCGATCAGGATGGGCGTGGGAAAGCCGCACGCGCCGAGGCACTCCACTTCCATCACGGTAAACCGCCCGTCGCGGCTCGTGGCGCCGAGCTCTCCACATCCAGTCTCTCGGAGCAGCGCCTTCAGCGTCTCCTCGGCCCCGCAGATCCCGCACGGCGACGTGGTGCAGACCTGAATGAAGTGCCGCCCGACCGGATGGGTGTGATACATCGTGTAGAACGTGACCACGCCCTTCACATACGCGGGGGTGAGCCCCAACACCGCCGCCACCTCGCTCATCGCGGGTTCCGACACCCAGCCCTGAGCTTCCTGGACCATCCAGAGCGCTGGCAGAAGGCAAGCTTGTTTGGTGGGATACTTGGGGAAGAGCTGCTCCAGCTTCGCTTTGGTCTCCCCCACAAACACCGGTTCGTGGGGGGCGGCGTGCTTCGCGGCGACTTGCTCGCTCATCGGTCGACCTCGCCCATCACGATGTCGACGCTCGCGTTGATCGCGATGACGTCGGAGAGCAGCACGCCCACGCACATCTTGGGCAGGGAGGCGAGGTTGAGGAACGCCGGGGGCCGGATCCGCCAGCGCACCGGCTTGGCGCTTCCGTCCGACACAAAGTAGTACCCCAGCTCGCCCTTGGGGTTTTCGATGCCCATGTACGCTTCGCCCGCCGGAGGCTTGATCCCTTCCATCACCTGCTTGAAGTGAAAGATCATCGCTTCCATGTCGCTCATCGCCCGCGACTTGGGTGGAAGGATCACCCGGGGATCGCTCACGTTGATGGGAGCGCCGCGGAGCCGCTCCAGCCGGTCGAGCGCCTGATCCAGGATGCGATTGGATTGCCACATCTCCTCGAGCCGGACCCGATACCGATCGTAGATGTCGCCGTACTCACCCACCGGCACGTCGAAATCGTAGGTCTCGTAGCCCAGATAGGGCCGATCCTTCCTCACGTCGTAGTCGACCCCACTCGCGCGGAGCATCGGCCCCGACAGCGAGTAGTTGATCGCCTCTGCGGCGGTCAGGACGCCCACACCCTGCGTTCTCCCGCACCAGATGGCGTTCTTGGTGAACATCGTGTCGACTTCGGTGAGCGTGCTGGGGAAGGTGCGGCAGAAGTCACGCAGACCCGCCTCCCAGCCGTCAGGAATGTCGGCCATCATGCCGCCCACGCGGGTCAAGCTGGTCGTGAGCCGCGCGCCGGTCCAGGCCTCTTGCAAATTGTAGATTCGCTCCCGCTCTTGGAACGACCAGAGAAACGGGGTGAACGCGCCGAGATCGATGCCGGTCGTCCCCAACCAGACCAGGTGCGAGATGATCCGGCTCATCTCGCAGGCGATCACCCGAAGCACCCGGCAGCGCTCGGTGATCTCGATCCCCATGAGCTTTTCGGCCGCCAGGGCCAGGGCCACGTTGTTCGCCATCGGCGATAGGTAGTCGGTCCGATCGGTGAGCGGGATGATCTGATTGTACTGCCGGTATTCGCCCAGCTTCTCGAAGCCCGAGTGCAGGTAGCCGATGTGCGGAATCACCCGCAGCACCGTCTCGCCCTCGAGCTCGATCACCAGCCGAAGCACGCCGTGGGTGGCCGGGTGCTGCGGCCCGATGTTCACCAGCATATGCTCGGCGCCGAAGTTCTCATCGAAGTGGCCGGGCACCCGGTGCTCCTCCGTGTCCCGACTTCCCATGCCGAGCGGCACGGCCGTCGGACGACCCTGGGCGTCCATCCCGGGCGTCGCGAGCGTGTATTCGACGGTGCGGGTGGTCATTTCAAGAATCCTCGCTCACCGCGCCGAAGTCGCTCGCGCATGTCCTTGGGCAGCTCATGGAAGGCCTCGGCGATCGAGAGCTCCTCGAGCGAGTAATGGGCCTCGGGGTTCCCGGCCAACGCCTGGCGGGTCTGCTCGGCCCGATTGAAGTGCCCCCGCAGCGGAAAATCTTTGCGCAGCGGATAGCCTTCGGCATAGGTCTCCCACATGAGGATGCGGCGTAGATCCGGATGGCCGACGAAGACGACGCCGAACATGTCGTAGACCTCTCGCTCCAGCCAGTCCGCGCCGCGCCAGAGATCGAATACCGACGCCACCTCGAGCGGCTGCTCCTTGTCGAGCGTCACCTTGATCCGGAGATCGGCCTTCCGCTCGAGCGATCGCAGTTGATAGACCACCTCGAGGGGCAGCTCGGGGTCACGATACTCGACCGCCGTGATGTCGGTGAGATAGTTGAACTGCTGTCCGGGGCTGTCCTTGAGCCAGGCGAGCACGTCATGAGCACGGTCGCGGCTCACGTACGCGATCGTGTCACCGCAGGAGACCAGGGTTCGCTCAACGGCATCGCCGAACGCCCCACGCAACGCGGGCAGGCTGGGGGAGATCGCAGCGGTCATTGCGAGCGGGTCTGCTGTATCGAGTTGCCGAAGGGCTCGGACAGCTCATCCACCCGTTCCGCCGGAAGAAAGAGCCCGGACTTCGTCACCAGGTGCTCGTCGCGCAGTGACTCGTCCGTAATGCTTTCGCCCATGATCTTCTTCTGGAGCAGCTGGATGCCGTAGATCAGACCCTCCGGCCTTGGGGGGCAGCCTGGTACATACACATCCACCGGAATGATGGTGTCGATCCCCTGCACCATGGCGTAGTTGTCGAAGATGCCCCCGGACGAGGCGCAGGCCCCCATCGAGATCGACCATTTGGGCTGGGGCATCTGATCCCACACCCGCCGGATGACCGGCGCCAGCTTGAACGGGAGCCGGCCGGCGCAAATGAGAACGTCAGCCTGGCGGGGGGAGAAGCTCATTCGCTCCATGCCGAAGCGCGCTAAATCGAAGCGGCTGGCCGCGGTAGCCATAAACTCGATGGCGCAGCACGCCGTCCCGAAAGGCATGGGCCAGAGCGAGTTCGTCCGGGCCCAGTTGGTCAAGAAGTCCAGCTTGGTGGTGACCCAGTTGGGCGAGACCGCGGAGACCACACCCTCGACCGGGACAGGCGTCAATCCCATTGCAGGGCCCCCCGCTTCCAGATGTAGACGTATCCGACGCCGAGGACGACCATAAAGACGACCATTTCAACGATCAGGAGCCCCGCCAGATCGGTCAATTGGTTGAAGGCGACCGCCCATGGGATCAGGAATACCGTCTCGATGTCGAAGATGATGAAGAACATCGCGACCATGTAGAACTTGACCGAGAAGCGCTCCCGGGCATCCCCCAGCGCGGGCATGCCTGACTCGTAGGGCGCGATCTTGGTGGGGGTCCGGCGGTAGGTCGACAGGACGTGCGACAGGCCGAGCATGAGGATCGCGTTCGCGATGACGAACACGATGAGCACTAGAATCGGAATGTAGGGCTGGAGCATAGGCCGCCCCTTCGCTCGTGAATTATTTCACGTAGTCTTAAAACAAAAGGTAAATGCAGGCGGCGGGCACTTCAACCCTGGCGCGGCCTCTTATATTCCCGGCCGATCGTGTCATCGAGCACCCACCGGAAGCAGAGCGAGGCCGAATGTCCATCAAGTCCGACCGCTGGATCCGCCGCATGGCCCAGGAGGCGCGGATGATCGAGCCATTCGTGGAGCAGCAGGTCCGCCAGGTCGACGCTCAAGGCCGCAAGGTGATCTCCTACGGGGTTTCCTCGTACGGATACGACATGCGGGTGGCCCCGGAGTTCAAGATCTTCACCAACGTGCTGTCGGCGGTGGTGGATCCCAAGCAATTCGACTCGAAGAGCTTCGTCGAGTTCGAGGGCGACGTGTGCATCGTTCCACCGAACAGCTTTGCGCTGGCCCGATCGGTCGAGTACTTCAGGATTCCGCGCAACGTCCTGACCATCTGCGTCGGCAAGTCGACCTACGCGCGCTGCGGCATCATCACGAACGTGACGCCGTTCGAGCCCGAATGGGAGGGCTTCGTCACCCTCGAGATCAGCAACACGACGCCCCTACCCGCCAAGATCTACGCGAACGAAGGTATCTGTCAGGTGCTCTTCTTCGAGGCCGACGACGACGACATCTGCGAGCGGAGTTACGCGGACAAGGAGGGAAAGTATCAGGGCCAGGTCGGCGTCACCTTGCCCAAACTGTAGCGTTCGGGACGTCACCCCCGCGGGATCAGTCGCTCGCGGAGGCCCCCCGGGTGACCAGCCGCGCCCGAAGGTAGTCCCGGTTCATGCGGGTGATGGTGTCGATGCTGATCTCTTTGGGGCACGCCTCCTGGCACTCGCCAAAGAGACTACACCCGCCGAACCCCTCCCGGTCCATCTGCGCCACCATCCGGATCGCGCGCCGGCGGCGCTCCGGCTGTCCCTGGGGTAAGAGGCCAAGGTGGGTGATCTTGGCTGCGGTGAACAGCGACGCCGACCCATTGGGACAAGCGGCGACGCAGGCGCCGCACCCGATGCACTGGGCCGCGTCCATCGCGGCGTCCACGTCGTCCTTGGAAATCAGGATCGCGTTTCCATCCTGGGCGCTGCCGGTATTCTCCGAGATGAACCCGCCGGCCGCGATGACGCGATCGAGCGCGCCGCGATCGACGCAGAGATCCTTGACGATCGGAAAGGCCCGCGCCCGCCACGGCTCGACGGAGATCACATCTCCGTCCTTGAAGCTCCGCATGTGGAGCTGGCAGGTGGCCGTTCCGGCCATCGGGCCGTGCGCAACCCCGTTGATCATCATGCCGCAGGAGCCGCAAATGCCTTCGCGGCAGTCGTGATCGAACGCGATCGGCGTGTCGCCGGCGGCGGTCAACCGCTCGTTCACGACGTCCAGCATCTCGAGAAACGACATGTCGGGACTGATGTCGCGAGCCTCGTAGGACACCATCCTGCCCCGGCTACTGGGGCCGCTCTGTCGCCAGACCTGCAGCGTGAGGTTCACTTGTAGCTCCGTGTCGCCAGATGCACGTATTCGAAGGTCAGCGGCTCCTTGTTGAGACGCGGCTCGTTGCCCTCGCCGGCATACTCCCAAGCGGCCGCATAGGCGAACTGCTCGTCGTCCCGCCTCGCCTCCCCGTCCTCGGTTTGATATTCTTCGCGGAAGTGTCCGCCGCACGACTCGTTGCGGTGGAGCGCGTCCCGGCACATCAGCTCGCCCAGCTCCAGGAAGTCGGCCACCCTCCCCGCCCGCTCCAGCGCCTGGTTCAGCTCGACGTCGCTGCCCGGCACGTTGACGTTGCGCCAGAATTCCTGCCGGATCTCGGGAATGCGCTTAAGCGCGTGACGGAGACCGTCGGCGTTCCGGGCCATCCCGCAGTCGTCCCACAGGAGCTTGCCCAGCTCCCGATGAAACGAATCCACCGTCCGCTTCCCCTTGATCGAGAGCAGCCGCTTGACCTGTCCCTGCACGGCCGCTTCCGTGGTGCGAACCTCGGCGTTGGCGGCGTCCAGCTTCTCGAACTTGGTGGTGGCGAGGTAGTCCCCGATCGTGTTGGGGAGGATGAAATAGCCATCGGCGAGCCCCTGCATGAGCGCGCTCGCTCCAAGGCGGTTGGCGCCGTGATCCGAGAAGTTCGCCTCGCCCAGCACGTACAATCCTGGAATGGTGCTCATCAGGTTGTAGTCCACCCAGAGTCCGCCCATCGTGTAGTGGACGGCCGGGAAGATCCGCATCGGTATCTGATACGGATTCTCGTCGGTGATGCGCTGGTACATCTCGAATAGGTTGCCGTACCGTTCCCTGATCTGCTGCTCGCCGACGCGCTTGATCGCGTTGGCGAAGTCGAGATAGACGCCGAGCCCGCTCGGTCCGACGCCGCGGCCCTCGTCGCACACCTCCTTGGCGGCCCGCGACGCGATGTCCCGCGGGGCGAGGTTGCCGTAGCTCGGATATTTCCGCTCGAGGTAGTAGTCCCGCTCGTCCTCGGGAATCTGGTGCGGCGGCCGCTTGTCGCCCTTCTTCTTGGGAACCCAAACGCGCCCGTCATTCCGGAGCGATTCGCTCATGAGGCTCAGCTTGGACTGATAGTCGCCGCTCACCGGAATGCAGGTCGGGTGGATCTGGGTGAAGCACGGGTTGGCGAAGGCCGCGCCGCGCTTGTACGCCCGCCAGATGGCGGTCGCGTTGGAGCCCTTGGCGTTGGTCGAGAGGAAGAAGAGGTTGCCGTATCCGCCGGTGGCGAGCACCACGGCGTCGCCCAGGTGCGTCGTGATCTCGCCCGTGGCCATGTCCCGGGTGACGATGCCCCGAGCGCGTCCGTTCGCGACGATCAGGTCCAGCATCTCGGTCCGGGGAAACATGGTCACGCCGCCGCGGGCGATCTCCTTCTCCAGCGCTTGATACGCCCCCAACAGCAGTTGCTGTCCCGTCTGGCCGCGGGCAT
>JBGPVE010000105.1:0-9386 GCA_041491545.1 Gemmatimonadota bacterium | reverse complement strand
GCGGTGATCGCCTAGGATCGCGGAGCGCGCATCTCTCCGAGTACCTCCTGCATCGCCGCGACCGGCGCCATCCCGGCGATCCGCTGTCGCAGCAAATGAGACGCGGCGAGCGCCTCCGGAGAGAGCAGCAGCTCCTCCCGGCGGGTGGAGCTCGCCGTGACGTCGATCGCGGGGAAGATCCGCCGCTCCGCCAGCTCCCGGCTCAGCACCACCTCACTGTTGCCCGTTCCCTTGAACTCCTCGAAGATCACCTGATCCATCCGGCTCCCCGTGTCCACCAACACCGTGGCGATGATGGTGAGGGAGCCGCCGCCCTGGCCCGCGTCGACCTTCCTGGCGCTGCCGAGGAATCGCTTGGGCTTCTCCAGCGACTGGGCGTCGAGCCCTCCCGAGAGGGTGCGTCCGGTCCCTTTCTCCACCGTGTTGTAGGCGCGGGCGAGCCGGGTGAGCGAATCCACGATGAGCACGACGTCCTCACCCAGCTCCACCCGCCGGCGCGCCCGCTCCAGCAGGAGCTCCGCCACCGCCACGTGCTGCGACGCCGGATTGTCGAAGCTCGAGGCCACGACTTCGCCGAACCCCGCAGCCTCCATCTCGAAGACTTCCTCGGGCCGTTCGTCCACCAACAGAATGAGCAACGTCGCCGCGGGATAGTTGGTGCTCACCCCCTCCGCGATGGACTGGAGCACCATCGTCTTCCCCGCCTTGGCCGGGGCGACGATGAGCGCGCGCTGCCCCTTGCCCAGCGGGCAGAGGCGGTCGATGACGCGATTGGTGTAGTCCGGCTGGCCGCGGCGGACCAGATTGCAGTCGAGGTTGAGCTGCTCGTTCGGGTGAATGGCGCCGAGCCGGCTGAACTCGGGCCGCTCGCGCAGCGACTCGGCGGGGCGGCCGTTGATCGTGGTCACCCGCACGAGCGATGCGCCGCGGCCGTTGCCGCCGGACTTGGTCTCACCATCGACCAGGTCGCCGGTGCGGAGACCGAATTGGCGAATCATTCGGTCGTCGACTCGCACGTCGCCGTCAGTGGGGAGGTAGGCCGCGTCGCGGCGGCGGAGAAAGCCTCCATTTCGCCCCACAAGCTGTAGCACGCCGAGTATCATGGAATCGTCAGCTCAGCCTTCCCAAACCCCGCGGAAGACCAGACGGCCCTGGCCGCCCAGCCAGAGATCGGCGGCCCGACCGCCGTCGAGTCGGCCCCGGACGGTCAGCACCTCGCCGCCGGCACTCCGGAATTCGGCCGGCAGCTCGAGGTGACCACCGGCGGCAAGAGCCAGCGCGGCCGCCGCGCTGCCGGTGCCGCAGGCCAGCGTCTCCGCTTCCACGCCCCGCTCGTAGGTCCGGATGAGCCAGGGCCCGGCCGCGTCACCAGGCGAGAGGAAATTGACGTTGGCTCCGGCAGGTCCGGACCCCGGATCAAACCGGAGCGCACGGCCCCGGCCCGGCACGTCGACGGTTCCGACGTCGTCGACCAAGACCAAAAGGTGCGGCACGCCGACGGTGCCTAACCAGATCTCCCGCTCCCCGGGCGCCTTGGCGATGGATGTGACGGGCTTGGGCACGTCCGTATCGGGGAATCGGATCTCGGCCCGATCGTCGGGCTCGGTACAGCAGGTCTCGACCGCGCCCGCGTCCGCCAGAAGGCGGAGGCCGACCGCCGGCCCCATCTCCAGGTGCGCCGCGAGCCGGGTGGCGCAGAGCGCCGCATTGCCGCACATGGCCGCCCGCGATCCGTCCGCGTTGAAGTAGACCATGCGCACCTCGCCGGGCCCCTCCGGAGTCAGGAGCACCACCCCATCGGCTCCGACCCCGGACCGCCGGTCGCAGACCTCCGTGATCAGCTCCTTGGTCCAGTCGCAGCCGGCCGAGGTGCGGCCGTCGAGCATGATGAAGTCGTTGCCCGACCCGGTCATCTTGTAGAAGACGGTCCCCTTCACAGCGCCCTCCCCAGAGACCGGAGTCGCAGCCACCAGACCATCCAGATGGCTTCCCGCACGATCCGCTTGTTCATCTTGCTCTGTCCCTCGACTCGGTCGGTAAACACGATCGGGATCTCCTTGATCCGGAAGCCCTTCTTCCATGCAAGAAAGCTCATTTCGATCTGGAAGGCATAGCCGTTCGAGCGCACCCGATCGAGCGAGATCGCCTCGAGCACTCGCCGCCGAAAGCACTTGAATCCGCCGGTCGAGTCGGCGAGCGGCAGCCCCGTCACCCATCTGGCGTATTGATTCGCGCCGATCGAGAGGAGCAGCCGCGACATCGGCCAGTTGATCACGTTCACGCCGGCCTTGTATCGGGATCCGATGACGAGATCCGCATCTTCGGCCGCGCGCAGAAACTCGGGAATGAATTTCGGATCGTGGGAGAAATCCGCGTCCATCTCGAAGACGAAGTCGTATCCGCGTTCCAGCGCCCATTTGAAGCCGGCGATGTACGCCTTGCCGAGTCCTTCCTTGGCCGCCCGGTGCAGCGCGTGCACTCGCGGGTCGGCCACCGCCAGCTCGTCGGCCAGCTCACCGGTGCCGTCGGGCGAGCTATCGTCGACGATCAACACCTCGATGCGGGGGTCCTGACCCAGCACCGCCGGAATGAGCAGCGGCAGGTTGGTCCGCTCGTTGTAGGTCGGGATCACGACGAGCACTTTCTCAGGCACCGATCGTCCTCCGGCCAAGCCAGAGAGGCGTTGAGAGCAGCGCGGCGACGACCAGGAGCGCCAACCCGGTCACGAGCTGCCCGCGACGATAGTCCGCGGAGTGGAAGTCGAAGCGGACTTCCTTGGCGCCGGGCGGCAAGACGACGCTCAGAAACGCATGATCGACCCGATGCACGGGCACGGCCTTGCCGTCGATGGTCGCATGCCAATCGGGGTACCAGGTCTCGCTCACCAGCAGATAGCTCGGCGTCGTCTCCGCGCCGGTCAAGGTCACGCGCATGCGGCCCGGCTCCCAGTCGGCCATCGCGGCCTGGACCGCGGAGGGCGCCGGAAGCTTGCCCGGCTGGATCCGTTCCGGCGAGAGGCTCGCCGTGTCCGAGTAGAGCGCCACACCTTGGAATGGAAAGCGGGGGTCGATCACGGTGGGCACGACCTGCTCCTCGGGCACCTTGGCCGCCGCGGGAAGCACCCGCAGATACGCTGCCGAGGAATCCCGCTCGTACAGAACGGCCGGCCCGCCCTGAGAGGCCTCGACCGGGCCGAGCACCTTGTGAAAGCCGGGAAGCTGCTGCTCCTGGCGCAACACGATGAACCGCGTGGCGGCGAGATCCAGCACCGCCGGGTTGACGACGTTGTGCCAGACGTTCTTGCCGCCCATCAGCTCATCGTAGAAGCGCACCTCGTTGCCATGATATCCCAGCACCTGCTGCAAGTCGTAGGCGAGCAGGATCGATCCCAGTTGCCCGTAGACGTTTTGGATGTCCAGGACTCGGAACGGCAACTTCTCCTGCTTGAGCCGAGTGACGATCGCGTCCGCCTTGAACAGCTCCGCCGCCGGCGCGCGGTACTGGAAGAAGATGCGGTCGATGCTCCAAAGGTCGCCGCCCACCACGAGGGCGAGTGCCGCGGCGGCCATCGGTCCGCGGAGTTTTCCCGAGGCGATGCCGAGGACAGCGGCGGCCGCGAGCGCAACGACGGCGAGCAGCCGTAGCGCGCCGGCTTGGAGCGCGCCCGCGTTGATCGCCACGCGATCCGCCTGCTGGGGATCGGCCAGGACGGTCGCTACCCCCTGGAGCACGCCGGTTACGCCGAGCAGGGCGACCGCGCCCAGAGCCCCGAGTCCGATGAGCAGTGCGCGGCGGGATACCTCGCCGCGCAGCAGGCGATCGGTGCCCAGGCCGGCCCACACGGCCACCGGCAGCGCGACCAGATAGAACGCCATGCCGGGGGCGCGCACCTTCTTCATCATCGGCATGACCTCGTACCAGAGCCGGTAGAACGGCGTGTGGCCCCCGAAGGCGATGAGCAGCGCGAGCAGCGCGATCGCGCCCGTGGCCCACAGCAACGGCCTCCGCTTGCGATCGCCCCACCCCAGCGCCGCGAGCAGCACGACGACCGCGCCCAGGTACTCGCTGTGGAGCTTGAAGAAGTTGCGCCCCCAGTAGTTCTCGAGCACACCGTTGAACTGTGGAAGAATCGTGGTGACGATTTCCTCCGGCGGCATGGCGAACGCCGTGGCATACTCCCATCCGCCGCTCGATCCACCGGCGCCGCGAGGGGAAAACGGGACGTAGGCGAGGAACGGGAGGATCTGGATCGCCGAGATCGCCAGTCCGAGAAAGACGGCGCCCAGGGCCAGACCGACGACCACGGGCCACCGGGTGCCGGCCGGGCGCTCGGGATCCCAGATGGCGAGGTAGAACGTCCACAGGCCGGCCGCGACAAGGAGGTAATAGGCCATCTGCACCTGTGGACTCAGGATGCAGAGGCCGACGGTGAGCGCCAGCAAGCCGTATCCCCACCAGCGCCGGTCCCGTACGGCACGGAGCAACGCGAGGAATGCGAGGGGTGCGAGCGCCGATACGAAGAGCTTGCCGTCGTGCCCCGGTCGCATGAGCGACGCCACGATTCCGGTCAGCTCATACGCCAACCCGCCGATCAGCGCCCCGCTCCACGAGAGCCGAAGCGCTCGGAGCAGCGCGTACATGAAGCAACCGGCAAGGAAGATGTGCGCCGCGAATCCGAGATTCATCGCGGTGTCGACCGGAAGGATCCACCGCAGCCAGGCGGTAGGATAGAAGACGTCGCCGTGCTGGGCCGCGATGAACGGCAGGCCGCCGAAGATGAACGGGTTCCACTCCGGGATGTGGCCGTGGGCCCGGAAGTACTCCGCGCCGAAGAGCCGAAAGCCGTAGCCGCTGACGTATTGATCGTCGCCCAGCAGAAACCGCCCGGCCAACATCGGCCAGCAGAGACTGAGCGTGGCGAGCCCGAAGACCAGGGCCGCCCACAACGCCGGCCTCCGTGGCTCGTACGGGCCGGCGACGGGAGCGTCAGTGAGCGACACGGGTGCTCCGTTTGGGAAAGAGGAGAAACGGAGCCGCCGCCCCGAACTCGGTGAGCGTGAGCAGAACCCGCGAGGCGAGCGCCAGTGCCGTGGCGGCGGCGATGCCCAGTGGCCCTTGGAGCATGAGAATGAATAGACCTTCGCGGACGCCAAGGCCACCGGGCGCGATGAGCGCGAGAAATCCGGCGAGATAGGAAGCCGTGAAGACCGCCACGGCGGCGGCCAGGCTCAGGTTGGCATCGGGCAGCAGCCCGCGCACGAGCAGCCAGAGCGCCGCGCCATAACCGAGCCAGGCGATGCCGTTGGCGGCGATCCCGAACAGGATGCCGGCCGGTCGCGGCGTGATGGACTCGGCGCCCTTGACGCCCCCGACCCGGAGCAGCACGCGCAGGAACGGCGGCCAGAGCACGAGTCCCACGCCCGCGGCGCTCGCGATCACCAGCGCGAGGAGCGCGACCCGTGCTCCGGGATGCGCCGCCTCGAGCGCCACCGAGCCGGTGAGGCCCACGATCGCGGCGCCCGTACCGATGGCGAGCACCTGGAGCACCACCGCGGAGCCGGTCGCGGCCCACGGCGCGATGCCCGACTGTTGGGCCATCAACGCCATCCCCGCGATGGCCCAGACCTTCCCCGGCAAATACTTGCCGAGACTGGAGACGGTCCAGATCCGGGCGGCGGTCCAGCCGTCGAGCTGCTGCCCCCAGCTCCGCAGCATCACGCGCCACGCCCAGATCAGCCCGGCGTACATCGTCCAGACGACGAGCGCGCTCAGCACGAGGAATCCCGGCTCCGGTCGCCAGGCGAGCGGCTGGGAGCGGAGGCTCTCCCAATTGCGCCCAAGCTCCCGGGCGGCCAGTCCGACGACGAGGAGCCCGAGCACCCATTGGATCGCGCGCCAGACCCCCCGACTCAACTGAGCGCCTCACGGTACCAGCCTTCGCAGATTTCCGCGACGTGATCGGGCGCGAGCCGGCGGCGCCACGACTCGCCGGCGGCGCGTCCCACCGCGAAGCGCTCCGGATCGCTGAGGATGCCGAGCGCCGCGTCCGCGACCGCCTCGGCGGACGGTAGCGTGAGGCGACCGGCGCCCCACTCCGGGACGATATCCAGCACCCCGCCGCCATCCCAGCAGCCGATCACGGGCACACCCGCCATGAGCGCCTCGGCGGCGGCGAGCCCGAATCCCTCGCCCTGCGCCGGAAAGAGCATGAGGTCGGCGGCCCCGAGGATATCGGGAATCTGCTCGTGCGGGAGCGCGCCCATGAACGTGACCAGATTGGCAATGCCGAGCCGCTTGGCCAGCGCTTCCAGGGCGGGTCGCTCGGGGCCTTCCCCGACTATGGTGAGCGGCAGTTGCTCGCCGACCTCGGCGAGGCAGCCGATGGCGCGGATGGCCAGGTCGACGCGTTTTTGCGGAGTGAGCCGGGCGATAGTGACGGCGCCGGCGCCGCCTTCGGTCCAGGGATAGCGTGACCCGTCCACCGGCATGGGCTGGATATGATCCTTGGAGACATGTCGTCCGGTGCCGGTCTGCACCCACCCGGCGGCCTCGCGCGAGACGGCGGTCACGACCTTGGCCCGGTCAAACACTCTTCGCGCGAGCCGGCGCGCGAGGCCGGATCGGCGCAGCAGCGCGGCGTCGGTGCCGTGCACGGTAACGACGGCCCGCGCACCCGGAGGGATCGCGAGGCCGCCCGGCACCCACCAGTGGGCGTGGACGAGATCTGCGCCGGCGGTGAGCTCCTCCCGGGCGGCGCGGCGGAGCGAGCGCCAGAGTCCCGCGAGCGCGACCCAGCCGCCGGGGCGCCGCACCGCCGCCTGCATCGTTCCACGATACGCGAGGGTCTCCCGCCGCGCGGAGGCATACCGGACGCGACGGACGCGCACGCCCCCGAGATCAGCCTCACCGCCCTGCCCCGAATCGCTCGGCGCCACGACGACGACCTGGTGGCCGCGCGCCACCAGCGCCTCGGCCAGCGTCGCCAGAAACGAGCCGGCCACGTCGCCGGCCCAGCGAGGATAGTTGTGGGTTACGAAGACAACCCGCACCGCCCTAGTCCCGTCCGTCGCCACCGAGCCGCGCCAGCGCGCGGGCGATCTCTCGGTTGTCCTCGCGCATCCCGGCGATCATCTCGCCTACGAAGCCGAAGCCGAACAACGCGATCCCGCTGATCACCATCGTCTCGACCAGATTGAGGAAAGGGCGGAAGCCGATGCCGAAGCCGAACCGCAGCACCAGCGCCACCACGCCCACGAGGAATCCCGTCGCAAACAGCGCCGCGCCGACGACGCCGAAGAAGAGCATCGGCTTGCGGCCGAAGCGGAGCTGAAACCACACCGACATGAGATCGAGCACGCCGACCGGAATCCGTTTCCAGTTGAACTTGGAGACGCCCGCCTTCCGAGGATAGAGCGGGACGGGCTGCGACACGAGCCGGAACCCGTCGGCGGCGGCGATGACGACCATGAAGCGATGCCAGTCGGGGCGCATCGGCATGCCGATCATGACCTCGCGCCGGTAAGCTTTGACCGAGTTGAGATCGGTCACGCGGACGCCGAACAGCCAGCGGCAGAGCGCGTTATAGATCCTGGATACGAAGGCCTTCTCGTATTTGCCTTGCTTGGTGCCGGTGACGATGTCGGCGCGGCCCTCCAGGATAGGCTGCACCAGCCCAGGGATGTCCTCCGGCAGGTACTGCAGATCGGCGGGATAGAAGACGAACACGTCGCCGCGCGCGACCTCGCCGGCGGAGCGCAGCGCGTCCGCGATCCCGCGCTGGCGGCGATGCGTCACCACGCGGAGAAACGGATAGCGGCTCGTCAGGTCGCGGAGCACCCGAGGCGTCTCGTCGCGGGAGCCGTCGTCCACCACCACCACCTCGAAGCTGAAGCCCGCCGGCACCAGCGCATCCGCGCAGTGCTGCACGAACTCCGGCAGATTCGCCGCCTCGTCCTTGGCGGGCACGAGCACACTGACATCGAGCGCGTCAGCGGGGCCGGCCAAGGTCATACGCGCTTCCGCATCCTCGCCGGCAGGATTCCGAGTTGGTCCCGGTACTTGGCCACCGTGCGCCGGGCGATCTGGATGCCCTGTTCCTGGAAGAGATGAACGATCTGCTGGTCGGTGAGCGGTTTGCTGGACTTCTCCTCGCCCACCATCTTCTGCAGCTTGGCCCGAATCGAGCGCGCGCTCGCGTCCTCGCCCGACGCCGTGGAGAGGGCGCTCGAGAAGAAGAACTTGAGCGGCAGCACGCCGCGCGGTGTCTGCACGTACTTCTCGTTGGTCACCCGGCTGACCGTGCTCTCGTGCATGTTGATTACCTCCGCCACTTCCCTGAGGGTGAGGGGCTTGAGGTATTCGATTCCCTTCTCGAAGAAATCACGCTGCCGGTCGACGATGAAGTTCATGACCTTGAGCATGGTTTGGCGCCGCTGCTCGATGGCCTGAATCATCCAGTTCGCGCTGTTCATCTTGGACGCGATGAACTCGCGGTTCTCCGGGGTGAACTTCTTCTTGTCGCGCGCGATCTCCTGGTACGAGCGGCTGAGTCGGAGCCGCGGCATCCCGGTGTCGTTCAGGAACACGTGATACCGATCGCCGATCTTCTCGACGATGAGGTCGGGAATGATGTACCCATCGCTGCGGGTGGAGTGCTTGAGCCCCGGCTTCGGATCGCATCGGGCGAGCTGGTCGGCGGCCGCCTGGACCTTGGCGGGCTCGACGCCGAAGCGCTTGGCCAAATCGTTCCACCGGTGCGCGATGAGATCGGGAAACGCCTCCGCCACCAACCGATAGGTGAGCGACTCGGTGCTCCCCGTGTCGCGGAGCTGAAGGAGGAGACACTCGCGCAGGTCTCGGGCGCCGATGCCCGCCGGGTCCAGCTTCTGGACGATGGCCAGCATCTCTTCGGCTTCGGCCATGGTGTATAGCGCGATCTCCAGCTGACCATGACCGTTCGCTGGCGCCGCGTCCTCGTCCTCATCGTCTTCGGCTTGGCCGCCTCCGGAAAAGTGGCTGGCCACCATCTGATTCACGGAGCCGATGATCTCCTCGAGCGAGGCCGGGAGATATCCTTCCTCCGTGATGTTGCCGATGAATTCCTCGGCCAAGAGCCGCTGGCGCGGGGTGAGCTCCAGGAGCTGGAGCTGCTCGCGCAGGTGGTCGCTCAGGTCTCGGGTCTCCACCGTCACCGGCTCGGTGTACTCCTGCACCTCGAACTGCTCCCGGGCGCCGCCCACGTCGAAGCCGTTCAGCAGGATCTCCTCCCAGTCCACTTCCTCTTCCTTTTCCTTCTGATCCTTTTCCTGCTCGGCGGTCTTTTCCTCCTGCTCGACGTTTTCCTCCTCCGGCTCCAGCAGCTCGAGGAATGGATTGGCCAGGAGCTC
>JBGPVE010000104.1:0-9477 GCA_041491545.1 Gemmatimonadota bacterium | reverse complement strand
GTCTTAACTTGGCCCCCCGTGCAATCACTCGACCGCGCCTACGAGATCCACGAAGTGGCCAAGCTCACCGGCCTCACGCCGGCCCGGCTGCGAGCCTGGGAGCGGCGCTACGAAGTGGTGCGGCCGCGCCGGCTGGCGAACCGGTATCGTGCCTATACTGGGGATCAGGTGGCGCTGCTCCGTGCCTTTGCCCGACTCACCGAGGCGGGTGAGCGTATCGGCGAGTTGGCGGCGCTGCCGCGTGACGCGGTCCTCGCCCGAGCGGAGGGCCGCGATCTGGATGGCTCACCCCAGGGCGCCCTGCTCGATGCGGTGAAGGCGTTCGACCGCGACCGACTCGAGTCCCTCGTTGCGCAACAGCTTGCCCTGCGCGGGCTTCGGGCCTTTGCCCAGGATGTCGTCATTCCTTTGGCCCAATCAGTTGGCGATCTCTGGGCTCTCGGCAAGATCCCGATCGCCGCCGAACATCTGGCCAGCGAGGTCGTGGTGCACGCGCTCAAGGGCGGGCTCAGGGTGGGCCGCGGCCCGGGGCCGCTCGCGGTGTGCGCCTGCTTGCCTGGCGAGCGCCACGAGTGGGGAGTGCTCAGCGCGCTCACCGCGGTGCAGGAGCAGGGCTGGCGCATTCAGTATCTCGGTCCCGATCTCCCCATCGCCGACGTGATCCAGGCCGCCTGGACGCTGCGACCGCAGGCCGTGGCGCTCAGCACCAGCGCGCCGGCCATCCTGGAGGCCAATCTGCCGGCGCTGGCGCAGTTGCCGAGCCGGCTGACTCCGGGCACCGTGCCGATCATTGGCGGTGCGGGCGCGGAGGCACACGCGGCACTGCTCAAGGCGTACGGCTATCGCATCGGGCTCCACGCCTTCGGGGCGCCCGATCTTGCGAGACCCGCCGTTCGCAGCTGATCCGCCGTTCTACCGATGCCTGGCGATGGTGAGCAAGCGACATTTCATGGGGCGCGCGCACGCTGAGACACCCCTGGGCCGGGAGCGCCTCGGGCTTTGCGTGTTCCACGTCTTACCGCTGACCTCCGGATGATGGCCAGGAGGCTCGAGCGACCGACTGGCCGGTGCTGTCCGAGGTCTCCTCGGACCCGTCGCCGTCCTCGTTCCAGATGTCCGCCGCGACCCGCCACACACCATCCGACTGCCGCCGCAACGTAATGACGTACTTGCCGGATTCGGCCTCGCCATCATCGTCGGCCGGAATGTGATAGCGCCCCACCACGTAGCCGGTTCCGCCACCCGCCCCCACGGTCACGTTTTCCATCTCGATCCCGGCCTCCATGCCCTGGTCCCAGAACTCCCGGATGGCGTCCCGGCCGCGAATCATCTCGCGGCCGGGTGGGAGCAGGAATCCGTCCGGGGCGTACAGTTGGGCCATGGCTGATGCATTGTTTTGGTGATAGGCTGCGACGTAACCCTCCATCACCCGCTCAACGGCTTGGCGAGCCAGGCGTTCCGAGATATTGGCCTGCGGAACGCAAGCCGCTGGGCCGGCGCCTAGGCCCGAGACAGCCAGCACCACCGGGAAAACGGCCGTGGACAAGAGAGGGCGGAGCGACAAATGCCAAGGGTATGCCATTTTGGCGTCAAACTTGCTATATTAGAAGTTGTAAGTTAACTGGTCCGTGCGCGGACCTCCGATCAACCTCAGCCTTTTGGTTTTGTGGCACACCGACCCCGTAAACGAAGCCTCGCAGTTTCACCCCCACGATTCCGCCGCTCTCCCGGCCGCTCCATGCAGTCACACCGTGACTGGCTCCTGTCCGAGCATGGCTCGGTATGCGCGTATTGTGGGATCACCACCGTCGCCGAGGCGATCACTCTCGATCATGTCAGGCCGCGTCGCGGCCAGACCGCCTATGATCGCCCGGACAATCTGGTCCTCGCCTGCGCCGGCTGCAACGCGGCCAAGGCCGACACCCCGCTGCTCGCGTTCCTTATGATGCGGCGCTCACGCGGTGTCTTTCTCCTGCACTACGGCGAGCATCTATCGGGGCCACTCCGTGAATTGGCTCGCCAGGCCTCCGAGCGCCCCATGCTCGCGAAAGGCGCCTAAAGCTGGAATCGTGCTGCAGAGCGGATGGGGTCATCCGACAGACCCCACCCCCTCTGCAGCCCTCCTAAGCCGGCACCTGTACGGTCGCCTTCCGCTCCAGCTTCCCCCACCCGACCAGATGGCCCCGCACCGCAACCAAGAACGCCCGCACCACCACCCAGTACATCACCTGACGATAGGCGAACCGCTGCAGCACGATGAGCCACGTGAGTGAGCGATCCTCGCCCGGCTCGAGCAGGAATGCCGCCATCGCGGCCAACCAGTCCACCAAGAGGAAGACCGCGTAATAGGTGAGCACGTGCTCCAAGTTGGTGAGCGCATAGGTGGCGCCGTGCTCCGCCTTCACAAGCCAGACCGAGATCAGGCTCCAGAGAAACATCAAATCGGCGATCGGCGAAATGGCCGTGAGGACGAGCTGGAAGAGCCAGACACTGGGCATCGCGATGAAGCCGAGCGACCCGTAGCGCGGGCGGAAGAGCACGTCACGGTGCTTCCAGGCGCACTGCAGCGTGCCAAAGGACCAGCGGAAGCGCTGCCGCGCGAGCGAGCGCAGCGTGTCCGGGGCTTCGGTGTATCCGATGGCGTGGTCCGCATAGGCGATCGCGTGTCCCGCCCGGCGGATCATCAACGTGAGGTCCTGGTCTTCCGCGAGGGTGTCGTCCTTGAACCCTCCGCTTGCCTGCACCAGCGCCCGGCGCCAGGCACCGACCGCGCCGGGAACCACCGTGATGCAGTTGAGCAGCGAGAACGCCCGCCGGTCGAGATTCTGGCTGGTGACGTATTCGACCGCCTGCCATCGGGTCACCAGATTGATCCGGTTGCCGACCTTGGCGTTGCCCGCCACCGCGCCGATCTTCGGATCTCTGAGTGGCTGCACTAGCTCGCGCAATGTGTTCGGAGCGAAGAGCGTGTCGGCGTCGAGGCAGACGACGATCTCGCCACGGGCCTGCGCGATGCCGTAGTTGAGCGCGCTGGCCTTGCCGCCGTTCGGCTTGCGATAGATCCGCACTCTCGGCTCGGTGCCGAACTGGGTGCGGGCTACCTCGAAGGTGGCATCGGGCGAGCCGTCGTCCACCACGATGATCTCGAATTTGCCGCCGTACTCCTGACCCAAGAGACTCCGGATCGTCGCGGCGATGACGCGTTCCTCATTGTACGCCGGCACCACGACGCTCACGGGCGGGGTGAACGACTCGGCCACCGGGCGGCGCCGGAAGCGCTGCACCATCGCAAGCGCCAGGATCCACACCAGGCGAAAGACTCCGAGCACCACGGCAAAGAGAAAGATCCAATAGAGTGCCCACTCGGTGCCGCCAAACAGCCCGAACAGCGCCAGCTCGGCCACCCGCGTCGCGGCACCCGTGGCGGGAAGCCCGGGCATCGCCGCCTGGGGGGTGATGCCGGCCAGCTCGCTCAGCGGCACCAGCGTGTCGCCCCGAGCGCGCAGCGAATCGATTAGGGGACCGATGGCCGCGACGGTCTGCGACCGATTCCCGCCGCCGTCGTGCAACAGGACCACGTTACCCCGGCTTCGCTGCGCGAGCACCGTGTCGATGATGGTCTGCACGCCGGGCTGAATCCAATCCTGCGAATCGACGTGAAGGCCGGCGGTCACGTAGCCGAGATCGGTGGCGATGCCCACCGGCACGAGCTCGTCCGCGGTGGTCGGCTCGGCGTCCCCGAAGTAGGGCGGGCGAAAGAACACGGAGCGCCGATTCACCACGGCCTCCAGCAGGCGCTCGGTCGCGTCGAGCTCCAGCCGGGTCACGAAGGTCGGAGTGAGCGCGAGGTTGGGATGGGTAAAAGTGTGATTGCCGAACTCGTGCCCCTCGCGCACAATGCGCCGCATGAGCGGAATGTGGCGCTCGACGTTGGCGCCGATGACGAAGAAGGTGGCCGGCGCGCCCCGCGACATGAGCGTGTCCAGGATCATCGGGGTCCAGGTGCCGTCGGGGCCGTCATCGAAGGTGAGCGCGACTTGGTGCCGCTGGGCGCCATAGCGGCGAACGACGTACGGCGAGGGCAGCGTGACCAGCCGCTGCCCGGTCACGAGGCCGGTGCGGGCGTCCACCTGGACCTGACGCTCGCCCTCCGTCGGGCGGGCCGTGAGCTGCAATAGCTCGCCGGTGCGTTGGAACTCGACGTCGTAGCCGGGCGGGATCGCCTTGAGTGCCGTCGTCGGATTCGCGGTCCCGGCTCGACGGCCGAGCACATGCCAGAGCGCCGGATCCTCGGAGCCGAGGCGCCAGACCGCTTGTCCTGCGACACCGAGCGCTCGCCCGGCGCGAGCCTGATTGTAGGCGGTCACGGCGTCGAGATACCAAACGACGTGGTCGGTCGAATCCGGGTCGGTCCACTCCAAATAGGGATTGAGCGACACCGAATCGAAGCGCACGGTGGCCCCATGATCTCGCGCCGCCGTCATGACGTCCTGAAACGTCATCTCGCTGCCCGAGGCCTCGGCGCCCGCGTCATTCCAGTCGTATCCGTAGGCGCCCACCGCGAGGATGACCCGATCGGGCGAGACGTAGCGTAAGGCCCGGCGCACCGTCTCTTCGTACCAGGCTTGGCTCGCCACCGGTCCCGGATCACCCTTTCCGTAGTGCTCATCGTACACCATCAGGAAGATCCGGTCGTTCACCTTCGCGTAGCGTGCGAGCCACGTGGGATCCAGCTCCGCCGGCAAGCTTTGGGTCGTGAGCCGTCCGATGCCATCCAACGAGATGTCGAGGGCGCGCACGAACTCGAGGAGCTGCGGGTGGAGTCGCGCGGGAACGTCCTCGAAATCCACGTTGACGCCCGCCAGACCGTAGCGGGCGACGAATGCGGTCAACTGTTGTACGGCGTGGTCCCGGGTCGCGCGGGTGGCGAGCAGACGGCGCAGCGGCTTGGGATCGAAGGTCGCGCGGGCCGAGTCGTAGTTGCTCACCATGGCGAAGACGAGCGGCCGCTTTCCCTCCGGTTGTTGCTGCGCGGTGTAGAGCACTCGGCGGTCGACCATGAAGCGGAGCGAGTCGCCCCCCGCGGCCACGAACGCCCACTCGCAGACGATCCAATCCAGGTCCTGCACGTGGCTGTTGAAGGACGAGAAGGAATTGTCGTCCCAGTTGACGTAGAAACCGGCCGTGATCGGTGTGCCCGTCGCGAGCTGCGACTTGAGACGACCTTTGGTGCGGGCGGAGCTGACCGGGAGCTGCGCGGGGTGAAGGCCCAGGGCCTCGCGGCGGCGCCCCAAGGCGAGAAACAGTCGGCGGCGCGCGGCCACCCGCTCGCGGGCCTCGCGGGTGGTCGCCACCACGCCGCCGCCCTGGCTCGAGGTGAGGGTGCGAACGTCGCTGCGCCATTCGGGGAGGAGCGGCGGAATCAGAATGCCGACGACCACGACGATCGCGAACAACGTGGTGACGACCCCGGCCACCAGCGCGACCTGACGAACTCGTCGCCAGCGCTTGCCTGAGGGATCGAGAAAAACGGCGCCGGGCGGCGACGCGGTCAAGCTTCTACCCCTGGCGTAACGCCTCAGACACGATGCGGCTTTGCTCGGCCGCGTGCGCCGCCGGATAACCCTCGGCGGGGCTCGCCCGCTCGGGCCGGCCAACGTACGCCAGCTCCGCCTGCGCGGGCAGGATCTCGCGCAGCTTGGGCTCGAGATAGATCCACGCGCCCATGTTCCTCGGCTCCTCCTGGACCCACACGATCTTCTCGACCTTGGGATAGCGCGCCAACAGATTCCGCATCTCCGGCCAGGGGAACGAGTAGAGCTGCTCGATCCGCAGAAGCGCCGGGCGGTTTCCTTGCAGCTTCTCCGCTTCCACCAGCAGATCGTAGTAGATCTTGCCGGAGCAGAGCACCAGCCGCGTGATCTGGTCGGCGCGCTCCGCGGCCCAGTGATCATCCAGCGCCGGGTGCCACTTGCCGTGCGCCAGGTCGTCGAGCCGCGACGTGGCCGCCGGCAACCGAAGCAGGCTCTTCGGCGTCATGACGATGAGAGGCCGCTGCCGAGTGCGGCGGGCTTGGCGCCGCAGCAGATGGAAGTACTGCGCCGGCGTGGTGGGATTGGCCACGCGGATATTCCCCTCGGCGGCGAGTTGGAGGAATCGCTCCAGCCTGGCGCTCGAATGCTCGGGGCCCTGGCCCTCGTATCCGTGCGGGAGCAGGAGTGTGAGCCGGGTGGTCAACCCCCACTTGGAGAGGCCAGCCGCGAGGAACTGGTCGATCATCACCTGCGCGCCGTTGATGAAATCGCCGAACTGCGCCTCCCAGAGCACCAACGCCTCGGACGCCGCGGCGCTATAGCCGTACTCGAAGCCCACGGTCGCCAACTCCGAGAGCGGGCTGTTGTGGACCTCGATCGGCGCCAGGGCGCCCGGGAGGCGCCGAATCGGCGTGTATCGCTCGCCGGTCTTGACGTCGTGCAGCACCAGGTGCCGCTGGCTGAACGTGCCCCGCTCGGTATCCTGGCCCGTCAGGCGAACCGGAATGCCCTCCGTGAGGAGCGAGGCGAGCGCCAGCGCCTCGGCGTGCGCCCAGTCGATCCCGCCTTCCGGCCCGACGGCGGTGCGCCGCCGCTCGAGCTGGCGGCGCAGCTTGGGATTGACGGTGAATCCCTCCGGCCAGGTGAGCATCTGTTCGTTGAGCGCGGTCAACGTCTCCGGCGGCACTGCCGTCACCACCTCCTGGCCTGCCACCTGCTGCTTCGGCTTCGGCGGCTCGGCGGCGGGACCTTTCCCCAGGCTCGCCTTGAATCGCTGCTGCGCGTCGACCAGCCGCTGGTAGTACTCGGCCGCCTGCCGCTCGGCTTCCTCGGGGGTCAACACCCCTTCCTTGGCGAGCTGCCCCGCATAACGCGCGCGAACCGGCGGCAGATCCTTGATCCGCTCGTACATGAGCGGCTGCGTGTAGGTGGGCTCGTCGCCCTCGTTGTGGCCGTGGCGGCGGTAGCCGACCAGATCGATCAGCGCGTCACGCTTGAACCGCTCCCGATACGCCATGACCAACCGGATGGCCGCGAGACAGGCCTCCGGATCGTCCGAGTTGACGTGGACGATCGGCACGTCGAAGCCCTTCGCGAGATCGCTCGCGTAGCGGGTGGAGCGGGCATCTTCCATGTCGGTGGTGAAGCCGACTTGGTTGTTGGTGATGATATGGATGGTGCCGCCGGTGCCGTAGCCCTGGAGCGCGCTCAAGTTGAGCGTCTCGGCGACCACGCCCTGGCCGGCGAAGGCCGCATCGCCATGGATCAAAACCGGTAGCGCCACGGCCGGATCGTGGTGGGTCACGCGTCCCCGGCGCAGCGTCTGGGTTGCCCGCGCGCGCCCGTCCACCACGGCCGAGACGAACTCGAGGTGGCTCGGGTTGGGTGAAAGCGTCACCGCGATCGACTTGCCGTTCGGGAGCCGGAACGCGCCTTCCGCGCCGTGATGATACTTGACGTCCCCGGTGCCGCCCTCAGGAGTGAGCTGGCCGCTTTCCACATGGCGGCCGCCCTCGAATTCGGCGAAGATCGTCTCGTACGGCCGGCCGATGGTATGGGCCAGCACGTTGAGCCGGCCGCGGTGCGCCATGCCGATCACCACCTCGCGGGAGCCGGCATTCGCCGCCAACTCCAGCGTGAGATCGAGCATGGGCACCAGCATGTCCACGCCCTCGATCGAGAAGCGTTTGTGTCCGAGGTAGGCCTTGTGCAGGAAACGCTCGAGCGACTCGACCTTGGTCAATCGAGAAAGCAGCCGCTTCTTCTCCTCGGCGCTCGGCGGGGCGGTGAAGGTGCCGGATTCGATCTTCTCACGGAGCCAGACGCGCTCTGCGTGACTCGCGATGTGCTCGACCTGATAGGCGATCGTTCCGCAGTAGGTCGATTGGAGATGCGGCAGGGACTCGGCCAGGGTGCGGCCGGGCACGTTGACCCGCAGCACCTTGGAGGGAATCGCCGCCATGATTTCGGGCGTGAGGCCGAGCGGGCCGGGATTGAGCGCCGGGTCGCCGATCGGCTCGATGCCGAGCGGATCCACCCGCGCGGCGAGATGGCCGTGGGTGCGGAACGCCTTCACCAGAGCCATGGCGGCGGCCACGTGGTACAGCATGTCGGGCGTGACCGCTTCGACGGTCTTTGGCAGCTGCGTCGCCGCCGGAGCGAGCTGGTAGCTGATCGCCGAGAGCTGCAAGCTCTCGGCTACCATCTGATAGAACCCATCCTCACCGTGCAGGAGATGGTCGAGCGTCGCCAAGAACGCTCCGGACTCCGCCCCTTGGATGACGCGGTGGTCGTAGGTGCTGGTGACCGTCATGACCTTGCTCACGCCCAGGTCGCGAAGTCGCTCCTCGGGCACGGCGGCGAACTCCGCCGGATAGCCGATCGCCCCCACCGCGATGATGCTGCCCTGGCCGGCCATGAGCCGGGGCACCGACGCCACCGTGCCGAGCCCACCCGGGTTGGTGAGCGACATGGTGGCACCCGCGAAATCGTCCGGCATGAGCCGGTTGGTGCGCGCCTTCTCGACCAGGCCCTCGTACGCCGCGTGGAATCCGGCGAAGTCCAGCGTTTCCGCCCGCTTGATCACCGGGACGACGAGCCCGCGGCTCCCGTCCTTGCGCTGCACGTCAACCGCGAGTCCGAGCGCGATCCCCTCCGGCTGTACCCGATGAGGCACGCCGTCGTGGATCACGAGAGTGTGTCCCATCACCGAATGCCGCTTGGTCGCCTGGACCAGCGCGTACGCGATCAGATGGGTAAAGGAGAGCTTGTCCTTGCGGCCCGCCGCCTGGAGCCGGGTGTTCAGCTCCTTCCGTTGGGTCTCGAGCACCGCCACCGACAGCGTGCGGAACGTCGTCGCCGTCGGAACGGTGAGACTCTCGTTCATGTTGGCGACGAGCTTGGCGGCCGGGCCTTTGATCGGGGACGCTCCCGACGGCAGCGGAGCCAAAAGCGGGGCCGGCGGGCCGGCAGTGGTCGATGGAACGGGCGGTTTGGCGGGCTCGGTCTTGGCGCCGTTACCGGTCGCGGTCTTGGCGCCAATAGTGGACTGGGGCGGCTCGCCGATTACGCCGCTTTCGAACAGCCGGCGCCACTCGGTGCCGACCGCGTTGGGGTCACGCAGAAAGTCCTCGTACATCGCCTGCGCGAAGCCGGCGTTGGCTGTCTCGAATACATTGGGGTCCATGCGCGGAAAATAACCCCGCCGGCGCGGCAGGGGAGCCGATCGGGTCGGAAGGGGAGCTTGCGGGAGGGTTCCGGATGTGGGAAACTGCGGCGACCCGACGTCCCCTCGGTGTACGTCCACGGAAAGGGGGTTTCATGGCATACCTGCGAAGGACTGCGGTCGGCGCGCTCGCCGTTCCGTTTTTGCTTCTCGTTACAGCGTGCGGCAGCGACAATACGGGGCCGGCCCCCCCGCCCAACACGGTCTTTTTGACCAGCT
>JBGPVE010000103.1:0-9479 GCA_041491545.1 Gemmatimonadota bacterium | reverse complement strand
GGAAACCGGCTGCGCGTGACCGCGCAGCTCGTGAACGTGGCCGATGGCTACCATCTCTGGTCGGAACGCTACGACCGGGAGCTGGAGGACGTGTTCGCGATCCAGGACGAGATCGCCGACAGCATCGTCCGAGCCTTGCGGGTCGTGCTGAGCGAGGATGAGAAGCGCGCCATTGAGAAGCCTCACACCGACAATGTGCAGGCATACGATTACTACCTGCGCGGCCGCCAGTTCTTCCACCAATGGCGGAGGAAGGGGGTCGAGTACGCCCGGCGAATGTTCGAGCGGGCGATCGAGATCGACCCGAAGTACGCGTTGGCCCACGCCGGCATCGCCGATTGTTGCTCGTTCATCTACACCTACTGGGATGCCAGCGCCGCCCACTTGGAGCAGGCGGAAGCCGCAAGTCGGAAGGCCCTGGAGCTGGACCCCGAGCTGGCCGAGGCCCACACGTCGCGCGGATTGGCGCTCGCCTTCGCCAAGCGGTATGCGGAGGCAGAACAGGAGTTTAGTGCCGCGATCGAGCTGAACCCCAAGCTATTCGAGGCGCACTACTTCTACGGGCGGGCCTGGCTTCAGCAAGGTAAGTTCGCCCAGGCGGTGCAGTCATTGGAGGAGGCGTCCCGCTTGCGGCCGGATGATTATCAGGCCTCCACCTTCCTCGCTCTGGCGTATCACGGGCTGGGCCGTCAGGTTGATGCCGACGCGACGCACCGCCGCGCCCTGCAGCTCATCGAACGGCATCTGGAGCTGAACCCGGACGACTCCCGGGCCTTGAACCTGGGGGCCATCGAGCTGGTCCACGTGGGCCAGCGGGAGCGGGGGCTCGAATGGGCCAGGCGGGCACTCGCCATCGATCCCGAAGATTCGGGAATGCTCTACAACGCGGCGTGCTTCTTTGCCCTCCAGGGCGAGACCGAGGAGGCGCTGACCTGCCTCGACAAGGCGGTACGGTTGGGATTCGGGCTGCGGGATTGGATCGAGAACGACAGCGATCTCGATTCGCTGCGGGCGGACCCGCGATTCCAAGGCGTGCTGCAGAGGATGTGAGAGGCGCGGACCGGCCCAGCGCGTTCCCACCATAACCGCAAACGGTACAAACGGTTTCTCCCCTAGGCCTCTCCTGGTGTTGGGAGGTGTTCCATGGCGTCGCTAAAGGCTGTTGTCGCGGCCGTGTTTGCTTCCGTACTTAAGTCGCCGGTGTTCGCGTCACTGGTTGAAAAGGCTTCGGGCCGCCAAATCGATGTCTCACGATGGCTCGTGTTCTTTCAGATCGAGGTCTCGCTCACAAAAATCGATCCGAATCCGGCGACGATCGCGGCTGAGAGTACCACAGCGCCCGCAGTGATCGTACGTATCACGAACCTCACCGGCCAACCACTCGCGGTAAAGCTTACCGGCATGACTGATGAGCAGCGGCCCGTAAACTTCCAGACGGCGGGCGGCACCACTGTACCTGCTCACGGTTCACGGATCTTCGAGGGTACGACGTCATTCGTCGCGCCCGGCTGGCATGGTGTGACGGTTAGCGCGCGGGCACCTACGGGCCGCACCATAACGGTCTACAATCCTCACGGAGGATTCGAGACCTTGGCGGAGTTTGGGCCCGCTATCGAGGACTCGGCATCGATTTTTGTGTATGGCGGTGCGCAGCAGGCCGTCCTTCCGACGCCATTCGATTGCTCCCCCGAAGAACCCAATCGAGCTCAGAACGGTGGCGCTGGGTATGGCGGCGTAATTCAGGCAATCGCCGGCGATCACGGGCGTCTCTTCGCCGTCAGCAAAGGTGGCGCCGTATGGCGTTCCGCAGCCGGCGGGCCATGGCGCGAGTCTACCGAGACCGCGCCGACCAGGCATGACGCCCCGCTTCGAGCCCATTGCATCGCGGTGGATCCAGGCAACACCAGTCATGTGGTAGTGGGTGAGCGAAGTGCCGAGGCGGTCAACCCGGATCTAGACCATTCGGGATTGTGGGACTCGCGAGACGGCGGAACCACCTGGCGCTACGCGCTTGATCCTGATCTGGAGGCTGGCGCTCAGCGCATCCACGCGGTCGCGTTTACCCGGGGCCTGAACACGCTACTGGTTGGTACGGCCAACGGAGTGGCGCGCCAACCAGTAGGTGGCGGCATAAACGGCTTGCCATTCGACTGGCCCGCAACGGCCAAGGGTCATGGCGAGGTGACGGCGCTCGCCATGAGCGAGACCAAGGCCTGGGCGCTCGGGATGGACCGAACCGTGAACCCGTCGAAGGCAACGCTTCTGATCTCGAGTGACGATGGCCGGACGTGGACGGCCGTGCCGGTGCCGTCCACGATCGATCTTCCAGGATTTCCCACTTCACCCGTCATCGTGGACAACACAGCCGGCAAGGGCAATGGGAACGACTTCACGTCGGTCGGAGCCTTCGACGACGTTGCCTATCTCGTCTTCGGACCGTACCCCCCCGGCGCGGCGCCGGCGACAACGCGGTGCCCACTTCTGATCTATCGGCCCGGCGCGCAGCCGCCATGGCGCGCCGAGTTTACGAACGACAACGACGGGCGCGGGCTTGGCGGGCGGCGATTCGTAAAGTCATACTTGCTGAACAATTGCCCCGGTTACGCTTCCACACTGGGTCAAACGCGACAGCTGATCTATTGCAGCGGGCAGGGCTTGCAGCAGGCGGTCGGCACGAATCCAAACGGAACGATTCAGTGGGGGCCGCTGGTTACGACAGACTTCGCCGGGAATCCAAATCCGATCTGGCATCTGCACGCCGACATCTGGGACTTTCATCTTGCGCTCGACTACTGCCCAACAAGCGCACGCGTCGGCATGTGGGCGGCAACGGATGGGGGAGTATTTGCGGCAGCCGCTCCAGGACAGGCAGGCGGAGCCCCGCCGGCCTTTCCCCTCGGCTTCATTCACAGTGTCACGTGGGTACCATCAAACGCCGGCCTGCACACCCATAATATTCACGCTCTTGCGGTCGTTCCTGCGAACCCGAGCCTGATTGCATACGCGACGCAGGACAACGATGGTTGGTGGCGAAAGCCCGACGGCTCGTGGGAGCATGAGAACACTCTGGGGGACTGCGATTGGGCGGCGGGCGACGCTGGCGTGCCCATCGCATTGCTGGTTCGTGATCTCAATGCGCTCAGTGTTCTCACTGGCTTCGGCAACCCGCTCCCGAGTGGCGCACCCGTGCAGGCGCTCACGGTTAACGCGAATGGCGCTCCGTTCGACAGGCCCACCGGTTTCGCGTTCATCCAGACGCTGGCCGGCGAGGTCGTCCCGCCGGGGACAGGTTCACTCGATGCAGTTATGCTCGCGCAGCTGCCTCTGATCGACGCAGCAGGCACGCCGCTCCCGGATCCGCCAGGTGGTACGTCTTCCGGCTCGCGACTCGTGCTTCTCCGAAATCGGCAGTTTGCGCTTGGACAAAGCGAGCCCGCAGCAGGTTTCCAGAATTGGCGGATCGAGGCCGATGGCCTGCCCGCCAGCCAGGCCGCGTTGACGCGGTTTTGGAGCACGGGTGGACGAGCAAACCCGCAATACCTCCTTTTCGCCTCGACGCCACCTCCCCCAGGTGGCAGCTCGCGGGGCGGCTCTCTGTATGTCCGGGCAGCCGACGGCACCTGGGGCGCGCCGACGCTCAAGAACGTGCTCTTCGGCGGCACATACGGCCCGGTATTTGTAAACCCGTATGACCCGCTGCGCGTCTGGGCCGTGGTGAAGGACCCCGCCGACCCCGTGCACCCGAACGGGGTGATCATGCGTTCGATTGATGGTGGCCGTTCGTTCACCCCGGATGATGTGCTCACTGCACTCGTGACCGCCTCGGGGCTCTATCCGCTCGGCCCCGTGAGCCCCGAACCGCGATTTGCGGAGGTTGGGAGCATCTTCCATGGCCCTACCATGTGCAATCCGTGCCATATGGCATTCGACCGGGCAGACCCGAACCGTGTTGCCGTCGCTTCGCCATTCACTGGCGTATTCTACGCATCGCTGCCGTCGATTGTGCCGCCGGGCCCCTGGTCATGGCTGAACGCGATTACGCAAACGCGCGAGTTCTCATGGCGGGCCATTACGCCGTGCTTACCTCGTCCCTTTGGATATGTGAGCAGCCTCGGAGTGGACCCTTCAACGATTTACGTCGGCACGGAGGGGCGTGGCATTCTCGGCGTCAACAATCCACAGTTTGCTCAGCCGGCAGCTTGGCTAGGCATCGAGAGCTCCGCTGCCCCACCATCGCTTGTTGTCACCGTCCGCGATGCAACAGGAGCACCGGTACCCTACGCGCGTGTCGACGCCTTCATCATGCAGGTAACTCAATTCGCCGCGGGTGCGGCAGGCTCCACGAACGTCCGTACATTTGCGGGGCGCCCGTCCCTCCGAGCCGATGACCAAGGACGCGTTACGCCAACGGCCGGTCTTCAGAGTCCAGGGGTGTACGTAATAGACCTCACGTTCCCCGGCGATGGCACACTCGCGCCTTTCGACACAACCGCACGATTTACACTTCCCTAAACGGGAGGCTCTGAGGTGCATCCAACGTGCTCTGGGTCACCAGCCACAAGTTAAGGGTCAATCGGGCGGCGACCGCCTGGCTGGTTCGCCGGTTTATCGATCGGGATGCGACATTCCTGTTCGTCAAGGCTGCTGACGTAGCCGAGACAGCGCGGCAACTGGGGGGTGTCGGGTTTCATGCGCCGAATACGGAATACCCAGCCCGGGCGGCGGATGGTAGGACACCCTTTGAGGTACTCGCAGATGCATACGCCCCAGGAAACGTCGTACTGAAGGAAATGGCTACCCTCGTACGCGAGGCTGACATTCCGTCGGAAAATGGGCCGCCGGAGGCGATCGGCCTCCGCCTGATATCTCGTGCTTTTCCGCTTGTCTCAGATGACGACCATGCCATAGTCGAACGCTCTGCCTTCCTTTACGACGCATTGTACTGCGCGCTCGAGAACCGGATTGGTTCCCGCTCTGAATAAGAGGTGACTCTCCCTGGGCGGGTCAAGGACGGAACTGAGATGCTCGTACAAAGAAGGTGCCGATTCCTTCGGCGACGGCACGCCGCAGCGTCATGGCCGGCGGCGAGCATTCCTTCAAGCGATTCGCTCAGCTCGTGGCGTCTTGCGCGGTCGCCGGCACGGGCGTGTCGACCGTCACGTCGCCAATGGCACGCACCCGCTTTCGGAGGGCGAGACCCTCGAGCTTGTCGATCGGGAGCGCGAGCAGGAGATCGATCCGTCGACTGACCAGACGGAACGCGTCGTCGAAGGCGCGGCGCCTTTGGTCCTCTGTGCCTATGACATCGGCCGGGTCTGCCATTCCCCAATGCGCCATGATCGGTTGACCCGGAAACAAGGGGCACGATTCCTTGGCCCGGTCACAGACCGTGATGACGAAATCCCACGCTTGACCGGCCACCGCGTCGAGTCCGCGGGGCGGGTGGCCGTCCCACTCGTACCCGTATTCGTGTAGCGCCGCAATCGCATACGGGTTGACGCGCTCCGCCGGTCGAGAGCCGGCACTCTCGGCGATCAGGCGACCGCGCCCCTTCCGATTGAGCACCGCCTCGGCCATCTGGCTCCGCGCGCTGTTGCCCGTGCACAGGAACAGGACGCGAAGCAGTCGATCGGTCGGGAGCCGTGACGAGGTCATGGGTAAAGCCCTCAAGCGGAAGACGTCAGCAGGGATCGGACTCGCGCTCTCGGACACGTGCCTGAGCCCGGGCGCGTTCGGCGTCGAGAGTCCCAATGCCGCGGAAACACGTTCGCACGCAGTTGAGCAGGTTCTTGTGGACCGGATTCGCGGGATTGGCGAGCCGGTAGTGCGCAAACTTCCACTCGCGCGACACCTCGACCAGCTCGGAGCGCAAGAGGTAGCCGAGGTGCCGCGAGACCGTCGACTGCGGGAGGTCCAGAATCGTGACGATGTCGCAGACGCAGAGCTCCCCCGCCGCAAGAAGATTCAAGATCCGGATCCGAGTCGGATCGGCGAACCCCTTGAAGAGGGCGTCGAGGTCGGCGAGCACTGGTGCATGGACCGGTCGTTGAGCCATTCGTCGGCGCTTTCAGATCTGCATAGCCGGATGCAATCTGCATAAGCGGATATGATCCGTCAACGAGGCCCGGCATTTCGCCGATCCTCTCCTGCTGGCACCCCCGCCCCGGATGATGCAGATTCGAGGGCGCCCCAACCCCCGTGGAGCTCCTTGGCCGTCCCACCCCCATCGCTGGCAGCGGGTCTCGAAGGTCGCTACACCCTCGAGCGCGAGCTCGGGCGGGGTGGCATGGCCACCGTCTACCTCGCGCGGGATCTCAAGCATGACCGCCTGGTCGCGCTCAAGGTCCTGCTGCCGGAGCTCGCCGCCACGCTCGGCCCCGAGCGCTTCCAGCGCGAGATCCGCTTTGCCGCCCGGCTGCAACACCCGCACATCCTCTCCGTGTACGACTCGGGAGAGGCCGCGGGCCAGTTGTGGTTCACCATGCCGTTCGTGGAGGGTGAGTCACTCCGCGACCGCCTCCGGCGTGAGCCGCAGCTCCCCCTCGATGACGCGCTTCGAGTCGCGCGGGAGGCGGCGGAGGCGCTGAGCTACGCCCACGAGCACGGCGTCGTCCACCGCGACGTGAAGCCGGAGAACATCATGCTCACCAGCGACGGCAATACGCTCGTCGCTGACTTCGGGATCGCGCGAGCGGTCGGCGTCGCCAGTGATACCGGTGAGCAGCTCACCGCGACCGGGATGAGCGTGGGCACGCCCGCCTACATGAGCCCCGAGCAGGCGGCGGGCGCGTCCGATCTCGACGGCCGCTCCGACATCTACGCCCTCGGCTGCGTCCTGTACGAGATGCTGGCCGGCCAAGCGCCGTTTACCGGCACCACGCCCCAGTCCGTGATCGCCAAGCGGTTCACCGGCCCCGCGCCGTCGGTGGCGCTGCTGCGCAATACGGTCCCGGCCTCGGTCGAGGCGGCGGTCGCCAAGGCGTTGAGTCGAGAGCCGGTCGACCGCTTCGCGACGGCCGGTGCATTCGCGGCGGCGCTCGGTCACCCGTCCGGCGCAATGCCCGCCGCTTCCGCCCGCCGCGCGAGACGCTGGCTCCCGGCGGCCGGCGCCGCCGCGGTCGTGGCCGGCGCCGCCGTGCTCGGGTCGGTCTGGTATCGCGGCCACAGCCGCCACGCGGCCGACGCGCGCTGGGCCACCCGCGAGGCGATCCCGCTGATCCGGCTGCTGTCCGACAGCGGCCGGTGGGACTCGGTCTACAGCGTGGCGTCCCGGGCGAGCCTCATCCTGCCGCACGACTCCACCCTCGCCTCGCTGTGGCCGAGGTTCACGGACACCTTCACGATTCGCTCGAGTCCGCCGGGCGCGCGGGTGTATCGCAAGCAGTACTCCAGGCCGACCGCGCTATGGACGCTGCTCGGCGTGACTCCCTTGGTGGGTGCCCATCTCCCTTTCCGTCTGTCCCGGATCCGGCTCGAGAAGGAGGGACGCCATCCGGTCGATGCCGCACTCGACCCCCGCATTTCCGAGCGGGTGCCATTCGTCCTGGACAGCGACGCTACCGCCGACGATGGGATGGTGCGCGTGCCGGGCGCCGAGGTCGAGGTGAACCTTCCGGGGCTCGAGCATCTCGAGCCGGTCAAGCTCGCCGATTATCGCATCGACCGCTACGAGGTCAGCAACAAGGCGTTCAAGCAGTTCGTGGATGCGGGCGGCTACCGGCGCCGCGAGTTCTGGACCTACCCGTTCACGCGGGACGGGCGCCAGCTCTCGTGGGAAGACGCGGTGGCGGGGTTCAAGGACAAGACCGGCCGAGCGGGACCGGCGACGTGGGAAGCCGGGGACTATCCCAGCGGGCAGGGCGACTATCCGGTGGCAGGCATCAGCTGGTACGAGGCCGCCGCCTATGCCGCGTTTGTCGGCAAGCAGCTCCCGACGATCTACCACTGGAGCCGCGCGGCCTACACCTGGGGCAGCTCGAGCATCGTACCCTTGAGCAACTTCGCCGGGCGCGGCCTGGCGCCGGTGGGACAGTACCAGGGCCTCGGCCCGTTCGGGACGTACGATATGGCCGGGAACGCCCGGGAGTGGTGCTTCAATCAGTCGGGCAACGACCGGTATCTCCTTGGCGGCGGCTGGAACGATCCCACCTACGCATTCAACGATGCTTGGGCCCAGTCACCCTTCGACCGCTCGCCCACCAACGGCGTCCGCCTGGCCAAGTACTCCTCCGATGAGAGCGTGGCGCGCGCGTCCCGACCGATGGTGCGCGACTTTCGGGACTTCAACAAGGAACGACCGGTGCCGGACGCGGTGTTCGCGGCCTACCGCAGGATGTACGACTACGACCGCACCAAGCTGAATGCCACGGTGGACGCCAAGGATCAGGAGACCGAGGACTGGGTGAGGGAGAAGGTTTCGTTCGACGCGGCGTACGGCCACGAGCGGATGAGCGCGTATCTCTATCTGCCCAAGCATGGCAAGCCACCGTATCAGGCGATCGTGTTCTTCCCCGGCTCGAACGCCATCCACGATCGCTCGTCGAGCACCGACATCACGACGTTCGCCTTCGATTTCATCGTGCGGAGCGGACGAGTCGTGGTCCATCCGATCTACAAGGGCACGTATGAGCGGGGGGATAGCCTCCACAGCGACTACCCCGACGAGAGCAACTTCTACAAGGATCACGTCATCGCCTGGGCCAAGGACATGCGGCGGTCGATCGACTACCTGACCACCCGACCGGATATCGACACCGCGAGAGTGGCGTACTATGGCGTGAGCTGGGGCGGGTACCTGGGTGGCCTCATGCCGGCCGTCGAGCCGCGGTTCAAGGCCGTGGTATTACTCGTGGCCGGGCTGGAATTCCAGCGGGGCCAGCCGGAAGTCGAGCCCATCAATTTCCTGCCTCGCATCAAGATTCCGGTGCTGATGCTGAACGGCCAATACGACCACTACTTCCCGGTCGAAACCTCCCAGCGGCCGATGTTCCGCCTGCTGGGCACGCCTCCGGATCAGAAGCGGCAAGTCGTGTTCGAGGGGGGCCACTTCGTGCCGCGAACCGGTCTCGTGAAAGAGACGCTCGACTGGCTGGACCGTTTTCTTGGGCCGCCCAAGTGATGCGGGCGGGCGCCTGACGTGCCGGGCGGCGATCGGCTGCTGCTGCCGGGCTCGGCGCCCGAGGAGTCCCGACGCCGCGGTAGTTGACGAATGGGTGCCCCGGAGGAGACGTTGCTACAGGACGTCGCATCAACTCGTGGGTGGAGGCGCGGCATGGAGCTCGAGCGGGCAGTGGGACTCAGGTCCGATGGCGCGCCCTGGCTGCCGGAGCGGCGCACCGCCATCCGCTCGATCCTCCTCAAGCTCGCGGCGATGGGCGTCCAGGTCCCCACGGACACCAGCGATGAGGACGTGCTCCAATTGGCCGGCGATCTCTTCGCCCGCTATCGCGAGCAGACCCGGCTCCTCTCCGAGCATCTCT
>JBGPVE010000102.1:0-9578 GCA_041491545.1 Gemmatimonadota bacterium | reverse complement strand
TGCCGTGTCGCCTCGAATGGTGGCGACCTGATTGGTCTCGACCGGGAATGACGAGCCCGCAGCCGCAACCTCCGCCCGTCCAGCCCAAACCGTGACGGTCGTCGTTCCACCGTCCGGCGAAACGTCGACGCGATACTTGCCGGCCCGGGACAGCGAGACCGCCGAATTCGGGGTGTCGATCTCGTAGTCCCGATCGCCGGCAATCGTTCTCAGCCGCTCGTTGAGGGTGCCTTGCGGGAGGCGAACCTGAAGCCAATGGTCGTCCAGCCGTAGCACGTCGAGCTCTGACAGCGTCGAAAGGCGCAGTGTCGCCGACCCGACGTCCACTTCGGCTCGGCCGGTGGTGTCCACCCAGAGGCGATCACCGGTGGTGACCGGGCGATTCGGCTCCGCCACAGCCCATTCGTCGGCTCCCGCCGGCTGGAATGACACAGCTCCCACGATGTAGCTGAGCCGGCCCACCCGATCGGGAGGAGGCGGCGCGGCGTCATCTTGCTGTGGTGAGGGCTCTTCAGGCGTTCTAGGAGTCGAGCAGTTGACCGTGCTCACGAGGGCGAGCGTGACAGCGGCAACGGTGAGGAGACCAGGTCTGGCAGCAAGCATCAAGCGCGCTCCGGTGAATGACACGAGCAACGACGACAGTCGCAGGGCAGTTGACGGGCTCGATCCGGCAGCGTTAAGGCTGCGGCAACGATCGGGCCGAGACGACCAGGCCCAGTGGTACCCGACGGATCCCTCGCCAAATCTCCACTGCTCCCGACTCAGCGCCCAGCCGGAGCTGACTCGAGATCCCCCCGTCCAGCAACATAGCGCGGCGGCAGCCGAGCGCGCCCATCAGCGCGGCCATCTCGGGGGTCGTGAGACCGAACGGCAAATTGGAGAGCGCGCCACCCAACCCCTCGAATCGGGTCAATGCGATCAGGAGGTGCCCGTCACGCGAGAGCCCGAGCGCAAGCCGCCCGTCGCGGTGTGTGAGGTCGACCCCTCGACCGGGTTGGCGCAAGGCGCGTGGGACGTCACCATCGTTCTCGAGCAACGCCGGATAGGATTGAAACGCCTCGGCGATCGCGCGGTCACCGCGGAGCGCCGCGATGCTGTCGGGCGGGACGATGCGAACGCCACCGGCCGTATCGATGACCAATGCCGGCGCGAGTGGCCCCGTACCCGGGGCGCGTCGCTCGGCGCCGGCCCGCACCAGCCAGCCCCACGGCCCCTGGGAAGTGAACTGGCCGGTATTGAGCGCGACGAGTGCGGCAGCCGGAGCGGAGTCGACGGTCCATGGCACGCTGCGTCCGTCAGCGGCTTGGAGCATCGCGGTCGCGAGTCGCACGCGTGTCGGATCGATCCGAACGACAATGACGCGAATCCGCCACGCCTCGCCGCTTCCCGACAGCGTCAGATTTCCCCACGCGATGCCGTCGCCCACCGGCCGCCAGCGCAATGCCTGCTGGAGGGCCGGGAGCGGAGCGGACCAGCGGCTCGGTGCCTGATCCCAACGCCACCACTCGCGCCAGCCGGACGGGACGCGCACGGCCAGCACCGGCGCATCCCCCGGCGGAGTCGAGCGGCGGGGCGGAAGTGACGCCGCGGCCGCCGCCGCAAGACCGAGCGCCAGCACCATTCGCATCAGGCCATCACCCCGTAGGCGTCACTGCCCATGCTGCTCCAACGATTGCTTGGCCTTGGCCAACTCCGCGCCGCGCCGCTTGAGCACATCCAGCTCGGCCGACGAGTATCCCGCCTGCGACGACGACGCCTGCACTTTGCCGTCCGATGTCACGGCGGACGCGATCCGCTCCTTGAGCAGCGCGTACTGATCCGCAGTGAAGCCGGCGGCCTTGGCGCCTTCGGCGTCGAGATTGGCCTGCGGCTGCTGCGGCGGGACTGGCGGCTCGGGCTTGACGGGCTCGGGGCCGCACTTGCTCGCGGCCTGCTGCATCGCGGCAGCGCTCTTGTTGGCGGCTTGGGCGCTGGGCGCGCCGATGGCCGTCTGGAGCGAGTCGGCCAGGCGCATGACCTCCGCCATGTCGCCCTTGGCCTTGGCCGCCTGAATACGTTCCTTCACGTCGGCCATCTTCTTGTCGAACGCCGCCTGATCGCCGCCGGTGATGTCCTTCTGGGTCTTCTGCATCTTGGCCTGCTCCTTGGCCGCGACCGGATCGACCTCGCGAGTGTGGCACGCCTGCCAGGCCTGGTCTTTCTCGTTGTATTCCTTGAGCCGAGCCCCGTGGGCCGTGTTCTCCTCCTCGTAGCGGCGGCGGGCTTCGGCGGAGACCTTGTCGGACGCGGCGAGCGACGCGGACTCGGTGGCGTAGCCCTTGAGGACCTGGTCGACCCGCGCGTCGGTGATCTCGAGAACCCGGTCGTTGTACGTCGGCGCGGTTGCGGCTTTGTCTTTGGCCAGCGGGTTCACTTTCGGGATCCGCGGGCGGATCTGCGCGGCGCCGGGCGTGGCGCTGGTGATGGCGATGGCAGCGACGAGCAGCGCCAGCAGGCAGAGCGAGACGGCGTGGGGACGGCGCGATGGCATTGGGGGGGCCTCCGGCTGATGGTCCGCGGGAGCGGCGGAGTTGGGCGAAACGGGAGCCGATGGATTGTTTGGGATGCGGGCGGAATATAATACATGCCGAGGGATCGGCAGGTCACGCGGACTCGCCCGGCTGCGAAGCTATGATTCCTGAAGTTCGACGTCTGTCCGGAGGTGAACTCTATGGCGCTCCGTTTCGCGCGACCCATCGTGCTCTGCGTTTTTCCCACCCTCCTTGCGATGCTGCCCGCCACTGCACCCGCGCAGTCCCAGCCCAACGAGAAGCTGCGGGAGCGCGCCAAGCGCGCCGGTGAGGTCGTTGCGGAATTGGTGAAGGAGGCCGACCATGCCCCGCCCCAGTCGCTGCTGAACAAGGCGACCTGCGTGGCCGCGGTGCCCAAGGTGGTGCAGGTCGGTCTCGGTATTGGCGGAAAGGTCGGCTTTGGACTGGCGAGTTGCCGAACCGCGGCCGGCTGGAGCCTCCCGACATTCATGGGCCTCAAAGGCGGCACCTTCGGGCTCCAGATCGGCGGGCAGGCGGCGGATGTGGTGCTGGTCTTCCTCAACCAGAACGCCCCGCGCCTCATGGCCTCGTCTTCGTTCGATCTCGGCGGTCAGGCCTCCGTCGCCGCCGGCCCGGTGGGCCGCAATCTCGCAGCGGAGACCGACTACAAGCTCAGCGCCGAGATCTACTCCTACTCGAAGACCAAAGGCCTGTTCGCCGGGATCAACCTCGCTGGCACCAAGTGGGAGATCGACTCGAAGGCGAACCAGGCGGTGTACGGCAAGGGGCGGGCGGGCGACGTCAAACGCCTGCTCCGCCGCAGCGGGACCGAAGGCCCCGAGCTGGTCCAGCCGTTCCTACGGAGCCTGCAGAAGAACGTCTCTCACTGAGGCGGCGTTCGCTCGGCGTAATGGCGCCGAATGTCGGCCGCCAGCCTCGGCACGAGCGTCACGGCGCCATATGCCCCCAGGGCCGCGATGGCGAAGGTCCAGCGTGTGTGACCGGGAGACAGTCGGTTGACGAGCGCAAGGAGCGCAAAGAAGAGCGCGAGCCCAACCGCCCTCACACGCACACGGGAGCGAGGCACGCGACCCGTCTCTGCCGGAGAGAGGGCTCCTTCGGTTAGAGGCATGCTGCGGCTCCCCTCCATCTTCCAGCGGGGCGGCCGGGCGACGCACGGCGCCTCGGAGGACAATCTATGCAACGCGACGGGCTTCGATCAACTCACCCGGCAGCGTGGTTCGCCGCGACGGCGACGGAGTCCAACCCGGGCGCCTTGGCATCCAAGAGGCTACGGATCGCTGTAGCGAGAGCCGCCGTGCCGAACGGCTTGTGGAGCAGTGGCTGGTGCTCCTCGAGCAATCCACGGCCGAGAATCTCGTCCTGGGCATACCCGCTCATGAAGAGCATCGGCGTTCCCGGACGGAGGGTGGCGAGGTGTGCCCCCAACGCAGGGCCACTCATCGCCGGCATCACCACGTCGGACAGCACGAGCGCGATCGGGCCGGCATGCGCTTCGAGGATTTGCAGCGCCTGCATACCGTCGCCGGCCTCGAGCACGGTGTAGCCGAGCTCGCGCAGGACGCGAGCGGCCCAGGCCCGCACCATCTCTTCATCCTCGACCACCAGCACGGTCGCCGCGCTGCGCGCCATGGCCGGTGGATCGGCGGCACTGGTTGGGGAGCTCTCAGCGGCGGGAACCTCGGGCAGATCAATCGTGAAGACCGTTCCGCGTCCTACCTCGCTCTCCACCCAAACGAATCCCCCACTCTGCTTGACGATCCCGTACACGCTGGCCAGTCCGAGCCCCGTGCCCCGACCCACCGGCTTGGTCGTGAAGAAGGGTTCGAAGACGCGCGGTAACACCTCAGGGGGGATGCCAACGCCCGTATCGCGGATCGAGAGTCGCACGTACGCTCCCTCCGGAACCACGAGGCCCGGGTACTCGGTTGTGCGAGGCTCCTCCACGACGATGCGCGCGGTCTCCACGACCAGCTTGCCTCCCTGCGGCATGGCGTCCCGCGCGTTGAGCGCGAGGTTCACCAGGGTCTGCTCCAACTCGGCCCGGTCTACGCTAACGTGCCCGCCTGGATGACCGAGCGCCACGTGCACCTCGGCATCGGCTCCCAGCAAGCGCCGCAGAAGCGGTTCCAAGTCGCTCACAGACGCGTTGACATCGACCACCACGGGCTGGGAGAACTGCTGCCGGCTGAAGGCCAGCAGCTGACGGGTCGTGTTCGCCGCTCGCTCGGCCGACTGCACGATCTGCAAGACATCGGCGCGCCGCTGGTCGTCCCGGGCCAGGCTCTGGAGGAGAAAGGTCGCGAAGCCGAGCACCGCCGTCATGGCGTTATTGATGTCGTGGGCCACGCCCCCGGCCAACTGCCCTACAGCCTGCATCTTCGCGGCTTGACGAAGCCGCTCCTCACCCAGGCGCCGCTCGGTCACATCGCTCAGCGCGAGGAGCACGTCCCGGGTGTCTCTTCCGGGCTCGACGAGGCGGCGCCCGTTGATGCGGAGCGTGCGCCGTCCAATCCCCCGGAAGTCGTGCGTGAGCTCGTAGCCCTCGAACGGCCGGCCATCATCCCGTACCTCGCGCAGCCGCTCGTTCAATGCGGGGATGTCCCAGTCCCCGCCGCCGAGCTCGGCGATGCGTCGGCCAAGCACTGCGTCCGGCGCGAGCGTGAACACGCGATAGAACGCCTTGGTCGCCCTCTTCACCTGCAGCTCGTCATCGAGAATCAGCAAGGGCTCGAGCGCGGTCTCCACCACCGCCTCACTATAGTCCCTGGCGTGGCTCATCAGATCGAGGCTGCGCTTGAGTTGATCGATGTCCACCAGGGCGAGCACGGTCCCGCTGATGCTGCCGTCCGCCGCCCGGTAGGGCCGGACGCGCAGCTCTCGCCAGTGTCCCTCGTCATCCAGCAGCTCTCGCGTCTGCACCACGTTCTCGTCCATCGCCCGGCGGGCCAGTGCGGACAAGTCGTTCGGAAGCGGCGGTGGCCGGAACTGGCTGATCGACCGACCGATGTGAGCGGGCTTGAGGTGCAGGAGCCGCTCAGCTTCGGGACTGTACCGGCGGACGCGGAGATCCGCGCTGAGGAGCACGATCGGGATCTCGACGCTCTCCAGGAGGTTCGTGAGGTCGCCGTTGAGCTCGGCAAGCTCGGCGTTGCGCTGTTGGAGCTCCTCGTTGACGGTGGTCAGTTCCTCGTTCAGCGATTGGAGCTCCTCCTTGGCCGTTTCAAGCTCCTCGTTGGTGCTCTGATATTCCTCGTTGGATGAGAGGATTTCCTCGTATGCCGTTTGCAGATCGGCGTTCGCCGCCCCTTGTTCTTCCACCACTGCCTCCACGTAGTCCCGCGTCTCACGGAGCTCGCGCTCGAGCTCCTCGATGCGTGCCTCTGCGTCGGGTGTAGCCCCTGCGTCGCCCGGCGCACTGGGATCGCTCGCGGGGGTATTGGACTGGACTGGTCGCCGGGCGCGTGATCGTCTCGGCTCATCGACTGGTGCGAACGCGATGAGATACAGTGGGGGACCTCCGGCCCTGCCGTCGAGCGGGATCACGTGCAGATCGACGACGAGCGTCCGATCCTCATGGCGCAAGGTGCGGCCGAATTGGCGCACCGCACGGCCCGTTCGCCGAGCAGTGCGGAGAGCCCGGCCGAGGTCGAGCCTGAGATCGGCGTGCGCGAGCTGGAGCAGGTTGGCCGTCGGCCCGCCGGTCGGCACGGTGAGGTAAGGAGCTGTCGGACCTCCGACGTGGAGTACCTCGAGCTGCTCGGTGACCAGCACACTCGCGCGCCCGAAGGCCGTCAGGATCCCTTGTTCGAGCACCTGCTGCACTTCGGCCGTCGTCTGCGGTTTCGGAAGCATCGTCGGTATTGGCTCCGGACGGAGGCTTCGACCCGCACCGGGCGGCCGCTGGGGGAAATCCGTGTACACCTGGGTGGGCGCAGGTTGGCGCACGTAGATCTTGTGCTTGCGGTCGCTGGGGGCGAACAGCGTCTCGAGACCACCGACCGTCTCCGCCTTGCCGAGGACCAGTCTGCCGCCCGGGGCCAGCGCGTAATGGAACGCGCGAAGGACTCGCTCCTGGAGCGTCGGAGCGAGGTAGATGAGGACGTTGCGGCAACTGATGAGGTCCAGGTGGGAGAATGGCGGATCGCGGGTGACGTCATGGCGGGCGAAGACGCACACATCCCGTAGGGACTGGCGAACCTGGTACCCGCCTTCCACCGCGGTGAAGAATCGGTCGAGCCGCTCCGGCGCCATCTCCCGACTGATCGTCGGCGGATACACCCCGCAGCGCGCGATCTCGAGCGCGCGATCGCTCAGGTCGCTCGCGAAGATCTGTACGCTGGTGCCCGCCTGCAGCGTCTCGGCGGCCTCCTGTGCGCTGATGGCCATCGAGTAGGCCTCCTGGCCGGTGGCGCACCCCGCCACCCAGATGCGGAGCGGGCGGCCGGGCGAACGGTCGCGGAGCAGAGCGGGAAGGAGGCTCGACGATATGGCGTCCGCGATTGCCGGGTCGCGAAAGAAACCCGTGACATGGATCAGGACATCCTGGTACAGCGCCTGAATCTCGTACGGCTCGCGGCGCAGGAGCGCGAGATAGGACACTGCGGAATCGAGGTGATGACGGCGCTGCCGGCGGCCGATGCGGCGGACGAGGGTGGCACGGTTGTACCGACCGAAATCGACCCCCGTGGCGCGATGGAGCAGCGCGGTCACTTCATCGAGGGCGGCGGCTTCGTCACTCACTGGAGCCGCGCTGACCCGGCCCGAGGCCGTCACCTCGTGTGCGCGCTCGATGGGGAGCGCTGCCAGCGCCCGCCCGATACCGCCCGGGGGCAGGACCACATCGACGCAGCCGGTCTGAATCGCGGCGAGAGGCATGCCGCGATGCTCGGCAGACGCGGGATCCTGCGCGAAGGTCCGACCACCAGCGGCGCGGATCGCCGCGATCCCATGGGCACCGTCCGATCCGGTTCCCGAGAGAATGATGCCGATTGCCAGGGGGCCTCGATCTGCCGCGAGCGACTCGAGAAACTGGTCGATCAAGGTCGTGGGACCGGAGGGCGGGGGGCGTGCGGCAAGACGCAGCCGGCCAGCCTCGATCGTCAGAACGGCGCCGGGCGGGATGACATAGACGTGACCCGGCTCGACGGCTTGCCCATCCGAGGCCTGGAGCACGGGCATCGCGGCTGCGCGCGCCAACAGCGGGGCGAGCTCACTCTGGTGCGTGGGATCGAGGTGCTGGACGAGAACAAACGCGAGCCCCGTCTCGGCAGGAAGCGCCTCCAGCAGCCGGCTGCAGGCGTCGAGGCCACCGGCGGAGGCGCCGATCCCAACGATCGGATGGCGGCCCGCGACGGCTATCGCAGGTGGACTTCCCGTCATTGACCTGGGCATCCGTGGGCCCTCTCGGCGTTCCGATGACCCGATTGGAAAGGCGGAGCCCGTCGTCAGTTCGGGTATCAGGAGCCCCACCATATGTCTCTTCTGGTTGGGCCGCGCCGGCTATAGTGGATAGCGCTGCGCTATATAGCTTTGTAGTATACCCTTCAGGACCGAGGATGGCAATCGCGAAGCCGCGGAGGTGCGCGCTGGTACACCGGGCGTGCTCGCCTCAGAGCGCGTTTCAAATCCGCCATCGGCTCATGTGCGTTCAAGCACTAGCGCCGTTTGGTAACCATATGCTTGCTCGGTAGCAGACCGCACGCGGAAGAACGGCGAGAGCTTGCGCCCGAGAAACTCCACATCGTAGAACACCTGGGACCGGGTCCCTCTGCCGATCGTAAACATCCCAAATTCGGAGCGGCTGAAGGTGCCGTACTCCGGGTGTCTGCCGAGCTGCATTCGATATCTGACTACCCACCAGCGAGTGTCGTCGGCATTCGCGAGAATCTCGACGGTCTTTCGATCGTGGATCGTGATAAACAGTCGACCTCCAGGGCGCAGCAGCCTGCGCAGCTCTAGGAACCAGGCATCAGCCAAGTCGTCGATGTGCGTGAAAACGGAGCCTCCATAGATCACGTCGAAGTACCCGTCCTCGAACGGCAGATGGGGAAAGATGGTAGTGGTGGCGAAATGAAGCGGGGGCGTGAGATGCTGTTGACACCACATGATGTGCTGGGCACTGATATCCGTGCCCCAGATTTCGCAGTGGTCCGCCCAAGGAACCAACCACCGTGTCACGCGTCCGGCGCCGCAGCCGAAATCCAGAATGTGCCGGCAGGATGCCAGCGAGGCACCCGAGGCACTCAATAGTTGATCGAGGATCTCCACGTCCTTCTTGCCGCTGGAGAGATATTCGTCTGCGATCTGGCCATAACCGAGCCACAGATCCCGGGGGGGAACCTGAAAATGGGTGGCTGGATGGCGCCCACTCTCGGCAGCGACCTTCGGCACCATGTAGCAGTCCGATTCGGGCGCGTGCGGGAAATAGCCGCGGTAGCCAGGCACCGTACGGGACAGGACGTCCGGCATCGCGACTTGCATAAGCCAGCCAAACTCGTCCATGAAATACCGCTTCAGCGGCTTTGGTAGGATCTTTCCGAGCACTTGCGCCTCCTTCAGTTGTGGCCGGCTTTACGAACCGCTGTTGAGCCGGATCAGCCACTGAGATTCCACTCACCCATGTTTCATCGCCCGTTCAGATCCGAGGCGCTAACGTGAAGCGCCTGGAACTGAAGAGGGGGGTGGCTTGTCATGCTTGGCTCCTGGCGAGGGAACCTCGTTCCCGTTGCGCTGGCACTTTTCCTCACCGCATGCGGCGAGAGCCCCGTCGCGGTGAGCAGCCCCTTCCCCGCGGGCGTGACGGGGCAGCTCGCATTTATCACCCCGAAGCTGAAGCAGACCATCCTCGTAGCCGAGCTGCATGTGCTGAACGCAACCGGCAACGACCGCGTGATCTACTCGACGCGGGGCTACGGGATCAACGAGCTGGCCTGGGCACCAGATGGCAGGCACCTGGTCTTCCACGCTACGTTTTCGGGCATCGGTAGCTATCAGCCGGCGCTGTACGGAATTGGCATCGGCGAT
>JBGPVE010000101.1:0-9606 GCA_041491545.1 Gemmatimonadota bacterium | reverse complement strand
GGGCGTGCGCTCCGAGGTGCTCGGCCTCTCGAAGACCAATCCGATGGGCCTGGCGCGGCTTCGCCGGCGGCTCGCCGACCGCCGACCGCAGTTGGTGCACGCCCACCTCGAGTACAGCAGCATGCTCGCCGCCGCCGTCGCGCCGACCGGGACCGCAGCGCCGATCGTCGTCCATCTCGACAACGACGTGTATCGCCGCCCGCGCCTGGCTCGACTGGCCGGGCGGCTGCTCGCCCCGCGGGTCGCGGGCTACATCGCGGTCTCGACCGGCGTCAGGGACTCGGCCATTCGCGCCTATGGAACTCGGGCCCGGCGGATCGCCGTGGTGCCGCCGGGCATCGACGTGCAGCGGTTCGACCGCACGCGGATCGATCCGGTGATGACGGCGCGCCTCCGGCAGGGGGCGAGTCGCGTGGTGGGCACCGTGGGGCGCCTCGCCGGCCAGAAGGCGCTGCACGTCCTGCTCGATGCCACACCCCGATTGCTCGCGGACGATGCCGGCACCCGCGTGCTTATCGTCGGTGACGGGCCGCTCAGGCCCGCCCTCGAGCGGCACGCGCGCCGGCTCGGCATCGACGACGCGGTGACCTTCGCCGGTCACCAAGCTGACGTCGTGCCTGCCTACGCGGCGATGGACGTCTTCGTCTTGCCCTCGAGCTACGAGGGCTTCGGCATCGTCTTCGTCGAGGCGATGGCGAGCGGCGTGCCCGTCGTGGGCACTCGAGTCGTGGGCAGCGAGGAGGCGGTGGAAGACGGCGTGACCGGATTGCTGGTGCCGCCGGGCGACGCCGCGGCGCTCGGCTCGGCGGTGATCCGGCTGACCTCCGATGCGGCGTTGCGGGCGCGGCTGCAAGCCGCGGCAACGTCGAAGGTCTTGCGCGATCACACCCGGGAACGGATGGCCGCCTGCACCGAGTCGTTCTATCGCGAGTTGACCCAAGCCAGGGCTGGAGGCGTGTCGCATGTATGATCGCGTGTTCGTTTTCGAGGTCTCCGGGCCGACGCTCGAGCTGATTCGCGAGCGGATCGACCGGCTTCCCAACTTCCGGCGCCTGCTCGAGCAGGGCGCACGAGCTCGGCTCCGCGCGCCGCTCCAGCCGGTGCTTCCCCCGGCGTTCGGCACGCTGCTGACCGGCAAGAACCCGGGGAAGACCGGCCTCTTCGACTTCTTCAAGTTTCCCGCCGGCGGATATCGTCGCATTCCCTACAGCGCCGGCATCCTGCCGGCAGAACCCTTCTACCAGCTGCTGTCCAATCGCGGCGTGCGGGTCGGCATCCTCAACGTGCCGCTCACCTATCCCCTGGCGCAGGTCAAGGGCTTCGTCGTCTCGGGCGACGAAGGCATCGAAGGGGATTACGCGTGGCCCCCGGCGGTGACGCAGGCCCTGAACGCGGACGGATACGTCGTGCCGTTCGGAGCCTCGTATGCTCCCGGGCGGGAGGCCGACTTCGCTCGCCGGGCCTTCGATGTGATCGCGATGCGGCGGCGCGCGCTGCTCAAGTTGTTCGGGGACGGCCAGTGGCAGTTCGGCATGCTCACCATTCACGCGGTGGGCGAGTTGCTTCACGCTTTCTGGAAGTTCTACGATCCCCGGCACCCGGATTACAGTCCGGTGTCGGACCACCACGATCTGGGCGATCCGTTCCTCCAGGCCTTCGAGGCCATGGACCAGCTTCTCGCCGACATCATCGAATTGACCGGGCCCAAAGGGCTGGTCCTCGTCTTGGGCGCGTGGAGCCACCGGCTGGAGCATTCGCGGGTGCACTTCAACACCGTCCTCGCGAACGCGGGCTATCTCCGGTTCAAGCGGACCGCCGCGACGCGGCTCAAGCGCCTGGCGTTTCGCGCCGGGATCACCGCCGCCAGCGCCGAACGCCTCGCGCATAGTCTCAATCTCTACAAGCTCTTCCACTACAAGCTCGCCCGCGGCAAGCGGTCGGCCGTCACCTCCGCCACCTTCCTGTCCTATCAGGACGTCGATTGGTCCGAGACCCGCGCCGTGGCGATGGGTTATCTGGGACAGATCTTCCTGAACGTGCAGGGCCACCGGCCCCAAGGCGTGATCCCAGCGGCGGACTACGAGGCGGAGCGGGAGCGGCTGCGCGGGCTTCTCCTGCAGCTGCGGGATCCGCGCACGGGAGAGGCGGTCGTGGAGCGCGTCGTCACGCGGGATGAGGCCTACTCGGGCCCTGAGCTCACGAACGCGCCGGATCTGCTGGTGCATCTCCGCGACGGCTACTCGGGCGACAGCGGATTCGCCGGAGCGGGCCGGCTCATGAGCGACGCGCCGGCGAATCACTCGAGCGATCACTGGGATCAAAGCTTCCTGCTGGCCGGTGGCGGCGGCGTTCGGCCGGGACAGGTGGAGGCCCGCCTGGAGGACATCGCCCCGACGGTACTGCACGCGCTGGGGCAGCAGGTGCCGGCGGATTACGATGGGCGAGTGCTCCCGATCTTCGCGTCTTCGACATGACCGGCGCTCAGTCCCGCACACCAGGATTGGATGTAGATCGGCGAATCGCCAAGCGCCCCTTCCTCGCCGCCGTCACCTGCCTCAGCCAAGGCTGGTACCTCCACCACGCCGGCCGCGAGGCGCTTCCCCCCGCCCTGCAATGGCGGTTCTACGTGGGCGCCGAGGTCGGCCGGAGGGCGCGGACGGAGCTGGGCGCGGGCAGGTTGCTTCCGGGCCCACCGAGCGCAGGGACCGCCCAGGCGCTCGAGGCCACCAGCCAGGCACTCGCCGACCCCGCCGCACGGCTTCTGTTCGAGGCCTCGTTCGCGCACCAGTCGTTCATCGCCCGGGCCGACGCGCTCCGGCGCAACGGCGATCGCTGGGACGTGATCGAGGTCAAACAGGGCATGGCCCCCGCGGACGGCGAGCGACCCAAGACCGACTACATCCAGGATCTTGCGTTCACCGTGTTCGTGGCTCAGGCGGCGGGGCTCCCGCTCGGCCGGTGCATCCTGATGCTGATCCGCAAGAACTATCGACTGGGCGACGCCGGCGGCCTCTTGCAGGAGGTGGACGTCACCGAGTTCGTGGTACCGATGACGGCGGAGTTCCGTTCTCTGGCGCCCGCCGTCGCGAGCGCGCTCGCCGCGGCTGATGGGCCCGAGCCCAGTCTCAAGTTCGCGTGCCGCGACTGCGCATACTTCCAGAGCGCGTGCGTGGGCGTGGGCGTGCCGGACCCGATCTTCGACCTGCCGAGACTCTCGCCAAAGCGGTTCGAGGAGCTGAAGCAGTTCGCGCGGCTCTCGGCGCTGCCAGCGGATACCGTCCTCACCTCGCTGCAGCAGCGGGTGCTCGACGTCTACCGCGCATGCTCGAACCCAGGCGCCGGCGCCGGCACGGGCGCGCCCTGGGTGGATCGCGCCGGACTCGCCCCGCTCGCGGCGGTGGAGTGGCCGGCATACTACCTCGACTTCGAGAGCGTGAGCCCGGCGCTGCCGTGGTTCGAGGGGTCGGCGCCTTACGACCAGGTACCGTTTCAATATTCGATCCACGTGTGCGACGCCCCCGGCCACGCGGTGGCCCACCACGAGTACCTGGCACCGTGCGATCGAGACTGGCGGCGGGAGCTGGCAGAGCGGTTGCTCGCGTGCCTCGGCGAGCGGGGATCGGTGATCGCGTATTCGGCACATGAGCGGCGGATGCTGGGGTATCTGGCGGCGATGTTCGCAGACCTGGCGCCTCGAATCGCCGGCGTCATGCAGCGGCTCTTCGATCTCGAGGCGATCGTCAGGAACGGCTACTGCGAAGCGGGCTTTCGAGGAAGGACGTCGATCAAGTACGTGCTGCCGGCCATGGTGCCGGAGTTGAGCTATGACGGGTTGGCGGTGAGCGGGGGGGAGGATGCGGCGGGGGTGTTTGCGCTGATGCGGGTGGGGGACTACGGCTTCGTCCCGCTGAATCACGCGCGGCATCGGGAAGAGCTCCTCGCGTACTGCAGGCTCGATACGCTGGGGATGGTGCGGGTGCATGAAAGGCTTTGGAGGGCGCGGCAGGAAGGAGCTTGATATGTCGCCCGCCGGATTGACTGGACGAAGCAAAGTTCCCGCCCTCGCGATCTCCGCCCTCGCGATCTCCGCCCTCGCCTTCGTCGCCCTGCTCACCGCCGTCCTCCTCAGCCCCGCCCTGGCCCGCTGGGACACCGCCGCCGCTGCCTGGGTCCACACCCGCGCCACACCAACCGGCCTGCGACTATTTGAAGCCGTGACGCTCCTCGGCTCCCCCGTCGCCTGGGCAACCGCCGTCATCGCGACCATCATCGTCGTGCTCCGCCGCGAGTACAGACTCGCCGCCGCCTGGCTCGCCGCCTTCGGCGTCGGCAAGCTACTCCAGGTGGCCCTCAAGGCTGCCATTCAACGGGCCCGTCCGGTCTACGGCACGGCCTTTCTTCACGACCACTCCTCCAGCTTCCCGAGCGGTCATGCCATGGGGTCGGTGTTATGCTATGGCATGCTCACGTACACGCTGACCGCTCTCTGGCCCCCTGCCCGCCGCCACCGAACGCTTCTCTGGCTCGTCACCGCCCTCGTCGTCGCGCTCGTGAGCGTGAGCCGCGTCTACCTCGGCGTCCACTTCCCGACTGACGTCGTGGGTGGCATGCTGGCGGGCACGGCGTGGTTGCTGCTCTGCATCACGATCGTCAGAGCGTGATGATTCCCGCGTTCGTGAACCCCGCGGCGGGCGCCTATGCGCGGATCGACCGGGATCTCGCCGTCGGGACGGAGGAGCTCGGGCTGGACAGCGCGCTGGTGCATCGGTTCCGGCTCGAGCTGCGCGCCCCATCGACCACGGTCGCAACGGACGGAGAGCTCAAGCGGGTCACAGTGCCGCTGGAGTATCGCTTCGCCCAGGACGCGCTCAACCTGGTCATTCCCGATCCTACTCCTTCACGACCAGCGGCGCCGTAAGGACCGAAGACCACGGGCGTTCCCTCCTTGGTGGATCGCGCGCCCGCCGCGGGAGATCGTCCGATGTGACCGGCTTCTACCGAGCCTCCAGACGAGATCGTGGGTGGCGGGCGTGGCCCCCGACCCCTTAGTATCTCACAGGCGCGTCACCGGGCCGCTTCGCAACCACCACCGCACCTCCCAACCTCCGCGCCGACCCACGAGGCTTCGGATGGACGTCCCCGCCAGGGCCAACGGTCAGCTACCCCGGCCAGCGGCGTATCTCCTGAAGGTGGCAGTTCTGGCCGCGGTCTACTACGCTGCTGCGCGGCTCGGCCTCCGCTACGCGTCGATCGGGCAGAGCATCTCGCTGGTCTGGCCGCCGACTGGGATCGCGCTGGCGGCGCTCGCCCTGCTGGGAGGCCGCTATTGGCCCGGGGTGGCGATCGGGGCCTTCCTGGCCAACGCGGCCACGCAAGTTCCTCTCACGGCTGCCGCGGGGATCGCCGTCGGCAACACGTTGGAGGCGCTGCTGGCCGCCCACCTCCTGCGCCGAGCGGCCGGTGCCGAGCCTCGGCTCGACAGCATGCGCACCGTTCGCGCGCTGATGCTCGTCGCGGCGCCGCTTGGCGCTATCGTCGGCGCCGTCATCGGCGTGTTCACCCTGACTGCCACCGGCGCGCTGCCCCCGTCCGGCGCGGCCGCCGCGGTCGCCGTATGGTGGACCGGCGACGTCCTCGGCGCGCTGGTGCTCGCACCCTTGTTGTTGGTCTGGCTGCGGCCCGGCCCGTCACGGGACAGCGCCCGCGGTGTCGTTGAAATCATCCTCCTCTGCCTCGGCACAGCGGCCGCCGCGGAGCTTGGACTCGGCCGGCTCTTCGGGCTCTCCGTGCTGCAGCAGGTGGACTACCTCTACCTGCTGTTTCCGTTCGTCATCTGGGCGGCGCTCCGCTTCGGGACCCGAGGGGCGTCGCTCATCACGCTCACGGTGTCGGTGGTGGCCGTGTGGCACACGACCCACGGCGCCGGCCCCTTCATCGCCGGCACCGCCGGGGAGACCCTCTTCGCGGCCGCCTGCTACATCGCGGTGGTCGCCGTCACCGGTCTCACGCTCGCCGCGGCGGTCGCGCGCGAGCGTGAGACGGCCACGGAAACGCTGGAGCATCGGGAGCAGCAGCTCCGGGTGGCACTAGACGCCGCGAGCATGGGGATCTGGTTCTGGTCGACCGAGGAGAATCGGCTGATCTGGGACGAGACGCTGCGGCGGCTCTACGGGCTCGCGCCCGGGGACCAGATGGCCGGTTACGCTGACTTCCTCGCGCGGGTGCACCCGGAGGATCGGGAGTGGGTGAACGAGAGGGTTCGGAGCGCGCTCGAGGCGGCGGGCCGTCTCGACTACGAGTTCCGCATCGTGCTGCCGGATGGCCGGGTCCGCTGGATCGCCGATCAGGGACGAGTCGTTACAGGCAGCTCGGGCAAGCCCATCGGGATGACCGGCGTGTGCATGGACGTGACCGACCGGCGCGCCACCGAGGAGCAGCTCCGCCAGGCCCACCGCATGGAATCCATCGGACGTCTGGCGGGCGGCGTGGCGCACGAGACCAACAACCAGATGAGCGTAGTGATCGGCGCGGCCGACTTCATCCTGCGCCGGACGGATGTCCCACCCGCGGTCCGCACCGACGCGGAGTACATCCGCGGCGCCGCCGAGCGGACGGCGGCGGTGACGGCGCAGCTCCTCGCATTCAGCCGGCAACAGGTGCTGAAGCCGCAGGTGCTGGACCTGAACGGCGTGCTGGAGCGGTTCCACCCCGTGTTGCAGCGGATCATGGGCGAAGACTGCGTCGTGACGATCCGGCCGAGCCCCAAGCTCGGCCCGGTCAAGGCCGACCCGGGCCAGCTCGAGCAGGTCCTGCTCAACCTCGCGCTCAACGCGCGCGACGCGATGCCCGGCGGCGGCGGCTTCACGGTGGAGACCTCCGCGACCGAGCTCACCGAGAGCTCGGCGTCCCTGCTCCACGGCTTTGCCGTCCGGCCGGGGAGTTACGCCGTCCTCGCCGCGACCGACACCGGCCACGGGATGGACCGGGCGACGTTGGCGCACATCTTCGAGCCGTTCTTCACCACCAAACCGATCGGACAGGGTACCGGCCTCGGACTCTCGACGGTGTACGGCATCGTGCGGCAGTCGGACGGATACGTATGGGCAGACAGCGAGCCCGGCCAGGGGACGACCTTCAAGATCTACCTGCCGATCGCACGCGGGCCGGTGGATCGCCTGCGTCAGAGCGACGCGCGGCAATCGCCGGCGAGCGGTGAGCTGATCCTCGTCGTGGAGGATGAGGCGGGGGTGCGGCAGATCGCCGCGCGTGCGCTGGGGCAGGCCGGCTACCAGGTGCTGGAGGCGCCGGGCGGCCGGGAAGCCCTCGGACTCTTGCGCGACAGCGGTGCCCGCCCCGGCCTGGTGTTCACCGACGTCGTGATGCCGGAGATGAGCGGGCCCGACCTCGCCGCGGCGGTCGCCGACTTGATCCCCGGCACGCCCGTGCTCTTCACGTCCGGGTACACCGACGGCGAGATCGTTCGCCGCGGTCTGTTGGCGCCCGGCGCGGCCTTCCTGGCGAAACCGTTCACGGCTGAAGCGTTGGTGCAGGCGGTGCGGGAATGCAGGGAGCGAGCGGGGGGAGCGCTGCCCACGTCAGGACCCGGAGCTGCCGAGTGAGCCCGACGCTCGGGAAACTCAGGGCCGGACTGACGGCCGGCGCCGCACCCCTCGCGACCCTGCTCCTCGTTGGCGGCTACGCCGGAGGCCGGGGCAGCGCAGCGTCGCGCACCCACACGTACTTCATCGCGGCCGACGAAGTGACCTGGGATTACGCGCCGAGCGGCAGCAACCAGATCTCGGGCAAAGCGTTTGACGAGACGGAGCGGCCGTTCGTCGAGGCTCAAGCACATTCGGTCGGTAAGGTCGCACTCAAGGCGCTGTACCGGGAATACACCGACTCCACCTTCAAGCAGATCAAGCCACGCCCACCGGCGTGGGCGCATCTCGGCTTTCTGGGCCCATTGCTTCGTGCGGAGGTGGGGGACACGATCCGGATCGTGTTTCGCAACAACACCCGGTTCCCCGTCACCATGCATCCTCACGGACTGCTCTACGCCAAGGATTCGGAGGGCGCGCCGTACGCGGACAACACCGCGACCACGGACAAGGCCGGCGTGCCTACCGGCGGCGTGCACGTCTACGTGTGGCCCGTGCCCGAGCGCGCGGGCCCGGCCTCGGGCGACCCGAGCTCCATCCTGTGGATGTACCACTCTCACGTGCATGAGGAGCAGGATATCAGCTCCGGCTTGATGGGGCCGATCATCGTCAGCGCTCATGGAACGACCCGGCGCGACGGCACGCCCAAGGATGTGGATCGCGAGTTCGTCGTGGCGTTTGCCGAGCTGGACGAGAATGCCAGCCAGTACCTCCGGCAGAACATCAAGGCCTACATGACCGATCCCGGCGGCGTCCACGTCGAGACCGTGTTCGGCGTCCCGCAGGTGGCGCCGCCCCCCGAAGGCCAATTCAACTTCAAGGAAACCTTGAACGGCTTTCTGTTCGGCAATGGACCGATGCTCACCATGCGAGTGGGCGAGCGGGTCCGCTGGTATCTGATGGCCGCCACGGGCTTCGAGATCCATTCACCGCACTGGCACGGAAACACGGTGCAGATCCAACACGCGCGCACGGACGTCGCGGCCCTCTTGCCCATGGGCATGATCGTGGCGGACATGGTTCCCGACAATGCGGGCGTATGGCTCTTCCATTGTCATGTGTCGAACCACATGCGGATGGGAATGCAGACCCGCTACGAGGTCACGCGGTAGAAGGTTCGATGACCGGCCTCTACGAGCAACTCCAGGCCACCCTTGGCACCGCCTACCAGCTCGAGCGCGAGCTGGGCGGGGGCGGCATGTCGCGCGTGTTCCTCGCGCACGAGACCGCGCTGGGGCGCAAAGTCGTCGTCAAGGTGCTCCTCCCCGAGCTCGCCGCCGGCGTGAGCGTGGAGCGCTTTCGGCGCGAGATCCAGCTCGCCGCCCAGCTCCAGCATCCGCATATCGTCACCTTGCTGGCGGCCGGCGAATCCGAGGGGCTCCCCTACTTCACGATGCCGTTCATCACCGGCGAGTCGCTCCGGGTCAAGCTGGCCCGCGAGGGCGAGCTGCCCGTGATCGAGGCGGTGCGCATCCTGCGCGACGTGGTCTCCGGATTGGCCTACGCGCACCGGAGCGGCATCATGCACCGCGACGTGAAGCCCGACAACGTGCTCATCTCCGGAGGCGTCGCGGTGGTGACCGACTTCGGCGTCGCGAAAGCGCTGAGCGTCTCCGCCGACGTGACCTCGAGCGAGGGCCTCACGTCTCTCGGCATGGCCCTCGGCACACCGGCCTACATGGCGCCCGAGCAGGCCACCGGCGATCCCCAGGTCGACCATCGCGCCGACATCTACGCCCTCGGCATCATGGCCTACGAGATGCTCACCGGCCGCACCCCGTTCGCGGGGCGTCCGGCGCACGCGGTCCTCGCCGCCCACGCGGTCGAGGCGCCCGACCCCATCGAACGCCTGCGGCCCGCGGTGCCCCCGATCCTCGGCGCGTTGGTGATGCAGTGCCTAGCCAAGCGCCCGGCCGACCGGCCGCAGTCGGCCGCGGAGGTGATGCAG
>JBGPVE010000100.1:0-9633 GCA_041491545.1 Gemmatimonadota bacterium | reverse complement strand
GCCGGAGCGGAGACGTCCGCGATGTACGCCTGGGCGGCCGTGATGTTGCCGCCGGTCAGCCCGTCGAGGATCCGCGCCAGGAAGAGCACCCACAACGCCTGCGCCAATCCAAAGAGCAGATAGGCCAACCCGGAGCCGAGCACGCTCACGATGAGGACGGGACGCCGGCCGTAGCGGTCGGAGAGGGCGCCGAGGATCGGGCTCGCCAGGAACTGGGCGGCGGCGAAGGAGAGCGAGAGCAAGCCGACGGCCAGCGCGGCAGGGGTGAACTGCCGCACCAAGTACGGGATGACCGGTATGAGGATGCCGACGCCCAGAAGGTCGAGAAAAACCACGGCAAAGATGAACGCGAGAGCCTTCCGGCTGCCCTTCACCGGATGGTGTCCGGGGTCTCCGTGGTTCCCGCGGCGATGCGGGGGCCGAGTTGCGTCACAACGGTCATCTTCGACTCAGGCGTCGGTGAGGCTGGTAACATGAGCGTGCGATTGTTGATACACAATGCTGGAATCGGTACCTTCTCCGGTCTGGGCTCGGCATCCTGCGTCTTGGAGAGGCTTCTATGAAGCGGTTGCTCATCATCGTGGGCGGGTTGATTCTCCTGCTCCTCGTCCTGGCGGTCGTGGGGCTTCAGGCCCTCAAATCCGGTGCCGGCAAAGGCAAGATCGAAGCCGCGCTGAGCAGCGCGCTGGGCCAGCCGGTGGTTATCGGCTCGATGTCGGTCCAGCTCATTCCGACACCTGCGCTGGACGCCAGCGGAATCCGGATTGGCGGTGCCGACTCGACCGCGGCTCCCGGCATCGCGCTCGCTCGCCTTCACGTGGCGCCTGTTTTGAGCTCGTTCCTCATCCCCGGGCGCACGCCGTCCATCGACCACATCGAGCTGGTGGGGCTCGTGGTTTCCGTGCGCCGCGACAAAGCGGGCCACTGGCTGGCCCCGGTTCCGCCGGCGGGCGGAGCCTCCAAGTCCGGCGGGCCCGGCGTTGAGCTACATGCGCTTCGGATACGCGACGGGGCCATCCGCGTGGTCGACGACAGCCTGCGCGCCGCCGGGGGCGGGCCCACGGTCACCACGATCTCGGATGTCGCCGCCGATCTGCAAGCCGAAGGCGGTACGCTCAAGGTGCCGAGCTTCACCGGACGGCTTGGCAGCACGGTGGTATCCGGATCGACGGAGGCCGGCCCCAAAGGCATCACCCTTCATCTCAGCTCCGAGTCCATCGAGGGCGCCGATCTGCCGCGGCTCTTTGCCCTCGCCGGCATGCGACCGTTTCCCGGGCTCGCCATCGAAGGGAAGGCGCCGTTCGAGATGACCACGAGCGTCGCCCCCGATTTCTCGACCTTCGTCGTGACCGGCAAGGCGGCCATCGAGCGGGTGAAGATGAACACGATTACGCTCCAAAGCCTGCAAGCCCCCTTCAAGCTGGCCAAGGGAATCTTTACGCTCGATCCGTTGACGTTCACCATGTATCGGGGCCGGCAGCAGGGCGCGGTGTCGATCGACCTGAATCAGCCGGAGCCTGTCTACACCATCCGCACGACCGTCGACGGTCTCGATGTCGATCAGGCGCTGAGCGCCAACACGACGATGAAGAACCTGCTGACGGGCACCGGCAAGCTCACCGGCAACGTCCGCGGGAGCGGAAGCACCGCCCCCGCGATCGAGAAGAGCCTGGCCGGGACACTCCGCTTCGAGCTCGTGAACGGCGTGGTGCGCAACTTCCCGCTGCTCGCCGCCATCAACAAGGCGATCGGTATCACCGAGGGCACCACCTCCGACACCAAGTTCCAGAGCTTTTCCGGCACGGCAAAGATCGGCGGCGGGAAGGCCCAGACCGACGACCTGGCGTTGCGTGCCGGCGAGCTCAGCCTGGTCGGCGCGGGAACCCTCGGGTTCGACCAGTCCCTCAACTTCAAGACGCTGGCGATATTCTCGGCCGCGAAATCGGCGGAGCTGGCCGGACGCGTCGGTCTGGTGAAGCGGCTGGAGAACGCCCGCGGCGAGATCCAGATCCCGGTGACGATCACCGGCACGGCGACCGCTCCCAAGACCACGGTCGACGTGCAGTCGGTGGCGAAGAAGCAGGTGCAGGATCAATTGCAGAAGGGGTTGATCAAACTGTTCCAGAAGAACTGAAGCAGGTGATCTAGGGCAGCGCGACTCAATGCGGCGTGTGGAGTACCGGACTTTCGTGTGGAGAGGTCAGTGCACATCTGCACATCGTGTGGAGTCGACGTTTAACCGCCTTCGCTCCGGCGCTTTAGCGATCCACATCCAATCCACATGCCGATAGCGTAACCCGAAGAAACAAAGGCACTTGCACCATTTTGTGCAGCTTGTAGATTGGCTCTACGCTTCGTCGTAGATGCGCTGCGGCCCCCGGCTGCGGAGGCGGACGGCAGGCGGTTTGGTCGGGATATCGGGGGAGTGCGCCGACGCAACCAAGGGCTCAGGCGCTCGTTGATCCCGGTGATCACCCAGACCAAGCAGGTGAAGCCAGTCGCGTGCTTCACCCGCTTCGAGATAGCGCGTCGGAGCGCAGTGCGGGAGGCCGGTCCGCGACCCGGTCGGACCCGCAGCGCACACAAAGACGAACCAGGTGGGACGGCCATCCGGCCTGGGGATGAAAGCCGAGGCCTCGCGTAGCCCTCCCGTGGCGCAGCAGCTGCGATGGCGGGCGAGAGAAGAACGGCGGCAGCAATGCCCCGACCTCGGGTAGTCGATGTGGGAAGCGGCCGCTCGGACTTCGGTCCGGGCGGCCGCTTTCGTTGCGTCGGCGCTCTCGCCGACCTTCACCCCAGGGCCGGACGCTCGGCTGCCGATCGCGATGCTTGTTTCTCGGCCACCTCGAGGGCCACGGCGCGGGAGGCGACGGTGTCGAGATCGCCGCCGAGGGTATCCATCTTCAACTGAAACTGGCAGTCGATGATCAGAAGGCCGATGACGTAGGCGGCAAGGTTGACGCCGAAGATCAACGCGAAGAGCGTCGGGTAGGGGATCCAGCGGCCAAAATACAGCGCGAAGCGCTTGACGCCGGGGTCCAGACCCGAGCGATCGCATACCGACGTCAAGAGCAGCACGGCCACGATCGCCAGCACGGCGGATGAGATGGGCACGAGGCCGGCGGCGGCAAAAGCGGCGAAGATGGCGGTCTCCGACACCCGATCGAAGATCGTATCCAGCCTGTGGCCCTCCGCCGAGCTCAGGCCGAACTCCCGCGCCATGGCGCCATCGAGTCCATCGACCACCTGACCGAAGGCCATTACGCCGAGCCCGATCCCGACGTGGCCCAGGGAGATGATGACGGCAGCCGCGAGGCTTGCCCAGAGCGCCCCCCAGCTCACCTGGCTCGGTGTGAGACCGAGGCCCAGATGCAGCCGCCGGGCGATGGGTCGGAGCAGGCGGTCGGGAAGGCGCCTCATCGCCGGAACCAGAGCAGCAGATTGACGGCGATCAACAGCCCGACGAGCGTCAGCTCCTTGACCTTGTCCGGTACCCCGAGCAGCCACCCCTGCGTCACGTACGGCGAATAGGGATAGAAGGGCATCTTCTCGTAGCTCACCGCGTAATCCATCAGCAGGTGAATGGAGAAGAAGACGGCGGGGACGACAGTCCCGAGGTAGAAGCACAGCGGAGTGATCCAGAGCAACGCCACCGGTTCCTGCAGGGACGAGCGCCAGTAATAGCCGCGCTTGTCGTGGAGGCCGACGGCGCGCAGATAGAACGGCGCCTTGACCGCGTGGTCGATGTCGACCGCCACGCCAAAGACGAAAGCGAGGACGGCCTCGCGACCGCGGAGGCCCATGGCTTGAACGCCGGCGGCGGTGGCGAGGACGTGGGTGAAGATGGTCACGGATTCGAGCTCGAAGGAGCGTGATTGACGGACGCGGCCGGCCGAAGCCGGCGGCCGGCGGCGGCGAGCAGCAGAAGCCCGGCGCCGATCCAGAAGATGTCGCGGGCGCGGCTCACGATCGCGGTGTACACGCCGGCGCTCGCATCCAACCCGACGAGCTGAAAGAGCAGGTACAGGCCGCCTTCTTTCACGCCCAGCTCGAACGGAACCACGAACAGCGCGTTCTGGATCAGCGACAGGAGCCCGCCGACGAGGTACGCCTTGGGGTAGCTGATCGCGATTCCCACGCCCACGCAAATCAAGTAGTACTCCACCATGCTGAGGCTGCGGGCCAAGTACTCGAGCCCGACCGCCTGCACGAACCGGCGCGGAGACGTGTGGTAAAAATCCGCGATCTGCAGATCCATCTCGGTCAAGGTCTGGCGTCTGTGCTCGATGGCGCGGGCGACCCGGTCGAGGAGCGGCACCCGGTGCAGCAGGTTGAGCGTGCGCTCCAATACGCCGCGGCGATGGCCCGCGACGAGGAGGAACACGAGCAGCGAAACGACCGCCATCGCGAGGAGAATGCCGAGCACGATGGGCAGTTGGTGCGGCAGGAGCGCGAGTCCGAGCACCAGCGCCGTGAGCCAGGTCAGCAGCAGCGCCAGCGCGTTGAGCATCCGGTGGATCACGGCCGAGCCGGCGGCGCGCCGGCGTCCGAGCCAAGGTGTCACGGCGGCGATCCGGAACGGCTCGCCCCCGGCGTTCACCACGGGCGTCACGAAATTCAGCGCGAAGTACGAGATGGTGATCGCGTAGGTCTGCAAGAAGCTGGGGCGGGGGCCCTCACCGGTCATGGTGAGCCGCCAAGCCAGCGCGTTACAGGCGTAGGCGACGGCGTAGATTCCCAGGATCGGGACGAAGAGCCAGCCGACGGCGGTGGCATTGGCGACGATCTCCGACGGGCCGATCCGGCGGACCAGCAACGTGAAGAGTCCCGCGCCCACGAGAAAAAAGGCGAGCTGCCACCGGCGACTCATGCGCTGCCGACGAGGTGGGCCTCGACCGCGGGGCCCACCGCGGCGTACGCCAGGTCGAGGACGCCGGCGACCTGCGCGATGTCGTCGAGCGGAGCGGTGTCGGCGCGGTCGATCGCGCCGGCGAACGCGGCGAACAGATCGCCGAACCATCCCGCGTACGACGACTTCGCCAGCTCGGCCGAATGGTCCCAGCTCTCTTCGGTCCCGTCGTGCTCCAGCGTGAGCCGGCCGCCGCTCCATTCGATCATGCCGCACGGCCCGGTAAACCGGATCCGGTTTTCCCGCCGCCGGGCCGCCCAGGTGAGAAACATGCGGCCGATCCGATTGGGATACTCGAACAGGAGTTGCGCCGTGTCCTCGACGTCGTAGCTCCGGTGCCGGAGGCGTCCGGCCCAGCCTCTGATCGCGATCGGCGGCCCGGCGACGTCGAGCAGTTGGTAGATCAGGTGGGTGCCGTGATCCAATAACACGCCGCCGCGGCTTTCGACCCGGCGGCCGCGCCACGGCCGGGCGTCTGGTGCGGCGCCGCGATCGGCCTCCATGCGGTAGACGTCGAACTCGGCGAGGTGCCACGGGCCGATGATGCCGGCGTCGAGCCAGCCCCGGACCCGCTGCCATACCGGATTGAAGCGATACTGATGGCAGGCCATCACGACCCGTCCCGCCGCCGTCGCCGCGCTGCGGATCTGGTCAGCCTCACGGCGGGTGATCGCCGCGGGTTTCTCGCAGAGGACGTGGTATCCCTCACCGAGCGCCCAGAGTATCAGCTCGAGGTGCGACGACGTCGGCGTGCAGATGTCGACGAAATCGATGCCGAGCGCCGCCAGGTCTTCGCGGTGTCGCAAGAGCTGCATGCCGGCCACCGGTGGAACGTCGGGCGAGGCATCGACGGTGGCTACGATCTCGAGGCGCGCGGCGGCCGCCGGAGTCAGGAAGCCGGGCAGATGCGCCTGTCGGGTGATACCGCCGAGCCCGATGACGGCGCCGCGATAGCGCCGCAACTCAGGCGACTTGGACATGAGAGGGCGTGGCCGCAACCGCGGCCCGGAGCATCGCGCGCACGCGCAGCTCCTGGACCGCGACGATTGTTAGGAGAACGAGGTTGAGCGGACCCACGGTGAGCCAGAAGAATCCGGTCGGCCATCCCACGACGGCGGTGACGCTGAGCAGGAGGAAGCGCATGTTCTGCCCGATCCAGGCGCATTGAGTCACGAGGCCGGTCATCCGGGCCCGGTACGCGCTGCGGAAAGTCTCCGTCGCGCCGCTGCCGGTGGCCCGGACCAGCGTGGCGGTGGCCGGAAAGAGCCAGACCTGGCGGCGGACGTAGTCGCGATAGAGCCAGCTCGCGATGCGCCGGCCCAGCGAGCCGTCGTCCGAGGGCGGCAAGGTTTCGGGGAGATCGAGCTCGCTCCCCTTGCCGGCGGCGAGGTAGAGATAGACTTGGCGGATGAAGTCGACCGCCGCGCTCTGGAACGAGTGGCTGAAGCCGGCCGCGATGGCCAGCGGCACCGCCTCCCAGCCGACGCCCGCGAGCAGCACCCGGATGAGGAGATGCACGTACAGATTGATGAAGCGCAAATTGTCCGAAACGCCGTCCAATATCCGCCCGAACCGTGTCGAGGTGCCGCGCATCCGCGCGAGCTGACCGTCGGCGCTGTCGAAGATATCCGACACCACGAACAGGACCACGCCCAGCGCGTTGAGCCGCCGGCTGGGATAGACGAACAGGTGCCCGGCGATGAGGCCGAGGACGAGGCTCAGCACCGTCACGTGGTCGGGCGTCGCGCCGGTTGGGGCAAGCGCCCGTGCGATGCGGAACCCGGCGGGGCGAAAGAACTGGAGGTCGATCCACTCCTCGACCGCTTCGCCCTTAGCGGCTAGCGCGCTCGGTGGCTTCACCGAGGACCTCCTTCATGACGCCCAGCGCCTGCATCGCCTGCTCCTCGGTGATGACGAGCGGCGGATTGATGCGGACCTCTGGATTGTAAATCATCGCCAGCACCCCGCGGGCGAGCAGCGCGTCGAAGATCCAGCGGGTGGTCTTCTTGTCGATGAGGCGGCGGGTGCCGGGTGCGACCAGGTCGAACCCGATCATGAGCCCGCGCCCGCGCACGTCGCTCACGATCGGCAGCTCGTCCTCCCAGGTCTTGAGCTCGGCCAGCATCTTGGCGCCGAGCGCTCGGCTGTGCTCCACCAATCCTTCTTCGATGATCGTTTCGATGGTCACCCGCGCCGCGCACGCGGCCAGCGGGTTGCCGCCGTAACTCGACGAGCTGCCGCTTGGGTTGGCCCACGGCTTGGCGAACGCGACCGGCTCGCGAATGACGATCCCGCTCATCGGGAAACCGCCGCCGAAGCCTTTGCCCACCAGCAGGAGATCGGGAACGATGCCCTCGTGCTCCACGCCGAACATCCGGCCGGTGCGGCCGAATCCGGTGATCATCTCGTCGCAGATGAGGAGTGCGCCGAGCTCGTCCGCCAGCATCCGCAACGCCTTGAGGTAGCCGAGCGGCGGGACGACGTTGCCCGCGGTCCCTTGAATCGGCTCGACGATGATGGCGGCGAGATCGCCCGAGGTCTCCAGCTCGAGCTTTCGGCGGAGGAAGCTGACGCAGTGCCACTCGCACGATGGGAAGGTCTTGTCGAATGCGCAACGGGCGCACGACGCGTACGGGCTCGAGTACATGCCGGGCATGAGGGGCCCGAGGCCGTGCTTGAAGCTCCCGCTCAAGAGCGGCAGCACGCCGCCGGTCTTGCCGTGGAAGCCGCCCCAGAAGCCGACCACTTCGGTCTTGCCGGTGTACGATTTCGCCAATCGCACCGCGGCCTCGACCGCTTCGGCTCCGCTGCTGTACAGCTGCGTGCGGTTGAGATCGCCGGGCGCGTACTCGGCGATGAGCCGTACCAGCGCCGAGCGATGCTCGGAGGTAAAGCTGCCGACGTGCACCCGGGTGAGCTGCCGCTGCATCGCGGCCACGTAGCGTGGGTGGGCGTAGCCCAGGCTCGCCACGCCGACGCCGGCCAGCAGATCGACGTAGCGGTTGCCATCCACGTCGTACAGGATGGCGCCTTCGCCCCGATCCATACACAGCTGGCTGAACAGCGCGACGCTCTGGGTGCCGGGCGCTAGGTGCTCGGCCTCCGCGTCGAAGAGCGCGCGCGAGCGAGGTCCGGGAATCTGGAGGAGTGTTTCGACCGGCGTCATGCGGCAACTCCCTCGGTGGCGATGGCGTGCGCGAAGCTCGCGATGGCTTGGCCGGCGTCGGCCCGAAACGGGGCGAAGCTGGGCCAGTCGTTGAGATCGATTAGCACCGGCTGATCCGGGGCCGGCAGGGCAACGTCGCCGCCAAAGACCTGGAGGCCGAGCGCGGCCGCGGCGCGGAAGGCGAGCGAACGCAGCCTACGAGTGTCGACCCGCGGGGGCGGTTCGGCCGACCCGCCGTCCGCGCCGTAATAGCGGAAGAAGCTCCGGTTCGCCACCGCATAGAACTTGAGCACGGGTCCCGCCACGTGCTCCTGCACGCCGACGCGGGCGATGCCGCGAGCCGCGAACCGATCCAGCGCGGCATCGACCTGGCCGCCGCGTCCGTCCACGCGGACGACGTCTTCGGCGCACTCCGCATGCACGTCGCCGCGCTTGATCCAGACGCTCTCACGGGTCGAGACGAAATCCTGCAGCAACTGGGCTGATTCCGGCGACGGACGCGTCGGCACGATCAGTGTCGGGGGAAAGGCAACGCCCGCGGCGCCGAGCGACTGCACCAGTTGATGGCGATGGCAGCCGAGCACACTGGTCGGGCTATTCACCATCACGGCGCCGTCGCGCTCGCGCTGACACAGTCGCTCCGACGCCCGAATCCCCTGGCACATGTTGAGGTAGAGATCGCCGGCTGGGATGTCTCCCGCCTCGACCCGGTCCTCGGACGCCTTCGTCACCCGCCATCCTCGGTGCTCCATTCCCTCGATGACGACGTTCATGATCGCGACGTCGTTCGCCAGATGCTGCTGAGGCGAGTACGCGGGCTTGCGGTACAGCGCGACACAATGTCCCGCGCGTTCGTGGTTTCGCGACAAATTGTCTCCTCTGCAAGGCTAAACCGGGGTCGAGCCGTCGCCTGCGCAGAACTCTTGCCATCTATTGGCTGCCTCGAGATCGGTGCGATCGTCGAGATCGATGATGCGGGGTACTTCCACTGCCACCACCAGCGTCCCACGACGCACCAGCAGTCCGAGAAACGCCCGCATTCGTTCGAGGCCCTGATCGAGCGCTTCGATCGCGAGTGAGCGCGCGCGGGTACCGAGCCCGTAGACACCGCCGGTGACACAGGGCGGTGTCACCGGCACATCACCCAACTCGACGACTCGTCCTGTCGGATCCCGGCGGACGTAGAGCGGCCGCTCATCGGCGACATACGGCGTCACGACCAGCACGGCGTCCGCCCCGCTCGCGAGCGCGGCGGATATCGCCCGGTGGGTGCGATCCCAATCGCTCCACGGCATGATGGTATCGACCATGCTGGCGAACACGGGCCCCGGCGGCACGTGGCCCAGTCCCTCGACCAGCGTGTGAAGCGACGAGGGTGTGCTGCAGTAGTAGACGCTGGGAGGGACCCGTCCGGGTCGACGCAGTGCCTGAAGTGGTGCGTCGGAGATGCCCTCCCGCAACAGACAAGTCACCGACTCGCAGCCAAGTCGCTCGAAGGTCCCCACCAGCCGGAGAAGTTGCGGCACGCCGGCCACCGGGACGAGCGCCTTGGGCGTCG
>JBGPVE010000099.1:0-9747 GCA_041491545.1 Gemmatimonadota bacterium | reverse complement strand
CCAGACCCCAGCGCCGCTCGATGAAGGCCAGAATGGATGTCGTATCGTAGCGGCCGTGATCGACGACGCCGTGCTTGGCGAACGGTGAGATGACGATCGCAGGCACTCGCGCGCCCGGACCCCAGCGGTCGATCACCGGCGGCGCCACGTGGTCCCAGAAGCCGCCGTTCTCGTCGTAGGTGAGGATGATCGCCGTCGTCCCCCAGGCGGGACCGTTTCGGACGGCGTCGATCAACTCGACCGCGTGGCGCTCACCGGCGAGCACGGTGGAACCGTCGGGGTGCTCGTTCACCGGCCCGGCCGGCTTCACGAAGGACACAGCCGGGAGCTGCCCGCTCTTCGCCAGCGTGAAGAACTCCGCCTCGTCCCGCAGATGCTCGGCACGAGCCTGCGTCCCGTCGCCATAGCGCTCGAAGTAGGCGAACGGCTGGTGATGATACTGGAAGTCCGGGCCGGGATGACCCGCGATCGCGTCGCTCCAGCCACCCGAATACCAAGCCCAGGAGACGCCCGCGTCGGACAATCGGTCGCCGATCGTCGCGTGCGTCTGCGGCGGGATCAGCTGCTCCGGCTTGGTGCCGGCCGGGTGGGGCGCGTGCGCCGTGAAGACCGTATTCACCGCGTAGCCGTCCGGCGTCACCGATCCATCTCGCACCAGCCGACCGGCCGAATCGAGGCGCGCCACCATCGCGCTGGGGGCGTCCGGGAAGACGGGCGAGCGCGCCGCGACGAGCCATTGATGGTTGAGGAACGATCCGCCGAACGCCGCGTGGAAGAAGCGGTCGCAGAGCACGTATTGCCGCGCCTCGCGGGCGAGCGGCAGATCGGCGGTGCGATAGTGACCCATCACCAGGCCCTTGGCCGAGCTCAACACGGCGTACTTATCCATTCGGCCGCCGTCGATCTGTATCTGCTCTTGATAGAACCGATGGGTCAGATCGGGCGTCCGCTCATCGGGCGGCACGAAGCGCTCGATGTCGAACGGCGCGTTGGCGAGCGTGTCGGGGAATCGTCCCTCGGGCGGGGCCGGCAGGGTGGCGTACCGTGCGCCGCTCGAATCCACCTGCGTGGCGGTGCCCGCCGAGTTGGCCAGACCGTCAGCACCGGGGAACTCGCCGTAGAGATTGTCGAACCCGTGGTTCTCCATGTAGATGACGACCACGTGCTCGATGCGATCGAAGCCGGCCGGCAGCCGGACCGGTCCGCCGCGCGCGGCCGATGGCGGGGGCGACACGCCCGCGGCCGGGGCGTGGTGACAGCCGGCGACCAGTGCCGCGAGCGCCGCCGCCCCCAGCGCGATGGCCGAACGATGTGCCCGCATCGTGTCTCCTCCGGAAATCAGTGGGCCCGCCGGTCCAGCCCGACGATCGCGTCGATCACCGCCGCGGGCCGCTCCTCGTGAATGAATTGCCCGACGCCTGCCACGCTGTCGACCGTGAAGCTCGGCAGCCCCTGCTTGAAATCCGCGATTTCGCCGGGCATGACGCTGCTCTTGTGCGGTACCGTCCCCACCAACAGCTGGACCGGCACCCGCACGCCGCTCAAGTGCGGATGCAATTGCTCGGGCTCGTGGGACCTCGCCATGGCGTGGAGGATGTCGATCGTGCGGTGCAGATCGCGCGCGGGCCCGGCCGTGTAGCCCCGCATCACCTCGTCGGTGATCCAGGAGCTGTCGGCCGAGTTCTCCATCATTCCGTGCCGCAGCTTCTTGCGCAGCGTCCCCTGCCCCATGAACAGCTTCATCAGCCCGGCCCATCGCATCGCGTGCTTGAGACCCGGAGTGGCCGCGTCCTCGATGGGCCCACCATCGATGGCGAGCACCCCGCGCACCAGCTCGGGCCGCCGATAGGCGAGCCGGAGCGCCATCGATACGCCGACCGAGTGCCCGACCAAGAGCGCGTTGCGCACGCCGAGGGTGTCGAGCGCCCGGGCGATCCGGTCCGCCTGCGCCGTCAGCGAGTAGTCGGCGTCCTTGGGGTAGCCGGAGAAACCGGTGCCGAGCGGCTCGACGATGATCACGCGAAAGCCTCGCTCCGCCAGCGGCGCGACCAGATTACGATAGCCGTACGCGCCGCCGAACAGCCCCGGGATCAGCACGATCGGCGGCCCGGACGTGCCGGTGGACGTCGCCTGAAGCAACTCGCCGGAAGCGGTCACGATGTCGCGGACGACGGCCGAATCGATCGCGGCCAGGAGCAGAAACGACGCGAAGATCATGATGGTCAGCTCGACGTGATGAGTGCGATGGCCAGCGCGGCGCAGGCGAGCCCGACCGATTGCACCGGCCGCAGTCGCTCGTGAAGCACCAGCCGCGCCAGTAGCACGGTGCTCGCCGGATAGAGCGAAGCAAGCGTCGCCACGAGGCCGAGCGGGCCCTCGCGCACGGCGCCGAGATAGAGCGCGTTGGCCAGCACATCGAGCACCCCGGAGCCCAAAGTGGCGGGCCGCGCCTCGCTTGGCACCTTGAGTCCCTGGCGCGCGATCAAAGCCGCGCCCGCCAGCATCGCGATCGACACCATGCGGGCGGCCACCAGGGGCCAGAGCCCGGAGCCGGTTCCGGTCCGGGCCAGACAGACCAGGAAGAAACCGATCGCGACGCCTGAGGCGAGCGCCACCGGCACGGACCGATCCACGGCCGGCCGCCGGCGCCGCACGCCGGTCGCGGGAACGATGCCGGGCTCCGCGTGGCCCTGGCTGATGAATGCGACCGCCACGATCGCGAGCCCGATCCCCACGAGCGCCGCGACCTTCGGCCGCTCACCCAAGCCGATGCCGACGAGCACCGGTATCGCGATGGAGCAGACCGCCGTGATCGGCGCCACGACGCTCACCCGTCCGATGGCGAGTCCATAGTAGAGTAGCGCCACGCCGACACCGCCCGCGACACCGGCGCCCGCGCTCCAGAGGAGCACTCCCCCGCCGGGAAGGTGAGTCGAGAAGAGTGGCGCCACGAGAAGGAGCGCCAGCAATCCCACCGCCTGGGACGAGGTCGCCACCGCCAGCACGGGCGCCCGGCGGGTCGCGATGCCGCCGCAGAAATCGGCGACGCCGTACACGACGGCGGCCAGCAGCGCGAGCAGGGGTGACACGCGGTCGACCTCGCGGGGGTGAGCCGATCGACAGCCGGATTCGGTTCCTCCGCTACCGGCCGATGATGAACGCGATGTTCGCGCGATTCGAGCGGCCGCGGCCGGGAGTGCCCCGGCCGCGGCCTCCGGTCAGAATCCGATCGATGCCCGCAACGTCACGTTGCGGCCCTGGCCGTAGGCGAAGAGTTTGTAGCGGCTGAGGAAATCGGTGTACTTCGTGTTGGCCGCATTGCGCACCCGCACGCCGAACGAGAACGTCCGGCCCGCGAACTCGCGTTCCGCGCCCGCACCGACGTCGACCAAAGTGTAGGCGCCGGTGGGGTCGTCGAACGGACCGAGTCGCGTCTGCTTCGCCGCGACCAGCTCCGTTCCGACCGTCACATAGCCGCGGCCGAGCGGGCCCCGCGCGGTCGTGTGCAACTCGAGCTCCAAGTCGCCGCGGGCGGGCGGAATGAGCGGCAACGGGCCGCTGGTGGCATTGTTGGTGCCCCGCACGACGTCGAACCGGCCTCGAAACGTGAGCGGACGTAGCAGCTCGACTTCGGCGGAGGCGTCGACGCCGGTGAGCACCGCGCGCGCCGTCTGGGTGAATCGGTAGAGCGGCAGCGACACCACGTCACCCTCCTCGGTGACGACGGTCTGCTGGGTGCCGGTCGGCTGGACGTAGAGGTAGTTGTCGATCTGATTGCGGTAGCCGGCGAGTTGCGCCGTGACCGGGCCGCGCTGCCAGCGGACGCTGAGGTCGGCGTTGAGGCTCAGCTCCGAGCGCGCGTTGGGAAGTCCGACCTCATATCGGTCTTCACCCAAGTGCGGTCCATTGGTGTACAGCTCGAACAGCGTAGGCGCGCGGAACGCGCGGCCGAGGTTGGCGGCGATCGCGAGTCCCACCACGGGCCGGTAGACCGCGCCAACGTCACCCGTGAATGCGCTGAGGGTCCGCGCTTGGGGCGCGAGCGCGAGCACGCTGTTGGCGTCGGTGCTCACGTGGCGAACATCAGCCCGCGCGCCGAGGAGCACGCTCCAGCGCCCGAATGTCGCCTGCTCGAACGCGAAGAGCGCGCCACCGCTGGTGCGCGCGCCCGGCACGAGCGGGAACTGGCCCTCGGATTCGTTGGTCTGATAGAGCCCGGATATGCCGATCGTGCCGGACAGCCATTCGCGGCCGGCGTGATGCACGAGAACGTCCGTGCTCAGCGTGTTGAGCAGGAGCTCGAAGGTCGGCTCCTCGATGCCCACGCGGCTCTGGTCCACGACCTCGGTGAGCGAGTGCCGCTGCCATTGGCTTCGGGTCTCGAGACGGATTCCGCCCAGGAGCCAGTTGGTGGTCGCCTGCACCCGATCGTCCGACAGCTTGCGCTGCGGTCCGAGGGAATCGTCATCCGCCACCGGGGGTCCGTCGAGCAGCCCGAAACGGCCGCCGTAGCGCTCATAGCGAATGGTGCCGCTGGAACGGTCGCCGTGGACTCCCAACGCCAACTCGCCATTGATCGAGTGGTACCCGGTGTTGAAGAGCTCGCCCGTCGGCGTCGAGTCGTTGCCGGTCGGCGTGTGGAAGTTGCTCGCTCGGCGCGGAATCGCCACCGCGCGCCAGCCGAAGGCGCCCGAGGCGCCCTCGAGCCGAAGCGGGCCACCGATCTCCGAGTTGTTGGTCCCGCCGTATACCTCGGCCGATCCGTGCACGAATGCCGCCTGGCCCCGCGCGTCCGGCACCTCGTTGGGTACCACGTTGATGACGCCGCCGACCGCGTCGGAACCGTAGAGCACGCTGGCCGGCCCGCGAATCACCTCGATGCGCTTGGCGAGCAGCGGATCGATCGACGGCCCGTCCTCATCGGACCAGGAGTAATCCTCCATCCGGAGCCCGTTGTCGAGCGTGAGCACCCGCGCACCGCTGAGCCCGCGGATGACCGGCTTACCGACCTGCTCCCCCGTGCTCAGCGTGCGAATGCCGGCGAGCCCATCGAGCGTGTGGGCGAGTGAGACCGCCTGGTGCCGGTCGAGCTGATCGCCGGCCAGCGCCTCCGTGGCCAGCGGCGACGCCAGCGGGTCGATGCTCGATCGCGTGGCGGTGACCGTCACGGGCTCGAGCGCGAGCGCCGTCGGCACCAGGCTCACCGTCACCTCGGTGGAGCGCGCCACGCTCACCGTCCGCACCACCGGACCGTAGCCCACCCGGCGGATCGACACCGTGTACTTGCCCGGCGGCAGGTCCGCGAATGCCGCGACGCCGTTGGTGTCGACCGAACGGATCCGGTCCAACTCCGCTACCGTCACCGTAGCACTCTGCAACGCCTGGCCCGTGCTGTCGGTGACGCGGACGGTGAGGGTGTCGCCACCGGCGGCGACAAGAAGGAGATGAAGGACGGCGAGGCTCAGCACTCACGACCTCCTGTCGGCAACTCGACAACCAGGGAATGGGATTCTGGCTCGGCGGCACAATCTAGCCGCCCGGCCCCGGCGCGCCAACGGACCCTTGGCACACAGGCGCCGCCCTGTTCAGCGGTCGCCGGCACGCGCAACTTAGAAACCGCCCGTACCCATAGGGTTGCCTGCGACCCACTCACCCAGCCTGGAGGTGCCCCATGCCAGACCGAGTCCGGAGAGTCAGCTACTGCTATCCCACCGTGCCCAACCGTCCAGGCCAGGGCGCCCGCGTGCTGAGCGAGCTCAAAGCCGCCGGGATCGACCTGCTCGCCTACTCCGGGTTCCCCACGAAGCGGGGCAAGTCGCAGCTCGACCTCGTGGTGGCGGACTTCGCTGGCCTGCGCCGGGTGGCAAGGAAGAACGGCTGGCGGTTGAGCGCCGTGAAGCGAGGGTTCCTGATCCAGGGCAGCGACCGAGTCGGCGCGGTCCACCGCCACCTGGATCGGCTCGCGAAGGCGCGGATCAACGTCACCGCCGCGGACGCCGTCTCAGCCGGCCGAGGCCGCTATGGCATGATCCTCTGGGTCAAGCCCAAGGACTACGGGCGGGCCGCCCGCGCCCTCGGCGCTAGGTAGCGGTCGGCGCCGGCTTCGCGCCGAACGCGCGGCGCAAGCCGTACGCGGCGAGCAGGAGCAGTCCGAACACGCACACGATCAGCGGACCGGTCGGAAGATCGTAGCGGAACGACAGCCAGAGCCCGCCCGCGGACGCTGCCGCGCCCGCGAGCCAGGAGATGGCTGCGAGCGCGCCTTTGTGCTCGGTAAACTGGAACGCGATCGCCGCCGGCACCACGAGAAACGAAAAGACCAGCAACACGCCCGCGATCGGCACCGAGAAGGTGATCACGATCCCGAACGAGAGATAGAAGAGGAAGTCCCACCAGCGAACCCGCCACTTCTGCGCCACGGCGGCGCTGGGATGGAAGGAGATGGTGAGGAATCGCCGCCGAAGCAGCCAATGGAAGAGGCCGATCCCGCCGTAGATGACGGCGAGCCGCCCGATCGTGGGCCAGGTCACCCAGAGCAGGCTCCCCACGAGAATGTCCTTGATCGCCTCGCCGCCGCGCGGCGTGCGGTCGGCAACGAGAATCGCCGCGGCCGACGCCACCACATAGACGATGCCGATGATCGCCTCCTGCGGCACTCGGCCGTGCTCGTCGCTCCGCGTCGCCGCGAACACCGCGGCGCCGAGCGTGGTGAAGCCTAGCGCGTAGGCGAGCGCCGCCGGCGAATCCGGCTGGCTCCCCGCGAGAATCGCCACGGTGGAGCCGAGTGCGGCCATCTGCGCGAGCGAGAGATCGACGAAGATGACCTCGCGCGCGATGACGTGAAGGCCCAGATACGAATGGATGGCCACGATGACCAGACAGGCCACCAGCGGCGGGAGAAATAGACTCAGATCCATCACGAGGCTCCGGTGTTGAACGCGCTGGCGAGGCTGGTGACCCAGGTGCTCACCAGATCGAAGTAGGTCGTGACGCCGGGCGCGCCGTCGGTGTTCTCCGGCACGATGACCGGCTTGGCGCCCGTCCGCTCGGCGACCGTGGCGATCTGCTTCCGATCGAAATAATTCGCGGCGAAGAGCGCCGGGATTTTCCGCTCGCGCATAAGCGCGATCACCTCTTGCACGTGGCCCGGGGTCGGCGGAATGCCGGGCTTGGCCTCGATGTACGTCACGCACTGCACCTTGAACCGGTTGCTGAAGTAGGCCCACTCCTTGTGATAGCAGGCGATCTCCTTGCCGCGGAACACCTGCGACTGCTTGAGCCACCCGCCGAGCCGGTCGAAGAGTGGTCTGCCTTGGTATTTCTGCTGAGCCAGGAAGTCGTAGAGCTTATCCGTCTTGAGCAGGTTGAACGCCGTCGCCGGCGTGAGGATCTGCACCAGCTCGGCGCCCATCGTCGCCTCGAGCACGCGCTTCTCGAAGTCCTGCTCCCGCGGAGTGAAATACGCCGCGTTGTCCGGCGACACCCGCTGCAGGCCCGCCAGGATGTTGCGGGCGATGATGATGCCGTTGAGCGGGTCGGTGTAGATGTGGGGGTTGCCGTCGGCGTGGATGTCGCCCGCCGAGCGGTCGACCGAGCTGGGAACCTCGAGCAGCGTCATCCCGCTGTAGGCGGGCACGTATCCCGGCGCACCCTCGATCACTTTCCGGTTGCCCGCGCGGTCGAGCAGCGCCGGCACCCAGAGCTCGAGATCGAGCCCCGTGGTCACGAACAGGTCGGCGTCTCGAAGTGCGGCCACGAAGCTCGGCTTCGGCTGCACGAAATGCGGGTCCTCGTCGCCCTGCGCGATCGAGGTCACGGTGCCGCGGTCGCCCACGATCTCGCGCGTGATCGACGCGTAGGTGGGGAGGCTGGTGACGATCTTGAGCGACGGCGCCGCCGCTCGCGCGGGCACCGGCCGGGACGCGGGTCCGCCGAACGCGAGACCCAGAACAATGAAGAGCGAAGAGAGAAACATCGCACTACCCTTCCGCGCGGAACGCGCTCAGTAGGTCTCGTGTTTGTGGGGGCCCATGGCCCAGACGGCCTGCAAGGTGAGCAGATTCTGCGATCCCGTGAGATCGCTGTGCTGGTGCTCGCCCTGCAGGCGGAGAAAGACGAACTCACTCTCCCACCAGGTGAGGGCGGGCGTGATTCGCCACTGGGTGTCCGCCAAGCCGCGTGGTGATTGGACCCAGTCGTAACGCATACCCCAGACCCAGCGCTGGCTGGTGCGAGCCTGCAGGTCGAGAAAGGCGCCGTAGCGGTTGGTCACCGCGCCGCTATCGGCCGCGTGCAACCGATAGCCTTCCGCGCGGAACGTGATATCGCGCCGCGTCCCCGCGCTGGGCGGGCGGTAGGTCAATCGAAAATCGAGCCCGAGGAGCCGGCTCCGAAGATCGGCGTCGCTGTTGTTGCCGCCGGTGGCGGTGAAGCCCACCTGGGCATAGGTACTGCGGGAGAGCTGCCAGAAGTTCTGCAACCGGCCGAGCAGCGTCGGCTGGTGGCCGTCAGCGTAAAGCGGTGTGCTCTCGGCCGTGGTTCCCTGCACCACGATCTCGTGGGTCCCGCCCGCGAGCGAAAACGGCAGCGCGGTGTATAAGGAAAAGCCGATGCCGGTCAGCCCTTCGGTGCCGAGGAAACGCTGATAGACGAGCGGGTACTCGGTCTCCGGGAGAGCGTGGAGGTGCCATCGGTTCAAGTCCCCGAGCTGTTGGCGGAACTTGCCCAGGTCCAACCGGATGTGGCCGGGTAGGCCGGCCCAGTAGATGTAGCCCTCCTCCACACCCACCTGGTCCTGCTCGAACGTGAGGAAGATCTTGGTCTTGGAGAAGGGATCGAGCGCCGATTGGAACGAGACTTCGAACTCGCGGGCGAGGGCATTGTCGTGCTGCGGGTTCTGATCCCGGGCAATGAGCCGGATGTCGCCGGTGGCGCTAATCTCCGGATTGAGAAGATTGGCGCCGCGCGGGCCGCCGGTGGCCGGTGGCGCGGCGGCGGGGGGCACTCGGGACGTGTCGCTCGATGGCGCGCCTTGAGCGCGCGGCCGGCCGCCCGCCTCGCCCTGGCCGACGCCCCCAGCCGCATCGCTGGCGGCTGCCCTGAGCGCGGCGAGGTCATCGGTGGTATCCGCGGCCGCCGGCGCCTGGCCCTGTGGCGGGGCCGCCTGCGCCGCTTGGGCGGCACACCGGTCCGCCACAGCCCGCTCGAGGCGCTGGTTCAGCCGTTCAACCGCGGTGATCAACGTATCGAGCGCCGGCGCCGCTCCAGCGGGCCGGCCGGGCAGCGCGACGGCCGGGCCGGCGGGGCACCGGCCCGCCTCGAGTGAGTCGAGTCGAGCCGTGATACGGCCGACCATGAGCCGCAACGAGTCGGACGCGCCGGGTTGAGGGTTCTGGGCCCAACTGACCATCGGGGTCAACGCGAGGGCGACGGCCGTCATCGCAGCCGCCTGGAATGCACGCATACACGTTCTCCGTCAGCGAGGTCACCCGACGCCAGGAACAGTGTCGGGCAAGGACGACTACGGATGTAGTCGCGTTCGGTTACGCCTGGAGAATCGGTGGTGCGCGGGACTGATTGAGGAGCTGGCGATCGAAGGAACGTGGTGCTGAAAGCGGAATCGGCGGCTGGCGGCCGACAGCGAGACCCTGAGTCCGGACGTCGACACCTGCCAGCTTGCCGCGTGGTGAATGGGGAAGGGTCCAACCCAGCCGGCAAAGCTCGCCATGAGTGTATGCGGCGCTCGAT
>JBGPVE010000098.1:0-9844 GCA_041491545.1 Gemmatimonadota bacterium | reverse complement strand
TGGGGACCACGGCGAACTCCATCCAGCCCTTCTCGAAGTCGGCAGTCTTGGTGAAGACGGTGTGCGGGATTGCGAGTCGCGGCTTATCTGCGTTGCTGAAAAGCGAGGCCGCCTCCGCATGCATCCCCACCACCACGAACGGCTCGCCGAAAATGCGGATCGTCTTACCGATTGGATCCAGGCCGGGAAACAGCGCCTGTGCCAGATGATCGTTGATGACCGCGACGTGGCTCCCCGCGGCGTACTCGGCGGGGCTGAAATTGCGACCCTCGAGAATGTCCCCGCCGTTGACTTGGTTCCAGCTCGGTCCCATGCCGGCCATGGCGACGCCGGTCAGGTTCACGTCGGCGTAACCCACCGGACCATCGGTGACCTCGGTGACGTTGACGTCCCGCACCAAGGGCAGCCGGCGAATCAATTCGGCCTCCTCCGGCGTGAGCCACGGCATGTGCTTCCAGGGAGTGGTCTCGTCGGATCCGTCGTCGATATTGATGCCGCCCCGGAAGAACCGATATACGAAGAACGTCTTGGGTCCCGCGTGCTCCAGAATGCCCCGGATGCTCTGATCGATGCCGGTGATCGCGGCCCCCATCGCGATCACGACCGTGACGCCGATCGCGACGCCCAGGATAGTGAGCGCGGCTCGCACCTTGTTCGCGCGAATCGAACCCAGCGCGATCATCACCCCTTCGATCAAGCGCGATCCGGTGCTGGCGGGGCGGCGCGGGGTCATTCGGCCCTCAGCGCGTCGATAGGATCGAGTCGCGACGCGCGGCTCGCCGGATAGACGCCGGCCGCCATGCCCACCGCGATGCCCAAGAACACCGCCAGGGCAATCGACCAGGGCGCGACCGAGGCCGGAAGCGGCGTGACCGCTTTCACCACGAAGGCCAGGGCGATACCAAGCCCGATGCCGCAGATGGCCCCGGTCACGGAGAGCGTGGCGGCCTCGACCACGAATTGCGTCATGATGTCCCGCCGGCGGGCCCCCAGCGCTTTCCGCATCCCGATCTCCTGGGTGCGCTCGCTCACCGCCATGAGCATGATGTTCATGATGACGATCCCACCCACGACGAGCGAGACGCCCACGAGTCCCGGCAGCGCCACGAAGAGAATCTTGGAGATCTTCTGCCAGGTACCCAGCGCGCCTTCCGCCGTCTGAATGTAGAAGTTGTTTTCCTGGCCCGGTTTGAGCCGGCGGGCGATACGCATGAACTGCTCGGTTTCCGCCACCGCTCCTAGCATCTGCCCGGGCGAGTCCGTCTTACCCCAGAATTCGTGGACCACGTTGGTGGGGCAGAGGTCCCGGCGCGCCGGCGCGGCGAACGGAACGATGGCGAACCGATCGAGCGAGAGGCCGAAGAGCGTGCCCTGCTTGGCCACCACCCCCACCACGCGGTAGGGAAGCCCGCCGATGTCGAGGCTGTGACCGAGCGGCTCCACGCCGGACAAGAACTTTGCCCGAACCTCCTCGCCGATCACGACGACGGGAATACCGCCCTGCGCCTCCTGCGCGGTGAAGGTGCGTCCCGCCGCGATCGCGTAATTCTTGATCCGGACGAACGCCTCGTCCGCCGCGATGAGCTCGATCTTTCCGTGGAGCGCGCCTTGGGTGACGCGGATGTTGCTCTTGAAGCAGATCCGGGCGAACATGGTCGGGGTCTTGACCTGCTCCTCGATGAACGCGGCCTCCCGATAGTTGACCCGAGGACGCCGCAGCCATTCCCGCCATCGGTCTTTGGGGACGTCGCCGACGTCGATGGCCGGAAACCGCCGGACCTCGAAGCTGTTGACACCGATCAGACCGTTGGCGAACCGCTCCTGCATGAACCGGTTCATGCCTTGGACGATGGAGACGACCGCGATCAGAAACGTGACGCCGATCAGGACCCCGACGAGCGAGAAGACGCTCTTGAGCTTCTGGGCCCGGATCGTACCCAGCGCCATCCGGATCGCTTCGAGGATCGGCATGGACTAGCTGCTGCCCTTCTTCTCGGGCTCAGGCGCCTGTTTGACTCGGGTGCCATCCTTGAGGTCGCGGATCGCCTGGTAGGTGCCCCCCACGATCGTCTCGTTCTCGCGCGCGCCGTCGACGACCTCGAAGTACTCGTCGCCCGCGATGCCGACCTTCACCGGCCGGAACGTGGCGATGCCGTCGCGGACCACGAAGACGCCCTCGGTCTCCTTCTTGCGAAATTTTCTGGTCTTGAGCGTGTCGCGCATCGTGGGCGTGACGTCGCCGGGCGCGTTCTCGTTGGGCACCTTCTCATGGTCCCGCACCGTGAGCGCGATGATCGGGACCGAGAGCACACCCTTCCGGGTGTCGGTCACGATGCGGCTGGTGCAGCTCAGATCGGGGCGAATGTCGCGCGGCGGATTGGAAAGAGTGACCTCGACGTCGAAGTCGACCGCCCGATCGTTGGTTCCGCTGGCGCTGGCCGCCTGACTGCTGGAGAGCTTGGCGCTGTGGCTGATCTTGCTCAGCCGGCCCAGAAAGGTCGTGTCGGGGTAGGCATCGATGGTGACGTCGACCGAATCGCCGAGATGGAGACGCACCACGTCGGTCTCGTCGACCTGGACCTTCGCGAGCACCGTCGAGAGGTCGGCGATGGTCATGAGCAGCGCCGTCTCCTTCGAGAACGTGCCGGGCACCGCCACCTCGCCCTCCTCCACCGGCAGGCGCACCACCCGTCCCGCAATCGGCGCGAAGAGGCGGGTCCGTGCGAGGTTGTCCCGCGCCTCCTTGAGGCTGGCGCGCGCTTGCTCCACCTGGGCCAGATTGGAGTTGTACACCGAGACCGCCACATCGTACGCTTGCTGCGTCTGTTCGACCTGCTCGGTCGCGATGAGCTCCGGCGAGGTGCGCTTGATTTCGTTGGCTCGATCGAGCGAGCGCTTGGCCTGGTCGCGGTTGGTGCGCGCCTGGAGCAGCGCCGCCTCGCTCGCGGCCAGCACCGCCTCGCCCCGCGACACGGCGCCCTCGAACTGCACCGGATCGATCTGGATCAAGAACTGGCCCTTCTTCACCATCTGGCCTTCCTTGACCGCGATCTTGATGATGCGGCCCGTGACGTCGGCGCTGACGTCGACCTTCTTCTCCGCGTCGATCTTGCCGCTCGCGGTCACCGCGGCCACCAGATCGCGGCGCTGCACCGCCTCCAGTCGGACCTCGATCGCCTTGTTCTTGTTCTTGATGGCCGTCGCCGCGGCCAAACCGCCGACCCCGAGCACGACGGCGCCGACGATGAGACCGATCTTCATTCCACGCGACATGAGGCTCCTCGTTACCGAAGGGGACGACCGACCGCGGCTTCGAGCGCGGCGAAGGCCCGGTGGTAGTCGTAGACGGCGCTGATGTAATCGTTCTCGGCCCGGAGGACCGCGTTCTGCCCGTCGGTCACGTCGAGCGCCGTGCCCAGGCCCACCCGATAGCGATTCTGGGCCAGTCGGAGCTGCTCTCGGGCCGCCGCGCGACTCAGCTCCTGCACGCCGATCGCCTTGTAGCCGATCTCGAGCGCCAGAAAGCGCGCCTCGACGTTGGCGCGAACCTGCAGCCCCTGCGCCCGCACGCTCTCGTCGGCATCCTCGCGCGCGGCCCGGGCCTGCGCCAGTCTGAGCGAGCGGCCGAAGCCGGTGAAGATCGGCAGCGAGATCGAGAGGCTCGCCTGAAACGGCTGCGCCGTAAAATCGACCGGGAAGTTGTTGTTGCGCGAGACGATTGCCTGGCGGGCCGCGTTGGAGAACGCGGTGCCGGTGGGATCGAGCCCCGCCACGCCGAAGCAGTCGGAAACCTGGCCGCCCAGATTGAGGCCGGTGCGCACCTGGTTCTCGAACTGACATTGCGATGCCTGGGCCTGCGCCGTAGGCAGCTGCTGTCCGATGAGCCCCGCCTCGTTGGTGTACTGCTGAGTGAATCCGGACCAGCCCGCCTGCGCCCGCAGCTGGTGAAAGAACTCCGACCGCGCGGCGCGCACACCCACGTGCGCCGCCGTTCGGCGCTCCTCCAGCGCCCGGAGCGACGGATTCTCCTTTTCCGCCAGCTGCAGCAGCTCCGGCAGCTTCAAGGTCGGCTCGGTCACGGGAAAGGAATCGGTGAGGCTCACCTCTCCCACCGACACCGGCGCCACCACGCCCATGCGGCGGAAGAGCTCCAGCTTGCTCTCGTTCTCCGCCTGATAGGCCCGGAGCAGCGCCACTTCCGACGTGCCCCGCGTCGCCTCGGCCTGCTTCACATCCAGCAGCGTCGCCTGGCCCACCTGGTAGCGGGCTCGGGCGAGCTTGAGGAACTCGCCGTTGCGGTCCACCTGATGCCGAGCGACATCGGTGGCGGCTGCGGCCGCCACCGCCGTCAGGTACTGGATGGTGATGTCCGCCCGGAGCCCCACTCCTGCATCTTGGATCTCCTGGCTCGTCGCTCGCTCCAGCGCCTTCTGTTGGCTCGGCCCGACCAGCGTCCGGCCGTCGAGCTGCATTTGGAGACCGATCTGGTAGTTCGATCCCACGAAGGGCAACGTCTGCTGGAAAAAGGCGCCGAACTGCGACACGCCGGATCCGGTGTAGTTGACGCCACCGGAAACCTGCAGGCTGGGCAGAAACTGGCCGTAGGCATTCCGTACCGCCCACCGCGCGGGGCCGGCGTTGTTGAGCGTCTGTCGATATGCGGGACTATGCGCCTGCGCCTGGGAGAGCGCGTCTGACAGCGTGAGCGTCGCACGGGGTTCGAGCCGCGGCACCAAGGTGCTGTCCTGGGCCGCCGCGACCCGGGCGATCGGGAGCCCCAGGATCAGCAGGAGGTGCCGACGATGCATGCGGGTTTCCTTTGCGTGCCGATGGTGACAGGGCTCATACGGGGGCCCTGTGAGATAAGTTTCAGGTTGCGACGACGAGGCGTACGAGAAAGGTGGACCGAAGCTTACCGCGCCACCCGGCTCACCAAAATGCCGCTGGCGGGCAGCTCGAGCCGCTGAAGGGCGCCCTGAGGATCGGTCACCAGCGAGCCGGTGATGTCGCCGGTGAGCTGCACCCGAATTTCTCCCTCGGCCCCGGCCTCGCGTCTCGCGCTGAAGGTGGTGCGGCGACCGGTGCGGGGGAACACGGCGGTGAGCTTGGTTCCACTGGGCGTTGCCAGATCGGCGATCGCGCCCCACAGCGAAAAGACGGCGTCGTCCAGCAGCACGATGTTCCGCCCTCCGGGCATTTCCCGGCCGGCCTCCGAACCCTTGGCGACCGAGCGCACGATCAAGCGGGCGCCCGTGCCCGCCGCCAGTATGACGATGTTGCCTTCCGGGGCCTGCACGTCGAGCTCGAACTTGGCGATGCTGAGGTCGGGCGTGCGCTCGAGGGTGGCGTCGATACGGAGAGTCGGATTGGCGCCGGGATATCGGGCCTGGGCCACGAGCGTGCTGCCGCCCGCCCGGGCCCCGACTCGCTGGAGCGAGAACTCTTCCCGGCCGGTCTCGTGGCCTCCCTGCTGGATGCGGAGCGCCACGTCGAACTTCTGTTGCGCCGCGAGAACGCCGGCGTGGAGTACCAGCTGAGCGATGAGAAGCGCGCGCATGAGAAGTCCGGTGGAGGTCAGGCTTGGTCGATACACCGGCTGACGTGTTCGAGGATGAATCTATACAGGCTCTCGCCCTTCTGGGACGACGCGTGTGGGGCGTGAACGGCAAAGCCGAGCGGCACCAACTCCGGCGCAATGAAGAGGAGCAGTGAAGTCTCCAGGTCGCCGCCCTGCACCGGGCCGCCGACGTTCTCCAGCAGCCCGCCGAAGTCGAGCCCCAGCAGGTTGAGCACCATCACGCGGGCCCGGTCGGTCCGGATCGTGCTCAGCGCCTCCAAATGGGGGTCGTCGCTCTGCGCCGTGAGAATGACGAACTCGACGACGCCTGCCCCGTCCTCCCAGGACTCGATAAGTTCGTTCATGACGCGGTGGAGTGTCTTGCGCCGAAGCGCGGCGCCGCCGGGGAGCGGATGGGTGGGCGTCTGGACGCCATACTCGATCGTGGGCGTCCGGAGGATCCCGAAGTGGGCCGAGAGATCCTCGGCGAAGCGCTCGACGATGATCGTGTCGCAGCCCAGCGGCAGATGCGGTCCGTGTTGCTCGGTGGTGCCCGCCGGAACCAGGAGCGTGGGGCGCTCCTGGAGGCGCTCGCGCACCGCCGGCGGGGTCATTTCCTTCAGGCGCCAAGGACGACGTTCGTGAGGCATTTCGCTCGCTGGTGGGCGGTGTTGCTGCTGATCCTGGGCATCGTGGCCGCCGAGTGGCTGCGCCACCCGTCGCCGTTCTGGGTCGGGCTCGGCTGGATCGCCGGCGCCGCGGCCGCCGCGGCGCTCCGACCCTGGCGCGGCCTCCGCCGGACGGCGCTGGCCGCGGCCATCGGCGCGCTCGCCGCCGGAATCACGGTCGCGCACGCTCGCCTGCGATCCGTGGAACACAACTGGAAGGCCGAGCGGGAGGCGATGGTCGAATCGGCCTCCCGGTCGCTCGCGCGAGAGCTCCACGCCGCCTACCATGCCGTCGACCGCCTGGCCGCCACCGCCGCCGCCGCCACCGCCGACGGCGACCGGGAGGCCGCATTCGGCCGGTTGCGCCGGGCGCTGCCGTCGTCCGGCCCCGAGATGGGCGTCGCGGTCGTGGGCGAGAACGACATCCCATGGGCCTGGGCCGGCCAACACCGCCTCGCTCCCATCAGCGAAGGCGACTCGATCCAGGTGCGCGCGACCGGATATTACGTCGTGTTGGAGGCCCGGCGCCACTCGGCCGCGCATCGGGTGGCGGTGGCGAGCGTGCTGGTCTGGGCCCATCCGGCGGTCCCCGAGGGTGATCGCAGTCTGGCCGCGCTGCTGCGCGAGCGGACCGATGTATCGCTCGCGGTCTATCCGCCGGGGGGCGCGCCCGCACCGAGCCATCCCGATCTCTTCGATTACCAGGAGCCCACCACCAGGGGCCTTCGGCTCCTCTTCAGCGTGCTCCCGATTCCTCCGGAGCAGGGTGCGGCCAAGGAGCTGGCGCTCGGGCGGGGCAGCCGAGTGGTGACCTGGCTCCTGCTGCTCACGCTCGCCATCGGGTTCACGTTGGCGCCCCGACCGCTGGAGCGCTACCTCCTGCTCGTCGTGGTGCTCTACCTCGCGGTGCGTGCCTCCACCGCGCTGGGCGCTGCATTGGGTGCGCGACCGCTCTTCTCCCCCGCGACGTTCTTCCGACCGATTCTGGGGCCGTTGTCCGGCTCGGCCGGCGTGCTCGCGCTCACCGGCTTTCTGCTCACGTTGGGCGGCGTGTGGCTCTGGCGCCGCCGGCCGCCTCGCCGCTGGTACGGATTGGCCGGCGGCGCGGTGCTCTTTCTCGTCTCTCCATGGCTCGCGACGGCCCTCGCCCGGGGCATCACGCCGCCGGCGCGGGGCGCACCGCCCGGGCTCTGGCTCACCTGGGAGCTGACGCTCCTCTTCGCGTTCTCGGCGCCGATGGCGGTGACCGCCGCGCTCTTTCGCGGGAGCGGCGCGCTCGCGCCGATGCGCTGGCGCGTTTGGCTTGGCGGGGCGATGGCGCTGGTCGCCGGCGCGGTGGGAGTCTTCGTCTGGAACCCGCAAGGCGGCTGGCCCGAGTGGTATCTCTTTCTCTGGGCACCGGCGCTCTTGCTGGTGGCACTGCCGGCGCCCAGGTGGGGCACCATCGCCGGGATCGGGATCGTGGCGGGAAGCGCAGCCGCCCTCGCGACGTGGGGAGCGGAGCTGACCGGGCGCCTGCAGGTGGCGCAGCGTGACGTCGCGCGGCTGGGTGAGGAGCCCGACCCGCTGGCGGTGCCGCTGCTCGAGGGATTCGGCGAAACCATTCGCCAGAGCGATGCGCCGGTCACCGCGTCCGAGATGTACGCGCTGTGGAGCGCATCGCAGTTGGGGGATCAGGGCTATCCCGCGCATCTCGCCCTCTGGACCCGCGACGGTGTGCTGCGCGAGGAGCTGCCGCTCGACTCTCTCGATCTGCCGCTGCCGCTGCTCGCGTCGTTGGTGCGCGCGACGCCGGCGGGGCAACTGCAGCGCGTCACCCAGCTCCGCAGGATCCCCGGCGTTCACTACGTCCTTCTCGTGCGCACCGGCCCCGACGCGATACTCACCGTCGCGGTGGGTCCCCGCTCGCGACTCGTCGCCCCCGGCCGGCTGGGACGAGTGCTCGACCCCGAGCGGCGGACGTCATCGGTGTATCGTCTCGCGCTCTCGCCGCCGGCCGCGGGCCTCGTACCGTCGGAGGGCCTTCACTGGCGGCGCGAGGGCTGGTACCTGCGAAGCGATCAGACGCTGCCCTTCCCGAGCGGTCCTCGAAAGATCCGCGCCGAGATCGATCTGCGCGGGCCGCTGCCGCTCTTCGTGCGCGGGGTGCTGGTGGTGCTGTTCGACGCGGGCGTACTCGCGCTCGTCTGGTTCCTGGCCGAGTTCGTGGCCGGCGCGCCGATGCCGAAGCCGCGCTGGCGGAGCCTCAGCCGCTCGTTCCGTTTTCGGCTCGCGGTCACGCTCGCCAGCTTCTTCATCCTGCCGGCGCTCGGATTTTCGGCCTGGGGCTTTGCGCGGCTGGCCGACGAAGCCGAGCGGGGGCGCGATCTCCTGATCACGCAGAATCTGCGGGATGCGCTCGCCGGCGGACCCGGGCTGGAGCGGGCGGCACCGTCGCAGCTCGAGGGCAAGCTGAGGGACCTGAGCCGGCGGATCGACGCCGACCTCGCGCTCTACCGCGGGGGCGCGCTCGTCGCCAGCAGCGCGCAAGTGCTGCAGGACCTCGGGGTCGTGAGCCGGCTCATGGATCCGGTCGCCTTCCGCGCCCTGGCCCTCACCGGGCAGCTCGAGGTGACGCGGGAAGGACCGATGCCGGAGCTGGGTGAGCGGATCGGCTTCCGAGTGCTCCAACCGGGTCCGCCGCCCACACTGGGCGTGATCGCCACGCCGCAGGTGGCGGGCGACTCGGGATTGGCCGCGCGGCAGCTCGATCTGGCGCTCGTCCTCCTACTCGCGACGCTCGTCGGCGTGGCGTCCGCGGTGGTGGGCGCGCGCCGGGCGGCGCTCACGCTGTCACGGCCGGTCTCGGATCTGCGCCGCTCGGCCATCGCGCTCGGACGGGGCCAACCGATGCCGGCCCACATCGCCAAGCCGCCGCTCGAGTTCGAGCCGGTGTTCGGCGCGTTCGAGCGGATGGCGGCCGATATCCGCTCGAGTCAGACGGCGCTGGAAGAGGCCCGGCGCCGCACCGCGACGGTGCTCGCCACCGTGGCGACGGGCGTCGTCGGCCTCGATCCCGATGGACACGTGATCATCGCGAACCGACAGGCTCTGGATTTTCTCGGTGCGTCGCTGGTCGAGGGCGATCACTTTCTCGACCGCCTGGGACCGGCGTGGGAGACGTTGGCCGTGGCGGTCCGCGAGTTCCTGAAGGCGCCGGGCACCGCGGACGACAGCGCGGAGTTCACCGTGGACGGCCGCCGCCTCACCTTGCAGCTCGGCGCGCTCGGTCCGGATCTTCGCGGCGCCGTCCTCGCGCTCAACGACGTGACCGACCTTTCCCGGGCCGAGCGGGTGCTCGCGTGGGGGGAAATGGCGCGGCAGGTCGCGCACGAGATCAAGAACCCGCTCACGCCGATGCGGCTCGGCATGCAGCACCTGCGCCGGGTCTACCGTGACCGGCGGGAGGATTTCGATCGTACGTTAGCGGAGACCTCGGCCCGGAGTCTGGGGGAGATCGACCGGTTGGACACGATCGCCCGGGCGTTCAGCCGGTTCGCCGCGCCCGCGGCGGGACAGGCGCCGCTCGAGCGACTGGATCTGGAGGCGGTGGCCGAGGAGGTGATCCAGCTCTATCGGT
>JBGPVE010000097.1:0-9920 GCA_041491545.1 Gemmatimonadota bacterium | reverse complement strand
TTCAGTGTGGTGGCCGAAGAGGTTCGGAAGCTCGCCAGTCAGGCGGCACATGCCGCGACCTCGACCAGCACGACGGTGCAGGCCGTGCTCGAGCGGGTGCAAACGGCTCGCGAGCGGCTGCTGCGCCTCGGCCGTGGCGGCATGGCGGCGCGGGACGCCGCCCACGCCGCCGCGGTGGGGCTCGAGAACGTCGCCTTCGACGCGGAGCAGAATGACGAGTGGACTCGGCGGATCTCCGCCTCCGCCGATGAGGTCCGCACGCTGGTGGAGGGCATCGCGGGCCGGATGCGCGAGGTGTCCGCCGGCACCGAGGACTACGCCGCGGCCGCCCAGGAGATCGCGGCCGCGGCCGAGCAGCTGAACGCGTCCACGGAGGAGATCTCCTCGTCGGCCGGGCATCTCGCGGAGGCATCGGAACGGCTCACCGGCGCCGTCGGTGGGTTCAAGCTCGAGTGATCCATCTCCTCAGAAACGCCGAGGTCTACGCCCCGGAGCCACGCGGGATGCAGAACCTCGTCGTCGCCGGCGAGCGCATCGTATGGATCGGCGACGAGCTCCCTTCTCTCCCCGCCGCTCTCCGCGTCGTCGAATGGGATTTGGGCCGGCGGCGCGTCATTCCCGGGCTACTCGACGCACACGTGCATCTGACCGGCGGCGGCGGCGAGGCTGGGCCGCACACCCGGGTGCCCCCGGTGCGCCTCACCGAGCTGACCCAGGCGGGTGTGACGACCGCGATAGGAGTGTTGGGCACCGACGATACCACGCGGACCCCGGCCGAGCTGGTAGCGACGGCGCGCGGCCTGAATCAGCTCGGGCTCACCGCCTACTGCCACACCGGCGGCTATCACCTTCCGGCCGCGACGCTGACCGGCAGTGTGCGTGGTGACATCGCGCTGGTGGAACAGATCATCGGCGTCGGTGAAGTAGCGTTGAGCGACCATCGCTCGAGCCAGCCGACTTTCGACGAGTTGCTTCGATTGGGCGGCGAGGCCCACGTCGGCGGGCTCATGAGTGGCAAGGCCGGCATCGTCCACCTGCACTTGGGGGACGGCCCGCGCGGCCTGGAGCTGGTGCGCCGCGCGCTCGAGTCGAGCGAGATCCCCCCGCGAGTCTGGAACCCGACCCACGTCAACCGCCGCAAGGCTCTCTTCGATGAGGCGCTCGAGCTCGCCGCACGCGGCGTGACGATCGACATCACGGCGTTCCCCCCGAGCGACGACGACGACGCCTGGGACGCGGCCGAGGCGCTGGTGCGATACTGGGACGCGGGGCTTCCCGGCCAGCGAGTCACGATGAGCTCCGACGGTGGCGGTTGCCTTCCCGTGTTTGACGGGGAGGGACAGGTGACGGCGTTCGACGTAGGACAACCGCGGTCGCTCGCCGAGACCCTCCGTCAATTACTCGTGGAGGGGCACGCCCTGGAGCAGGCGCTCCCGGCTTTCACCTCGAACGTCGCGGCCCTGCTTCGTCTGCCGGGCAAAGGGCGGATCGCCGCCGGAACGGACGCGGATCTCGTGGTGCTCGACGCGAGCGGAGGTATCGACGACGTCATGGCGCGCGGGCGCTGGCACGTGTTGGCTGGACGGCCGGTAGTGCGTGGGCCATTCGAGGGACGCTGATCCACGCGCCACAGTGCCCTTATGATTGAAGCATGACCCGGTTCGCCAAGTTTGCCTGGCTGGTTCTCGCCTACAACCTGACGGTCGTCGGCTGGGGCGCCTACGTGCGAGCCTCGGGCTCGGGCGCCGGCTGCGGCAGCCACTGGCCGCTTTGCCAGGGCGAGGTAGTGCCGCGCTCGCCTCAAGTCGCGACCCTGATCGAGCTGTCCCATCGGGTCTCGAGCGGCCTTGCGCTCGTTCTTGTGGTCGGCCTCTTCCTCTGGTCGCGGCGCGCCGCTCCGCGGGGGTCGCCGGTGCGGCTGGGCGGCGCGCTCTCGCTCGGATTCATGCTGGGCGAGGTGCTGCTCGGCGCCGGTCTCGTCCTCTTCAAGCTCGTCGCACTCGACGCCTCGCTCACTCGAGTCGTCTCGCTCGGCGCCCACCTTCTCAACACGTTCCTGCTGCTCGGTTCGATCGCGCTGACCGCCTGGTGGGCATCGGGAGGCGCGCCGGTCGATTTCCGGAGTCGAGCCGCGGTGCCTTGGATGTTCGCGCTCGGTCTGGCCGGAACGCTGCTGGTCGGCATGTCCGGCGCGATCGCGGCACTCGGAGATACGCTCTTCCCATCGAGCTCGCTTGCGGAAGGGCTCAGACAGGATGCGTCACCGACGGCGCATCTTCTGATCCGGCTCCGCGTGCTGCACCCGGCACTCGCGATCGTGGTCGGGCTCTATCTGATCGGCTTGGCTCTGTTTGGCGCCGTACGGCTTCAGGACTCGGCCACGGTCCGCTGGGCCCGGGGGCTCGCCGCGCTGGTGCTGCTGCAGTGGACGGCCGGGGCGCTCAACCTTCTGCTCCTTGCCCCGATCTGGCTCCAGCTCGGGCATCTGCTCCTGGCTGATCTCGTCTGGATCGCTTTGGTGCTCATGGCGGCGTCCGCTCTCGCCCGCGCGGGAGTCGCAGATGGCGAGCCATCTCACCTCTCTGCCCCCTGGGATCGAGCGACCACGGGTCCGGCACAGCCTCGCGGGTCGCCGACGAGATGATGCGAGCGCTGTCGATCGCCGTGACCGCGACGCTCGTCGCGGCGGCCGGAGCCTGCTATCCCGACCGGATCTCCGACCAGGGCAGCCCCGACGTGGTCGCCACCCAGTTCGACAGCACGGCCAACTTCCATAGCATCGGCACGTTCGGACTCCCCGATTCGGTCGTGCACTTCATCCAAGCGGGTCAGGCCGATACCATCAGCCGCCAGTACGACGCGGCCATCCTGCGGCGGGTCCGTCAGGACCTGACGCAGCTGGGATATGTGGAGGATACCGACCCGATCGCCAGCCCGCCGGACGTCGTGGCCCAGGTTGCGGCAATCGCGACCGGAAGCTTCAAGTACCTGAGCTACGACTGGTGGAGCTACTGGAGTTGGTATTGGAACCCGTGGGATCCGACCTACGGCCCCGACTGGGGATTCATCTATCCGCCGCACGTCGTGACGTACGCGTATCCGGCGGGCACCGTGCTCGTCGCGATGCTCGATCGGCGGAGCCAGAACCCCACGGCGCGGCAGATCCCGGTCATATGGTCGGCCGCGCTCGTTGGTCGCCTGAGCGGATCCGAGGCCGACCTTGGGAGTCGCATCGCGGCAGCGATCGATCGGGCGTTCGCTCAATCGCCGTACCTGGGCAGGCCATGACTTTGCGACGCGCGCTCCTTTCGGCCCTCCTCATGCTGTCGCCGGCCGTGGCGGCCGCACAGACGAAGCTGGGCGGCATCTCGTACAGTTGGTCGCTGCCGCGGGGCGAGCTCAAGGGCTTCGTCGACAACAGCAGCCGAGTCGGAGTGAACTTCGAGGGACGCTCGTTCAAGGGAGCGCATTTTGCGCTCGGCATGCTGCTCGGATGGAACGAGTTCTACAGCCGCACCGCGGCCCCAATCACCTTCGCGAACGGGACCGTGACGGGCGATCAGTATCGCCATGTGAACATCTTCCCGCTCATGGTGAATGGCAACCTGTATCTTGGCAGTCCGGGTCATACTCGACCCTACATCGGCGTGCAGGCCGGCGCCTACTACACCGCGCAGCTGCTCGACCTCGGCACGAGTCAGTTCAGCTCGCACAACTGGCAGTTCGGCCTGGCGCCGGAGGTAGGGATCCTCATCGCCGCCCGACGCAACGCATACGCGTTCGTGAGCGGCCGCTATCACCGACCGCTCCGGGCCGGCGACTATCTCGACGGCGCGCCCCGCACGTTTCAATACATCAGCATCAATGTCGGAGTGATGTACGGGCCGTAGTGGCAGGGACTTCGCCCTCAGAGGCTCAACGGCGCGGGGTTACGGCGCGTAGGTAGGCTGGGAGAGCAGGCCAACCGCCTATCGCATCATCGGTTGTGGGGTCCTTTCGGGTTGCTGGTCCGCCGGGCCGGGGCTCCTTCACCAAGGCGGGACTTCCGGGTGCATGGCGTCAACTGGGTGTCGGGTTGAGCCCGGGTGTGTATCTTGCCGTCTGCCCAAGACCAGCGGTCTGACCCAGGAACCCAAGGCATTGCCCGCTCTTCCCCGCCTCTTCCCCCCTCCCAATCCCAATCGGCCGCCCCGAGAGCCGGAGGCAAAGCCTCGTCCATTTGCGGGCGAGCGAGGGTTCTTTCCTGGCCAGCGGCGCCCGCTGTGGGCCTCGCTCAGCACCAGTGTCGTGTTTCATGCCCTGCTCGTGGTACTGGCAATATTGATCTCGCGCCGAGCGGCGCAGGACGCGGATCAACCGAAGCCGGCAAAGCGTGCGGACGAAACGCGGCAGCGCTCGATTCCGATCTACGTCCCGCCGCCACCCCCCAAGCGCTCTCCTCCGCCAGCACCACCACCGCCGCAGCCGCCCCCGGAGCAACAGCCGCCCAAGGCCGTCGTCCCGCCCCCGGAAAAGCGGCAGCCCGAGCCCGAGCCGGAGCCCAACGCGCCGCCCGAGGCCAAGCGGTCCACCGGTACCGAGCCGCCCGAGGCGAAGCGCGATCCCGGCGCCGACAAGTCGCCGACCCCAGCCCCGAAGCCCGTGGGCCCGAAGCCCGCCGATGTCGCGAGCACGCCGACGCTCGAGTCCGAGGCCCGCCGCATCTTCGGCCGGAAGCTGGAGGGGCCGCCGACGGGCGCCGGGCCGCGCGACGTTCGGCCCATGGAGCGGCAGCTGCCCGACCGTCCCGACAAGTGCGTGCCCAAGCCGTCAGCGCCCCGCGACTCGGGCGCGGCGCCCGACTTCGGCGTCGCCGTCGGGCGCATCTTCCGGGCGGACAACGGTCAGCCGCTGACCGGCGCGCACCTACTGATGCTGGGTACGCCGTACACCGCGTTCACTGACGAGACCGGTGAATATCACTTCCGATTCGACATGGCGTTGGTGGACAACTGCCGTACGCAATACGTCCGGGTGAGCGCGCCGGGATATGAGTCGCGCCTCTTGGTGTTGATGGTCGGCCCGCACGTTCGAAGCGACGACGTGGCGCTGCGCAGACGGCGCTGAGGCAGATCGACCGGGACTACTTGAGCAGCGCGACGACCAGTGCGGCCACGGCGGCCACCAGACCCACGATGCCGAGGTAGATCATCCGGCGCTGCTGCTCGAAGCGGGGCGTGTTCGCAGCCGCGACGGCGTCGCGCTGGCGGGTCTCCAGGGTCAGCCGGTCGAGTCGCTCCGCCAGCAGCGCGATCTCACCCTCCAGCCGATCCTGCGATTCCGACATCTGTTCCCACAGCTCGGCCACCGGCGACGGCGCGAGCGCGCCCGCTGGCGCGAAGAGCGATTGCGCCATCACGTCACCGGCCGCGATCACCTCGCGCATCCCCTGTTCGAAGTGACGCTGGTGAATGCGTTTCCTCGCGTCGGGCCCAGGCTCGAGCGTGGCCAGTTGCGCGCCCTTGAGCACGGCGTTCTTGATGTCGCCGCCGCTCCGCGGAAATTCCTCGGCCAGCGTGACGAAATCGACGTCGTCCGCCAGCGGCGTCTTGGTTGGATGAAGCTGGGCCCGCCAGATCCGCTGGCGCTCCTCCGGCCCCGGAAGCCCGAAGAGGATATGGGTTCTGATGCGCCGCTCGAACGCGGGGTCGATGCTTGCGGCGAGATTGGTCGCGAAGACCACGACGCCGCTGAACCGATCCAACTCCTGCAATAGGACGTTCACGACAGCGTTCGCCTCGCGCTCATAGCCTGCGGTGGCGGACGCGAAACGGCGGCCGGCGATGGCGTCGGCCTCGTCGAAGAAAAGTACGGTGTTCTGGCGCTCCGCCGCGCGAAAGACCGCCGCGATGTGTTTACTCGTCTGGCCGACCCAGCGCGACTCGATCTCCGAATACCGCACGACGAGAAGGCTCCGACCCAACGCATAAGCCAGGGCCTCGGCGCAGATCGTCTTGCCGGTGCCCGGTGGCCCCGCGAAGTGAAACGCGAGGCCGAGCCCGGTGGTGTGGCGCTCGCCGAGACCCCAATCTCGAAAGATGAGGTCGTGCTTGCGAACCAACGCCAGCGCGTGGTTGAGAGCACTCAGGGTTTCAGGCGGGAGAACCACGTCTTCAAACGTGCGCCTCGGGCTAACCGCTTCGACCAGCCCACGCGCGGGGGGGCCCCCGAACAGCAATTCCCGCAGGGAGTCAGTCATGGGCTCAACTGGCTGGTTTGGCTACTCACATTCCTAGTGTACACGCCAAACCCGACCCGAGCCAGCGCGGCAGGCGCAATGTGCTGTAGGGATGAATTGACCCGGCCCTACAGCGGCTCCCCAGTCTCTGCTGACCGATGGCCGGTCACGCGGTCCCAGGCATCTCGGACGGCATTCTTGATATCCTCCCAGGTGGAATCCGCCCCTCCGCGGTGCTCGTAGCGGTCCCATCCGGTGCGAAGGTCGCTCTCCGCCTCCTCCCAGTTACGTCCCATCCAGTGTTGCGCCGATTCGAAACCGTAGCGATACCCAGGGCGGTAGCGCTCGTAGTCGGTGCCAAACACGTACGGTCGCTCACCGAAATGTTCCTGCCAATACGCGTCTTCTTGCTGCCAGATGAGGTCGGATCCGGGGACGCCCGTCGCGGGCCGCGGGTTGGCCGTGCTGCGATCGTTGGTCGCCATGTTTGCCTCCGGCCAATGGCCGGCTCGGGTTTCTGGTTGAGTAGCTACTTCCCGAGATACCCTAACAAGGCGAGCCAGTCCCTCCGGTGACCCGGCTCACGAAGGCGGCCGAATTGGCCGACAAGCTGGCAGATGGGAATCATCCGCCCGCTCGCCCCAGAGCGGGCCCTGCACGGAGAGTGGTCCACTCATGACGACACCCCCAAGAGAGCCCTCTTGAATCCCGCGCCAGGACCGGGCCTCGGACCGATCCACGATTTGAAGAGCGCGTCCGCGAACGCTTTGCCTTCGATCGTTCCCTTATCGTTGCCGCGTACCTCGACCACCGTTCCCTTGCCGGGCAGATACGTGAACACGAATCGCTCGCCGTTCTTAACGTCGTCCATGAAGCCACAGAACGTCTGAAACTGCGCTTTGAGCTCGGGGGGCGCATCAGGCGTGTTGTTCTCCAGCGCCTCCTCCCAGGCGTTGCACAGCTTCTCTTTGTCGACGTCGTGGACGAACTGCATCACCAGGCGACGCGGCTCGTCGGCCGCCAGAATCTGCTCCGCGCTGCTCTGCTTCGACGGCAGATATAGCCCGGCGACATACACGTTGACGATGAATTTCTTGCGGACGGCCATGCCGTTGAGCACGAGCTCTTGGCCGTCCACTTGTACTTGCAGCGGCATGGTGACGCCGGCCCGAGTGACACCCTGGGCGGTGTCCTGAGCGAGTCGTGGCGCTGGGAGTCGTACGGTGGGATGATGACGAGAAGACGGTGACGCCGCGGGACCGGCCCCGCAGGGGAGCACCAGCGGCGCGGTGAGAAGAATGACGCGAAGTCGCATGCTCGATATTCCCGGACCGGATCGTGTAACTACCAGCCCATCCGTTCGCCCAGGCCCGTGATGTGCGCGACGTGATGACGGCCGTGCCAGGCGTACATCGCCAGGCCCGTGTCCAACGTGACGGCACCCAAATCCGGGTGGTGGTAGGTCCGGCCGAATTGATCCGGAGTGAGCGCGCGAAGTAGCCACGTCCAGCGCTCGTGCAGGGCCTGGACGAGGGCCAGCGAAATCTCGATCGGCGCCGCGCGTCCGTCCGGCAACTCCGCCCAGCGCGCTTCTTCGTAAGTCCTGATCGTCGGTGTGTCTTCGGTGAGCGCGATCTTCATTCGCGTGTATGCGTTGATGTGACTGTCGGGCAGATGGTGGACGACCTGCCGCACGGTCCAGCCGCCCGGCCGATACTCAGTGTCGAGTCTCGATTTGCTCAATCCGGCCACTACTCGGCGAAGGATGGCGGGCAGCGCCGCGATCTCCTCGATGCACGCGGTGCGCCGCTCGGGAGCGAGCCGTCCGGGGGGGTCGAATTTGCCGATGGGATACCGAAGATCGATCATGCGGGCGCCACCGCGGGGACGAGAATGACGAGCAATCTAGCGCGGAACGTCCTAGAAGTCTCTGATCCGCCAGACCCCACCATCGCGCTCCAGCTGCGGCCGTGCGTCGACCGGCTCATCGGTGGGGATACCGGTCGCCGGACTCGCCCGGGTGCCACCCCGCACGCAACGGGTGCGGGAGGATCCCATCGGAACGCCGACGGGCCGGGGTCACCGGGCGGGAACGCATGCCGCGCTCGCGCAACGCGTTATGGTTTCGAGGAGCAACCGGCGTTCAATGCCGACCGCCACGGCCTACCCGAGTCAGTACAGCATCTGTGCCAGCGGCTCCGCCTACAGACCCCAGAGCGCCAGCGCGTCGATGACCTGGGCCAGACTCCGGGACAGGTCTGGGTGGGAAGCCTCGAAGTGGGTGACTGCGTCTTCCAGACGAGCTTTGAGTGAGCCGTCGGGCGGCTCGTTGTCGACCACCGCGCCAAGGTCCTCCTGCAGCGTTTCCAGCCGGCGGCGTTGTTCTTCCCCCATCGGCTCGGCGCGTGCCAGTTCCTCCCGCACCCGCTCCAGCGTACGACGCAGCTCGTCCCGGTTCATGTTCGCGCCCTAGATCTTTGAGAACGCCGCGGCTTTGGGAGTCCGGCCAAGCAGGCGAGGGGCCACAGCACACCAAGGCCTGCCGATCCATCGCGTGAGCGATGGGTGGTATCTCATTCGAATGCGGAATATGCCACAGATCAATCGCGATGGCACAAAATTCAGCCGCCGGACGTAGGGAGAGCGCGTTGACATGTCGCACGTTATTTCTTACGATATATCGTGCGTTGTAGCGGAAGCACCGCGATGATACGGATCCGGGAGGGACCGATGACTAACTGCAGAGACGATTGGGGTTTGGGAAGCTTCTTCGGCGGCCTCGGGCCGGGCGGATTCGGCTGGCAGTGGGGCGCGGGCGCTCCCGGACGGGGCCGGAGGCGGCGGAGTCAATTCTTCGAGTCGGGCGAGATCAAGTTCGTCATCCTCCGGCTTCTCAAAGAGAAGCCCCGGCATGGCTACGAGATCATCAAGGCGCTCGAAGAGCGAATGGGTGGCCACTACACACCCTCAGCCGGCACCATCTACCCCACGCTTCAGCTACTCGAGGACCAGGGGTATGTCCGCGCGGTCGATACCGAAGGTCGTAAGGTGTACCACATCACACCGGAAGGCGAACGGTTTCTCGAGGAGCACCATGATGTGATCGAGGACATCTTCGATCGCGTGCGCGACACGCTGCGCGACGTCGCGGGGGGCTCGATGGGTGAGCTCCATTCTGCCTTTGCTCACCTCGCGGCGGTGACCTACCGAAGGGCCTGGCGGTCTGGACCGGAGAATCCGTCGATCTTGCGCGTGGTCGAGATTCTCCGCCGCACGGCCGAGGAGATCGAGCGGGAGTGGAAGCGCCCGGCCGAGGAGCCGGGCACGGAAAGGAGCGCGGGCTGATCATGGGTCACGTGGGCAGTTGGTGGTTCTTCGTTTTCCTCTTCCCGCTCTTCTTCGCGGGCCCGTGGTGGGGCCACCGCCGGCGATCGTGGCGGATCGACCGGGACTCGGACCCGAGGGACCGGCAGCGGCCGGTGCAGGCCGAAGAACTGGATGAAGCCGTACGCCTGAGACTCGAGGCGGTCGATCAACTGGAGACCCGCGTAGCCGAGTTGGAGAATCGGCTCGACTTTACCGAGCGTCTCTTGGCACAGCGTACGCAATCCGCCGAAGCCAATCCCGCTGCTCTCGGCCAAACCAGAAGCCTACGAATCCACGGGTTTCGTCATCATCGTCGATCCAAGGCAGACGCCGCTCT
>JBGPVE010000096.1:0-10109 GCA_041491545.1 Gemmatimonadota bacterium | reverse complement strand
CGCCGTTGGGCGCGACGACGAGGTGGCGCACGGCGCCGAGGTGCTTGCCGACCACGACGGCGCAGAAGCCGGCGGGGAGGGTGAGCCCGTCGTTGCGGGGGGCGCAGGTCGGCGCGGCGACCACACCGTCGCTCGAGCGGACCGCGAGTGCCCCGAGGAGAAATGGAACGAGAATCCAGCGCGTATCAGTCGTAGAGATCACGGGTCGGCATCGTTCAATGAGGTGCGTTCAGTGCTCTCCGGTCGGCAAAAACAGCAGCTAAACGATAGCATATATCCCTCGCCGACGGGCTACGCGGCGTGCCGCACGACACACCGCGGAGGCAACTTCAGGGGCGCTCCCCTATTGCAGATGGGCAAAAGCATCATACTTTGGGAGGCGTTGGAAGCGTAGCATTCTTCGAGGCACGCCCTGTTCTCACCGTCTTTGGGAGACTCGCGATGGCCACCAGAAAGAAGAAGTCGGTCAAGAAGTCCGCTCGGAAGTCCGCCAAGAAGTCCGCTCGGAGGTCCGTCAAGAAGTCCGCTCGGAGGTCCGCCAAGAAGTCCGCTCGGAAGTCCACCGCCCGCAAGCGGGCCGCTCGGAGGCCCGCGCGGAAGAAGACCGCCGCGAAGCGGAAGCCGAATGCGGCATTCATGAAGCCGATGATGCCGAGCGCACTGCTCGCCGCCGTCGTCGGCTCGAGCCCGCTGCCTCGCACCGAGGTCACCAAGAAGTTGTGGGCGTACATCAAGCGGAACGGACTGCAGGACAGCAAGGAGCGTCGCATGATCAACGCCGACGACAAACTCAAGCCGGTCTTCGGTGGCAAGACGAGAGTGTCGATGTTCGATATGACCAAGCTGGTGAACAAGCACCTCAGTTGAGCAACGCAGCTCCATGAGCACGAGGGCGCCCCCGTCGGGGCGCCCTTTGCGTTTCGGCCCCGACGCGTCGCCGAGGCGGGTGGGGCCCGCGGCGCGTCTCCGGTTCAATAAATCGGCCTTGGTAAGTATTTTGCCGCCCTATGGCCAAACATCAGTACATCTACACCATGCGGGACCTCCGGAAAGTCGTTCCGCCCAATCGGGAAATCCTCAAGGGGATTTACCTGGCGTTCTTTCCTGGAGCCAAGATCGGGGTGCTCGGCTCGAACGGGGCCGGTAAGAGCACCCTGCTCCGAATCATGGCCGGGGTCGACCAGGACATCATCGGCGACGCGCGACCGGCGGACGGCATCCGAGTCGGCTACTTGCCGCAGGAGCCGATGCTGGATCCCAACAAGGATGTGCGGGGCAACGTCGAGCAGGCCGTCGCCTCCATCCGGGCGCTGCTACAGGAGTTCGAGGCGCTGAGCGCCAAGTTCGCCGAGCCGATGGCGGACGACGAGATGAACCGCCTGCTGGAGCAGCAGGGCGAGCTGCAGAACCGCATCGAGGCCGCCAACGCCTGGGACCTGGACCGCACGCTGGACATCGCCATGGACGCGCTCCGGCTTCCGCCGGGCGACGCGGACGTCGGCACGCTCTCGGGCGGCGAGCGCCGCCGGGTGGCGCTCTGCGAGATCCTGCTCCAGCAGCCCGATCTCCTGCTGCTGGACGAGCCCACCAACCACCTCGACGCCGAGTCGGTCGCCTGGCTCGAGCGACATCTGGCCGAGTTCCCCGGCACCGTGGTCGCCGTGACCCACGATCGCTATTTCCTCGACAACGTCGCGGGGTGGATCCTGGAGCTCGACCGCGGCGCCGGGATTCCGTGGGAGGGCAACTATTCGTCCTGGCTCGCGCAGAAGCAGCAGCGCCTCGCGGTCGAGGACAAGCAGGCGTCGGCCCGGCAGAAGACGCTCGAGCGCGAGCTTGAGTGGATCCGCATGGCGCCGCGGGCTCGTCAGGCAAAGTCGAAGGCGCGCATCACGGCGTTCGAGCAGTTACGTGACGAGAGCGAGCGGGTGCAGGAGGGCACCGCTGAAATCCTGATTCCGGTCCCGGCGCGCCTGGGCGACGAGGTCGTCGTCGCCGACCATCTCGCCAAAGCGTACGGCGATCGGGTGCTGATCGAGGACCTGAACTTCGCGCTCCCCCGCGGAGGCATTGTCGGCGTGATCGGCCCGAACGGCGCGGGCAAGACGACGCTCTTCCGGATGATCGCGGGCCAGGAATCGCCGGACGGAGGCACGCTCAAGCTGGGCTCCACCGTGCAGGTGGCCTACGTCGACCAAAGCCGCGACACGCTCGAGGGCGACCGGACCGTCTACCAAGAAATCTCGGGCGGACAGGATACGCTGCAGTTCGGCAAGCGCCAGGTGAACGCCAGGGCCTACTGCGCCGGGTTCAATTTCCGCGGCTCCGATCAGCAGAAGCGAGTGCGCGACCTCTCGGGCGGAGAGCGGAACCGGGTGCATCTCGCCAAGCTCCTCAAGAGCGGCGGCAATCTCCTGCTGCTGGACGAGCCGACCAACGACCTCGACGTCGACACGCTCCGCGCGCTGGAGGAAGCGCTGCTCAACTTCGCGGGGTGCGCCGTCGTCATCAGTCACGATCGTTGGTTCCTCGATCGCATCGCGACCCACATCCTCGCATTCGAAGGCAACAGCGAGGTCGTCTGGTTCGAGGGGAATTATCAGGACTACGCGGCGGATCTCAAGCGTCGCAAGGGCGTGGATGCGAGTCAGCCGCATCGGATCAGGTACAAGAAACTCGTACACTAGGGCCCGGCACCGCCGTTGGTTCACCTTTCACTGGCCGTGATGATGCAGCAAAGCCGTATCCCCTACCTCCCTGCCCGCATCGAAGGGCTCGGGTCGGTCGCGATGAACCTTTGGTGGAGTTGGAGCCGCGACGCGCGGAACCTGTTTCGCTCCATCGACGAGCTGCTCTGGCATCGGGTGAGTCACAACCCGTTCGACTTCCTCTGCCAGGTGGACCCTGCGCGCATCGCGTCGTCCGCCAGCGACAGCGAGTTCCTGCGCCTCTACGACACGGTCATGGCGCAGATGGCCAACAATCTCACGACCACCGACACCTGGTTCAACCGGCGGTATCCGGGCTTCGACGGCGGGCCGGTGGCCTACTTCTGCGCCGAGTTCGGACTGCACGCCTCGGTACCGATTTACTCCGGTGGTCTCGGCGTGCTCGCGGGCGACCACTGCAAGTCGGCATCGGATCTCGGCGTTCCGATGGTGGGCATCGGCCTCTTTTACATCAAGGGATATTTCGACCAGCGCCTCCGGCTCGACGGCTGGCAGGAGGACAGCGACGAGGAGTACGACATCACCCGCACGCCGCTCGAGCCGGTGTTCAGTCGGGACCGGCAGCCGTATCTCGCGACGGTCGAGACGGCGGGGCGCCCGGTGCAGGTGCGGGCCTGGCGAATGATGGTGGGACGGGTCCCGGTCTATCTGCTCGATACCAACTTGGAGGTGAACCACCCGGAGGATCGGGCGCTCATGAACAAGTTGTACGCGGGGGGTCCCGAGCTCCGGCTCCGGCAGGAATGGATCCTGGGGGTGGGCGGCGTGCGATTGCTGCGCGCGGTCGGCGTCGATCCGGGCGCCTGGCACGCCAACGAGGGGCACGCCGCGTTCATGATGGTGGAACGGCTGCGCGAGCTCACCGCACGAGGCACGAGCTTCGCCGACGCGCTGCACCAGGTTCGAGCGACGAGCCTCTTCACCACCCACACCCCGGTCCCCGCGGGGCACGACGCCTTCTCGGTCGAGGAGGTGGAGCGGTGCACCGGACCGGTGTGGGAGGCGATGGGCGTGGACCGGGAGACGCTCTTGGGCTTGGGACGTCACCCCGCCCTGCCGGGCCAGTTCCACATGACCGTCGCCGCCATCCGTTGCTCGCAGCGGGTCAACGGCGTCTCCCGCCAGCACGGCCAGGTGTCGCGCCATCTCTGGCGCGATCTCTGGCCTACGCGCCCGTGGGAGACCGTGCCGATCGGCCACGTGACCAACGGCGTGCATCTCCGCACCTGGATGGCCGGCCCTATCTTGCAGCTCCTCGATGAGCTCCTGGGACCGGACTGGCTCGAGCGCAAGGAGGATGTAGCCATGTGGGACCAGGTGCTGACCCTGGACCGCGGGCGGCTCTGGGAGGTGCACCTCAAGCTCAAGGGAATCCTGATCAACCATATTCGGGAGGATGCGCGCCGTCGCTTCGCCGGCCAGCACAAGGAGGCGGCCCAAGTGGTGGGAGCCGGAGTTTTGCTGGACCCCGACGCGCTCACGATCGGCTTCGCGCGGCGTTTCGCCACCTACAAGCGGGCGAATCTCATGTTCCGCAATCTGGAGCGGCTGCGGCGGCTCCTGGTGAACCCGTGGCGCCCGGTGCAGGTCGTCTTCGCGGGCAAGGCGCACCCCGCCGACAACCCCGGCAAGGAAGTGCTGCAGAGCGTCTACCAGTTCACCCGGGATCCGGCGTTCGAGGGGCGGGTCGCGTTCCTGGAGGACTACGACATGCACTTAGCCCATATATTAGTCCAGGGTACCGATCTCTGGCTCAACCTGCCGCGGGTGCCGCTGGAGGCGTCCGGCACGAGCGGCATGAAGGCCGCACTCAACGGCGTTCCGCAGCTCGGGACGCTCGACGGGTGGTGGAAGGAAGGGTACGATGGACTGGCCGGTTGGGCCGTTCAGCCGGCCGGGGAAACCGAGGATGCCGACGAGGCAGACGCAGAGCGATTCTACTGCCTGCTCGAAGAGCAGGTCATTCCCTTGTACTATACCCGGGACGCACACGGCGTCCCGCTGGGTTGGGTCGAAAAGATGCGGTATTCGATCCGGTTGGCGGGGTCACGCTTCACGGCCCGACGGATGATGCAGGAATATGTCCAAGAGTACTACGCACCCGCTATCCGGGGTGAGGCGTCCGCCGACGACCCGCCCACGGCCTGAGACACTGCCCGTGACGGGCCGCTCGCCATCGCAGCGCGCGGCGCACTCTTCGGCACCGCCGCTGCTCACGGCGGGCGGCCACCCGGTGTCGATCGTTCATCTCACCGCCGAGTATCATCCGTTCGCGCGCACCGGCGGCCTCGCCGAAGCCGTGAGCGGGCTGGCCTCGTTCCAGGCCGCCTCGGGACTCTCGGTCACCGTGCTGATGCCGCTCTATCGCACGGTACGGGATCACGCGCCGGATCTGGAGCCCGTCGGGCCGGCATTCAAGGTTCCGCTCGGCCCCAAGACCGAAGAAGCCCGGATCTTTCGCGTCGCGGGCCGACAGCGCGGGCACGGCCCCCAGGTGTACTTCATCGAGCACCTCGAGTTCTTCAATCGGACCGGCATCTACGGCGAGGGCGCCGACTACCCCGACAACGCGCGCCGCTTCGCCTTCTTGGCGCTCGCGGCCTGCCTGGCGCTGCCGCGGCTCGTGCCGGGTCCGCTCATCCTCCACGCGCACGATTGGCACACGGCACTAGCGCCCGTCTACCTGCGCGCAATCCTGGGCGACGAGTCCGCGCTGCACGATGCGTGGTCCGTGCTCTCGGTACACAATCCCGGTTATCAGGGTCATTTCGGGCCGGAGGTGATGGCCGAGATCGGGCTGCCGGCGGCGCTGTTCAATTGGGAGCAGCTCGAGTGGTACGGTAAAGTGAACTTCCTCAAGGGCGGGCTGGTGTTCACCGACTACGCCATCACGGTGAGCCCGACCCAAGCAGTCGAGCTTCGCACACCGGGTGGCGGCTTCGGGCTTCATGGCGTGTTCATCGCCCTGGGCGAACGGCTGGTCGGTATCCTCAACGGCATCGATCAGCAGCTCTGGGATCCGAGCCAGGACAGGCAGATCACCGCTCGCTATACCGCCGACCAGCTCGACGGGAAGCGACGCTGCAAGGCGGCATTGCAACGGTCGTTCGGGCTGCCCCAACGAAAGAACATCCCGCTCTTCGGCATGACCGGGCGGCTGGTGACGCAGAAGGGGCTCGACCTGATCCTGGAGAGCCGCGACCTGCTCGCGCGGGACGCGCAGTTCGTGTTCCTCGGAAGCGGCGAGCACCGTTACGAGCGGGCCCTGGTCGAGCTGGCCTCCGCCGCTCCCGATCGGATCGGCGTGCAGCTCGATTTCACCGATCGCCTCGAGCATCGGCTGATGGCGGGCGTCGATCTCTTTCTCATGCCGTCGCTGTACGAGCCCTGCGGCCTCACCCAGATGCGCGCGCAGCGCTACGGCTCGCTACCGATCGGCCGGCGCGTCGGCGGCCTCGCCGACACGATCGAGGACGGAGTGACGGGCTTTCTGTTCGACGCGTACACGGCGCCGGCGCTCGAGGATGCGGCCTTCCGTGGCCTCGCCAGCTTCAGCCGGCCCGCCGAGTGGGCCGGCAAGATGCGCGAGGCGATGGCGCGCGATTTCAGTTGGGAGCGCTCCGTCGAAGGGTACCTCGACGTCTACCGCCGCGTGGTCGCCCGCGCGTCCCGCCCGTGACCGGCCCCTCCATGGACTTCGTGCTGACCTTGCACAGTCACCTCCCTTACGTGCTCAACCACGGCCGCTGGCCCCATGGCAGCGATTGGCTGTGCGAGGCCGCGCTCGACACCTACCTGCCGCTCTACGAGGTGCTGCACGGCCTCGACGCCGATCGGGTCCCGGCGCCGATCACCATCGGGTTCACCCCGGTGCTCGCCAACCAACTGGCCAGCCCCGTGTTCGTCGAGGAGATGGAGGCGTTCGTCGCCCAGCGGCTCGCCGCGTGCGACGAGGCCGCCGCGTCGCTGGCGGCGACTGGCGACGGCGGCTTACTCACCATCGTCGACTTCTGGCGCCGGCGCTTGCAGCGGCTCTTGACGCTCTTCCGCTCGATCGATCACGACCTGATCGGCGCCTTCCGCGTCCTCGAGGCCAGCGGTCGGCTCGAGATCATCGGCTCGGCGGCTACGCACGGCTTTCTGCCGCTCCTCGCCCGGGACGAGAGCATCCGCCTCCAGCTCGCGGTCGGCGTCGCCGAGCACCGGCGGCTGTTCGGCCGAGCGCCGGAAGGCTGTTGGCTGCCGGAGTGCGCGTATCGCCCCCGGGGCCCCTGGGATCCATGGCCCGGCGCCCCGAAAGCCGGAATCCGCCGCGGCATCGAGGAGCACCTCGTCGACGCGGGGTTCAAGTATTTCTTCGTCGATGCCCATCTCGCGGCCGCCGGCCGTCCGCTCGGCGTTTACGGTGACTCGCTCACCGGTCCGCGCGACACGCAGGAGGGATTGGCGCTGGCGACGACCCGCTCGCTGCGCACGCCGTACCGCCCGTATCGGGTGTCGCCTTCCCGGGGCGCTCGCACCGTCGCGGCATACGTGCGAGACCCCCGGGCCTCCATGCAGGTGTGGAGCCGGCACGAGGGTTACCCCGGTGACGGTCACTACCTCGAGTTTCACAAGATTCGCTGGCCCGGAGGACTCAAGCTCTGGCGGGTGACCGGCGCGGACACGGATCTGGGTGCCAAGGAGTCCTACGATCCGGCGGCAGCCGCGCAGCAGGTGGACGGCCACGCGCGACACTTCGCGTGGCTCTTGGCGCGCATCGCCGCCACCGAATCGCCCGGGCCCGACGGCGTGATCGTGGCGCCGTTCGACACCGAGCTCTTCGGGCATTGGTGGTTCGAGGGCCCCGAGTTTGTGGGCCAGGCCTATCGCGCCCTTCAGAGCGAGGGAACGGTGCGACCGGTCACCGCCGCTCGGCACCTTGCCGATCATCCGGCTCGGGCCGCGATCCGCCTCCCCGCCGGCACCTGGGGAGCGAACGGCGACAACAGCATGTGGCTCGGTCCGCAGACCGCGTGGACCTGGGAGCGGCTCTGGCCGCTGGAAGAGAGGTTCTGGGACATCGCGGCGGAGGCACTGTCGCAGCCCGCGGCTCGGCCGGTCCTCGCTCAAGCGACGCGCGAGCTACTCCTGGCCCAATCATCGGACTGGCAGTTCATCATCTCGACCGGCGCCGTCGCCGACTATGCGGAACGGCGATTCACGCAGCACTGCGACGACACCGAGCGCCTCATCTCGGCGTTGACGCCGGGGAGCGGCAGGTCGCTGGAAGAAGGCCAGCGGCTGGCAGCCGAGCTCGAGGGCCGAGACGCGGTGTTCCCCGATATTCTGCCGGCCGTTGCCGCGGCCCTCAACGGGTCCCGCTCCATTGCGCTGGGCTGACCCGGCGCATGCACCCGATCCGCTTCGTCTTCGGCCTGCATCTCCACCAGCCGGTCGGCAACTTCGATCATGTGTTCCAGCAGCATCTGGATGACGTCTATCGACCGTTGCTCGAACGGATGGCTGGCGCCGGCTTTCTCCCGGCCGCCCTCCACATTTCGGGCCCGCTGCTCGAATGGCTCGAGCAACATGCCTCGGCGTACCTCGATCAACTGGGGCGTCTCGCCGCCGACGGCAAGCTCGAGCTGCTCGCGGCGGGATTCTACGAGCCGGTCCTGGCGTCGCTGCCCCGTGAGGATCGCGTGGAGCAGATCGGCTGGCTCCGGGAGCTGCTGCGTCGCCGCTTCGGTGTCGACGCCACCGGCCTCTGGCTCACCGAGCGGGTGTGGGAACCCGAGTTGGCGGCCGACCTCGCCGACGCCGGCGTGCGCTACGCCCTGGTCGACGACCGCCATTTCCTGGTGAGCGGGTTCACCAGCGAGCAGTTGCACGCGCCATACTGGACCGAATCGAGCGGGAAGCGCGTGGCACTGTTCCCGATCGACGAGCGGCTCCGATACCTCATCCCATTTCGTCCGCCGGAAGAGACCGCCGCGTACCTCCAGGGGCTTCGCGCCGCAGGACACCGGCTCGCCGTGTTGGCGGACGATGGCGAGAAGTTCGGCGGCTGGCCCGGCACCAAGGAGTGGGTGTACGAGCGCGGCTGGCTCGATCGGTTCATGGCGACCATTCAAGGACTGGTGCAGCAGGGCGAGGTCCAGCTCAGCACCTTCGCCCAAGCGCTGGTGGACGTGCCAAGCGGGGGAATCGCGTACTTGCCGACGGCGTCTTACCGCGAGATGGAAGTGTGGTCCCTTCCGCCGGAGGCGGCGCTCAGGCTCGCGCGGCTGGAACAGGATCTGGGCGAGGCGCGGATCTCGGGACCTGACGGCGCACTCATCCGCGGCGCGCACTGGCGCAACTTCCTGGTCAAGTATTCCGAGTCGAACCGGATGCACAAGAAGATGCTGGCCCTATCCGCGCTGAGCCGGGCGCGCGGCGATCCGGAGCCGGCCCGACGCGCGATCGGGCGCGCCCAATGCAACGACGCCTACTGGCATGGCGTGTTCGGCGGATTGTATCTCCCCCACCTACGCGAGGCGATCTGGCGCAACCTCGCCTCGGCGGAGGCCGTGCTTCGCCGCGGCAAAGGACTCGCGTGGGAGGTGCTGGATCTGGACGGCGACGGATTCGAGGAGATCTGGATCCATTCGGATCGCTTCTCGGCCCTGGTGAGCCCGCAACGTGGGGCAGCGGTCGAGGAGTACACCTCGTTCGCGACGGGAATCAACTACGCGGACGTGCTCACGCGCCGGCTCGAGGCGTATCACGTGACGGCGCTCGCACGAGAAGCGCGGGTGGCGCACGGCGGCGAGGGTGGAACCCCCAGTATCCACGACATCGAGGAAGGGATCTACCTGGGCGAGCAGCCGCCGATCGACGCCGAGAATCGGGCGCTGTTCGTGGACCGGCTGCTCTCGCCCGACCTTTCCGCCGAGGCCTATGCGCGTGGCAGTTACGCGCCGGTGCACTCGTGGGCGCGGGCCACCGCGACGTATGACATCGCGCGGCCCCGCGGCGCGGTCGAGGTCCGCTGTCTTCTGCCGGCAGGGGGTGGCGCGGCGGTCCCGCTCTCCAAGGTGATCCGCTTCGGTGCCGACGGTCGTCTCACGGTCTCGTACGCATGGGATCCGGCGATTGCGAGCGGCGACGATCTATTCGCGCCCGAGCTATCCCTCTTCCGTCCGCTTCGGCTGCGTCTCGACCCCGAGCCCGTCGTATGGACCTTTCCGGTCGAGACGGTTGCCAAGTCGGAGCGCGGCCTCGACCGCACCTTGCAAGGCGAGTCCATCACACCACGCTGGCAGGTGCGGCTGGGCGCCGCGCGCGTCGACATCGACGCTCCGGCCGCCTAGCCGATCATCCCTCCGATTTCACCGCGGGCCGGCCGGGATGTAT
>JBGPVE010000095.1:0-10122 GCA_041491545.1 Gemmatimonadota bacterium | reverse complement strand
CGACGTGGGCGCCGCCCTGGCCGCACAGCTCCCAGCCGTACAGACCGCGGAAGAGCCGCTGACGCATGCCTTGCTCAACCTGATCGTCAACGCCAACGAAGCGCTGGACCCGAACCCCGGCACCATCACGATCGGGGGACGCGCATCGGCGGATGGAACGCGAGTGGAGCTACAAATCGAGGACGACGGCCCCGGCGTACCGGCCTCGGTGCGCGACCACCTCTTCGAGCCGTTCACCACCACGAAGACCGACCGGCCGATCGCCGGACTCGGGCTCGCGGTCGCCCGGCATCTGCTCGAGACCGAGGGCGGCACCTTGCGCTACGAGCCGCTCGGCACGGGCACTCGATTCGTCATGGAGCTTCCAGCGTGGCAAAGCCCTCGGGAACGCAGCGCCCTCAAATCATCCTGAGCAGATCCTGCATCATATCGTCCGCCACGGTGATGATACGTGCCGCGGCCGAGTAGGCCTGCTGGCCCTTGATCAGCGCGATCATCTCCTCGTCGGTGTTGACGCCGTCGGCGCTCGATCGCTGCGCGTCCAGGTTGGCCACCAGCGTCCCTTGCGCCGTCGCGCTCTGCTCGGCCGTCTGCCCCAGCCCTCCGATCGCCGAGACGACGCCGGTGTAGAACTCGGGAGCGCTCAGCCCTCCGAGCGCCGTGAGCTGGGTCTGGCGAAGCTGCGCGATCTGCAGCGCGATGGTGCCGTCGCCCGCCTGACCCGTCGTGCCGGTCACGATATTGGACGCGGATGCCTTCACCTGCGCGCTCAAGTCGATGCTGCCGGCCGTGACTCCCGCCGGATCGAAGAGCGGCACACCCGTCACGGGCGGAGTCGAGCCGCTCACGGTGCCGCCCTGATGCAGGGTGTTGATCGAGGAGACGATGGCGCCGGCCAACTGGTCGAGCTGGCTCCGGATGCCCGGAACCGTCGTCTGGGTGAAATCGGTGAGCGCTTTGACCTCACCGCCGCTCAACTGCACGACCGTGCTGGATCCGCCGAGCGTCACGCCGTAGCCCGAGCCCACGGGACTCACGGTCAGCGTCTGATGCCCCGCCCCGTCGGCGACCACGGTGTCCCCCGCGATGACGCCCACCGTTCCATCCTGGTAGGCGACCGTTCGTATGCCCAGCAGCGTCGACAACTTGTCCAGCGCGACGTCACGGCGGTCCTCGAGATCCGGAATACCCCCGCTCCCTTTGGCCGCGAGGATCTGTCCGTTGAGATCCACCACCTGCTGCAGGAGCTGGTTGGACTGGCTAACCTTGTCCTGCAACTGCGCCGACGCATTCTGGGCCGTTTGGCTCAATGCACCGTCGAGACTGCGAAACCGCTGCACCAACGACTGCGCCGTCTGCCGCGTGACAAAGCGATTGGTGGCATTGCCCGGATCGGTGGCGAGCTGGCTGAACGCGTCGAAGAACGCGCCCAGACTGGTGGAGAGTCCCGACGTGCCCGGCTCGCCGAGCACCTGCTGAACCTGGCCCAACAGATCGCGCGTCGCGCTGTACTGGCCCTGGAGTCCCGACTCCTGCCGGAAGGTGGTGTCGAGAAAGCTGTCGCGCATGCGCCGGGCGGCCTCAATGGTGACGCCGGTCCCGACCGCACCCTGCGGCGTGCGGAGCGGATCGGACGACCCGAGCGGGGTCTCTTGCCGGGTATAGCCCGGGGTCGACGCGTTGGCGATGTTGTGCGAGATCGTGTCGATGGTGCGCTGCTGCGCGACCAGCGCGCTCCGGGCGATGCTGAGGATGCTCGCGAGGGACATGCTAGGCCCTCCTGTTGAGGAGAACGCCGCTCTGCCGCGAATCGTTGGGACGCGGGCCGGGGGTGTAGACCGGCATCGGGTCCGACGCGCTCGAGAAGAGCTGCTGAAGGAAAGCATCGCCCGCCTCGAGAGCGCGGCGCAGCACGTGCTGGTTGATCGCGACCTCGCGCGCCGCGGCTTCGGCCGCATGCCGCACCCCGTCCCGAGCCGCTTCGAGCGCCGCGGGAAGCGACCGCTGCAGCTGATTCTCCAGATCCGCCAACGGAACGCCCTCGGCTCCGGTGATGTCGGCCGTGAGCGCCGCCCGGCGCCGCCGGACCTCGTCGAGCGTGAGCAGCGTGCGCCCGACGGCTTGCACGCTGGCGTCGATCGTATCCGAGTCGTCCGCCGCGACACCGGCGCGCTGCCGCAGCAGCGCGTGGCGCAGCTCGTCGATCAGCCGGAGCTCCTGCTGCAGGATGTCGGTCAGGTCACCCAAACGGTGCTCGAGCTGGGCGTTCTGGCCGGAGGGGTCGGTCGCAAGAAGCGAAAGCATAGAAATCCTCGAGAGCGATCAGCTAGCGGAGCTTGGCGATCGATGGCTGCTGGCCATCGACCGGCGCGGATGGCTGGACGGCCGACAACTTCCCAGCCATCTGGCGATACAGCGCGTCACCCAGCCCGCGCTTCATGCGGCTCGCCGCCAGCTCCGCGATCTTGTCGTCCAGCATCGAGGTGAAGAGCTCGCGGCCCTCGGTCCCCGGTCCGGTCTGGGTCTCGTTCACCGTCGCCCGCATCGCGCGGAACAGTTGGCTCATGAACACGCCCTCGAGCTGATGCGCCGCCTTGCGCAGCTTCTCGTGCGCCGCGTCCAGCTTCGGCACGCCGGGCCCGTCGGACGGAAGTGTCGGCCGGATCGCGGTCATCGGACGGATACCTCGGCCGTTACGGCACCGACCTCCCGGAGCGCGTCGAAGATCGCGGCGATCTCCTGTGACGTCGCGCCCGCCGCGTGCAATCCGGAAGCAACCTCCTGCACCGTGGCACCTGGCGCCAAGCTCAGCACGTCCGTGCCCGGCTGCGCCCCCGCGGCGGCGGCGGAAGCCGGCGGCCGGGCGGCGGGCGCCGGGCCACCGATCTGAAGCGCGAGCCCGCGGTGGCTCACCGCCGCCGGACCCACGTGCACGTCCCCGCCCGCGACGACCGTTCCATCCCGGGCATTGATCACGATGCGAGCAGAACCGCCGGACGCCACCGCGAGGGTGTCGATGCCGGCAAGGAGCGCCATGAGACTATCGGCACGTCCCTGAGCCAGGGTGAGACCGACGGATCCCGGGTCCTCCACCTTGGCCGTTCCCGCCCCATAGGCTGCGTTGACCGCGGTCACGATGCGAGTGGCGACGCCCAAGTCGGGCCGCCGGAGCAGGAGCCGCGGCGGGCCACCGGCAAGCGCGCTGGGCGGCGGGTCGGACTCCAGAATGCCGCCGTCGGGAATCCGGGCCGAGTTGCCGCGCCGAACGGGGCTCCGATTTCCTTCGTCGTTGGAGATGAGCAGCGGACCCTGCGCGGTGCCGACCGGAGGCTGGTTGGGATCGCTGACGAGCGGCGTAATCCAGAGGACCCCACCGCGAAGCGACGTCGCGTCGCCGAGCGAGGAGACCTGCACCTCGAATCGCCCGCCCGCGTGAAGGTAGGGCGACGCCTCGGCCGTCACGAGCACCGCGGCGACGTTCCGCGCCTGGAGCTGCTCGGGTGGAACCTGGACCCCGAAGCGCTGCAGCAAGTTGACCACGGAACGGACGGTGGGGGTCTCCCCCCCGAACCCGCCGAAGCTCCGGTCGCCGCTGCCGTCGAGGCCGACGACGAGCCCGTAGCCGACCAGGCGTCGAGGGATGTCGCCGGTCCGCACGGTCAGGTCGCCGATGCGACTGTTCTGGGCGGCGCAGGGCGCCACGGCCAATCCGGCCAGCAGCACGCCCAGCAATAGAGCGCTTCTCGCATGTCGGAGCATCGTCGTTCTCCTTACGGCCAGAGGATCGAGAGAATCTTGCCGAGAATGCCCATCCGCGGCCCGATCTTCTTGCCCTTGTAGCTGATGGTTGCGTCGGCGATGCGAGAGGAGGAGACGAGATAGTCGGGACTCACGTCCTCGGGGCGCACGGTGCCGGCGAGCTTCACTTCCTGGTTGCGGCCGTCCACGGTGACGACCTTGGCGCCTTCGATGCGCGCGTTGCCCAGTGCATCGAGCGCGGCCACCTTGACGGCGATCACGGCGGTGAGGTTACCGCTTCGCTGGGCGTTGCTCTGATCGTGCGAGGAGCTCTCGATGCCGGTGGAGAGTTCCTTGGCGGGGCCCAGCTTGCTGCCAACGTCGACGCCGATGTTGAGCTTGGGATGCATGGCGCGATTGGCGGCGGCGTCGGTCGTCACTTGCTCCCGCGCAGCCGTCTGCTCGTCGACCACGATGGTGAGAATGTCACCCACTCGAAGCGGCCGATGGTCGGAGAGCCAGGACGCGCGCTGCGGATTGAGCGCCGGCGCGGCCACCGCGATCGCGGGGGCGGGGGCGGGAGCGGCCGGCGGCGGAGCAGCCTGCGCCGCCACCGCGGTCGGGAAGGCCAGCACGATGGCTACGGTGAGTGATCTCATGAGTCGAGCCTCGCTGCACCGGGCGCGGTGACGATCCCGCGACGCTCGCCGCCACGGCTGGCGAGACGCACGCGGACCGGCTCACCCAGCCCGGCGGAATTGAGTGCGGTGCCGGACAGGACGACCGCGACCGGGCCGGTGCGCCACTCGAGCTGGACGGTTTCGCCGGCTTTGACGAGCGGCGCGGGCCTGACCAACGCCGGCGTGAGCAGATCGCCGGGGGCGAGTGAACGGCGAACGGTCCAACCCGGGCCCGGACGTGCCGACGCCCGACTGAGCGGCGGGCCCCAGCGCACCCTGATCTCGATCCGCGTATCGGCCGGCTCGAGGGTGGTTCCCTCGGACACGGCGCGCGCGGCCACCACGACCGAATCCATGGAGCCCGCATGCAGCCGCGCCGCGAACGGCGAGCCCGCGCTCGGCTGAAACACCACGCCGAGCCAACCGCCTTCGCCGCGGCCCAGCACTCGCGCGGTAGTGCCGGCGGGAAACGCAGCGACGGTTGGCAGCGCGCCCCACTCGAGACGGATGGCGGCGGAGTCGTCGCCCCACTGCCGGGCCACCAGGCCGGCCACCTGCGCCGCGAGCGGCGCCGGCACCGAGGGCGGCACGTGCCGCGGCGCGATCGGCCGCGGGGCCGCGCTCGCGGCCTGGGCCGAAAGCCCGCCGGGAAGCGCCAGCGCCAAGAGCAGCGCGACCATCGGGGCGCTAGCGAATGAGCCCATTGGTCGCCGTCATCATGTCTTCGCCCGCCTGCACCGCCTTCGCGTTGATCTCGTAGGCGCGCTGCGCCGCGATCATGTCGGTCATCTCCTGGACGATCTCGACGTTGCTCGACTCCAGCATCCCCTGGAGCAGCCGGCCGAAGCCCGGCTCCTGCGGAGCGCCGGTGACGGGCTGGCCGGAGGCCGCTGTCTCGGAATACATGTTCTCGCCCAGTGACATCAGCCCGCTCGGGTTCACGAATCGAGCGAGCTCGACCCGGCCCAGCTCGGTCGTGGTACCACCGTTGTTCGCGGTGATCACCCCGGACGGAGAGATGCCGAGGTTCTGCGCGTCGGCCGGAACGCTGATGTTGGGCTGCAACCGGTAGCCGCCGCTGGTGACGATCGCGCCGGTGTCGGACATGGTGAAGGTGCCGTCGCGGGTATACGCGATCGTGCCGTCGGCCCGCTGAACCTGGAAGAAGCCCTCACCGTCGATCGCGACGTCGAGCGGCCGGCCGGTCTGTTCCGGCGCGCCCTGGGTGTGCAGCCGGAGAATGGATGCGAGCCGCACGCCCTTGCCGATTTGCACGGGGGCGATCGTCTGCGGATCGCGCGGATTGACGACCTGCGCGCCCTGGAGCGTCTCGTAGAGCACGTCCTCGAAGCTCACGCGGCTCCGCTTGAAGCCGGTGGTGTTCACGTTCGCCAGGTTGTTGGCGATCGTATCCACCATGAGCTGCTGCGCCTTCATCCCGCTGGCGGAAGTGCGAAGTCCGGGGTTCATCGGTCACTCCAGTGCAATTGGTGGCTCAGCATCAGACTCGTCCGATCTCGCCCGCCACGGTGCCCAGCACGCCGTCCATCGCCTTCAAGGCGTCGACGTTGGCCGAGTAGGCCCGCTGGATCGTGACCAGGTCGATCATGCCGAGGATCGCGTCGCTGTTCGGCTCCTCGACCGAACCCTGACGCAGACTCGTTGTGGCGGTGTCGGCGGGGATGGTCTTGGCGTCGGAGACGAAGCGGCCGGTCCCCTCTTTGCGAAGCTGGGACGGATCCGCCACCGTCTCGAGACGAAGCTGATCGATCGCCACGTCGTCGGCCTTGACGGTTCCGTCCGACTGGATCTCGACCTTGCCCGCGGTGAGCACGATGGGGCCGTTGTGACCGAGCACCGGGTTTCCATCGGGATCGACCAGTTGGCCCGCGGGATCGAGGTGCAATGACCCGCCCCGCGTCAGCCGCTCTCCCTGCGGCGTCTTGACCACCAGGAAGCCCGGGCCGGTGAGCGCGACGTCCAGCTCTCGGCCGGTCTCACGAAGCCCGCCTTGCGCCAGATCGAGATGCTGCACCGGAACCGGATAGGACGTTCCCGGCGCGAGCTGCCCGGTCATACGGTCGACCTTGAAGCCGTCGGTCGACACGTTGGCCAGATTGTTGGCCGTCACTTCCTGCAGGCGCGAGTAGTACGAGAGTCCGTGCGCCGCGTTGAGAATTCCTCTGAGCGTCATTGTGTTCTCCTAGGCGCCGGGCAGCATGGAGCTGGCCCGAAGCAGATCGCCGAAATCCTGATCCGTCGCGGTGGTCTCTGCGTCGGAGCCGAGTAGATCGCGCACCACGTCCTGAGCGAGCCGGGTCCGCCGCGCGATCGCGGCCACCGGGCGGCCCTGCCGCGCGAGCCGCCGAACCTGCCGAGCCCGATTCCGCCGCTCGCGGCTCAGCAGCATGACGGTCAACCCGACGAGCGCCACACCAACGGCGATCGGAAGCGAGACCCGCCACGTGGCGGCGATCGCGGCGACACCGGCCTGCGCGAGCTGCTGCGCCCGGTGCTGCGCCGGTTGGGCCAGTTGCTGCGCTCGAACGCCGAGCACCCTGCCCCATACGATCGCAAGCGCGCGTCCCTGATCCCACCAGCCCTTGGGCAGCATGGGAAGGCTCGGCAAGGTGAGCAGCAGACAGACTAACACGGTCAAGCTCCACAGCTTTCGGCGAGTCACATGACCTCCTGATCGTCCATCATGCCGCGGAGCCGCTTCAGTGCCTGGCTCCGGATCTGGGAGATTCGCGATTCGGTCACGTGCAGCACCTCCGCGATCTGCCGCAGATTCAGCTCTTCGTAGTAGTACAGCGAGAGCACGACCCGCTCTTTTTCCGGCAACCGCCCGATAGCGTCGCGCAGCTCCCCGACCTGCTCGGTGCGCGTCAGCTCGTGTCCCGGCAGCGGCGCCTCCGGATCGTTGAGCGTCTCTTCCAGGCTGACCGCGTCACGCCGGCCGGCCACGCTGCTGTTGTCGAACGAGATCAGCACGCCCCCGTCGACCGCCGCGCGCCACTGCCAGTAGGTCGCGAGATCGATCTCGAGCTCGGCCGCCACCTCGCGGGGCTCCGGAGCCCGACCCAGCCGCCGCTCCAACTCGGCAACAGTTGCCGCCAACCGGCGACCTTTGACCCGAACAGAGCGCGGCGTCCAGTCCCGGCTCCTGAGATCGTCCAGGATCGCGCCCCGGATTCGCCGCACCGCGTAGGTGCTGAAGGCGAGTCCGCGGGAGAGATCGAAGCTCTCGAGCGCCGCCACCAGGCCCAAAGCACCCGCACTCACCAGATCTTCGACCTCCACCTGCGGGGTCCGCGAGCCGATCTCCCGGGCGACGTGGTGCACCAGACCGAGATAGCGCTCGAGCAGTTGGACCCGGGCCTCGGGATCGCCCGTCGAGCGATACTTGATCCAGAGCCCGTCGGTGGGCGAGGCCGGCGTCTGTGCGGTGCGAATCGCGGTCATCCGACACTCCGTCTCGGGACCGGCAATTCCATCCGGTCGACAACCCATTCTCTCAAGGTCCGTGCCGCCCCACTCGACTGGAGCAGCGCGAGGCAGTGCGCGGGATCGCAGACCGCGGCGCGGATCGCGGGATCCTCCGGAATGGCGCCCAAGTAGCGAATCCCCCGCTTGAGAAAGCGCTCGCAGGCCATCGCCAGCCGGTCGTAGGCGGCCCGACCCTCGTCCAGCTCGACGCAGCGGTTGAGCAGCACGTCGATCGGAAGCCCGGGCGAATGCAGGTGCACGATCTTCATGAGCGCGTACGCGTCGGTGAGCGCGGTCGGTTCCGGGGCGGTGACGACCACGAGATGCGAGGTCTGCATCGTCGTGCTGCGCACCACGCCGTCGATGCCGGCGGCCGTATCGACGATCACGGTATCGAACTAGTCGTATACCTCGCTCAGCCGACGATGCAGCCGCGCGCGGTCCAGCGTCTCCAGCGCGTGGAGCGACTCGGTCCCGGAATCCCCCGGCATGAGCCAGAGTCGCTCGGCCACCTGACAGAGCAACTCGTTCGGCGTGAGCTCGCCCTGGATCAGGGCCTCGAGCCGCGCCGCGGGGCGCACACCGAGAAGTACGTGGAGGTTGCCGAGGTTATGGTCCGCGTCGAAAAGCAGAACGCGCCGGCCCTGCGCGGCGGCCGCGGCCCCCAGGAGCACGCTCAGGATCGACTTGCCCACACCACCCTTTCCGCTCCCCAGAACCACGACCGTCGGTCCCTCGGACGCGGGCGGCGGTGCCGGCGCCAAGTCGACGGCGCCGCGACTCACGCCGGCCTGCTCGCGCCAGTGGCTCGCCGCGCCGTTCACGCGACCCCCTCGATCAGCCGCGCACGGCGGCCGGCCCGACCCGCCTTGGTGGCCTCGAGCCGCGCCGTGGCGGCGCGGATGTCCTCGGGCACTCGCTGGCCATCCGAGAGCCAGCGCATCGGCAGACCGAGATCGGCGGCGATGTCGAAGAGGATCCAGTCGTCGGGCATTTCGTCCACCTTGCTTGCCAGGAGATGGGTGGCGCCGAGCCGGCGATGATGCTCGACCGTGCGGCGCAGCAACTGCGGCTGCATACCGACCGGCAAGACCAGGTGCACTTCCGCCGGACGAAGCTCGGCGAGAATCCTGCGCACCGCCTCGTGGTCCCGCTCTGCCCGCGGCCCGCGGCCGGGACAGTCGGCGAGGATGATGTCGCACCCGGCGAGCTGTTTCAGCGCCGCACGGAGATCGGCCGGCTCATAGACCGAGGCGACCGGCGTTCCCTCCAGCGCGGCATAGGTCCCGAGCTGCTCGATCGCTCCGACCCGGTAGGTGTCGAGATTCAGCAGCCCCACCTTGCGTCCCTGAAAGACACGCGGATGCGCCGCCAGCTTCGCGACGGTCGTCGTCTTGCCGGCGCCGGTCGGCCCGATGAAGGCCAAGCAGATCGGCGATCTCCGGTCCTCCGACTCTTTGGTCGATGTCGGACCGGTGGTCGCGACCTTCCGCCGATTCGCCCGTCCACCGGTCCGCCCATCCGCCGGTCCGCCCATCCGCTGCAGCGCGTCGGCCGTCTCCGGGTCCGCCGCGAAGAGCTCCATGCCGCCCGCGGATCCTTTGACGTGCAGAACCACGGCTTCGGGCCCCAGCTCCGCCTGAGCTTGCGCGAGGAGCTGGCCCATGCTGGCACCACGATAGGTCTTAAGCGGCACGGGTCGTCTCCCAGATGGCGAGGCTGTGAATCGGGGTCTGCGCGGGCAGCTCGCCCAGCGACAAGACCGGCAGCGACGGCAGGATCGGCTCGACCAAGCGACGCACTCCGATTCGGAGCGACGGCGGGGTGATCAGCGGTCGATACTGGCCGTCGCGCTTGGAGGCGGTGGCGAGATCGCTCAACGAGCGGAGAATCGCGGCCAGCTCGTCCGGCTCGAGCGAACGGACCGCTTCGCGCGTCGGCCGCGGGCTGAAGAGACCCATGAGCGCGGCCTCGAGCCTCGGACCCACCGTGATGCCGCGGATCGAGCCATCGCCGTCGTCATGGAGCTGCACGATCACGTTGGCCAGCGCCCGCCGCACGTGCTCGGTCAGCACTTCGGGGTCCTTGCTCTGCTCCCCCGCGTCGGACAGGGTCTCGAGAATGGTCATCAGATCGCGCACCGGCACCGACTCCCTGAGGAGCCGCTGCAGGACGCGGTGGACGGTGCCCAGCGAGAGCTTGGTGGTCACGTCCT
>JBGPVE010000094.1:0-10154 GCA_041491545.1 Gemmatimonadota bacterium | reverse complement strand
TGCATGGCGACGGCATTGCGTATGGACGCCCCCGGTCGCGGGTGCTGCACCGCCTCGTCAGTCATCCGCTCGCCTCGCTCATCTACCGCGCGATCCACCCCGAGCTGGCCATTCCCTTCGTTCACTATCTCGCGGCCCACCTGGGCGACCACGCAACCGAAGGCGCCGTCGTGGAGCACGGGGTCGAGCGGCAGCTAGTGTGGGCCACGCGCACTCTGCGCGACCATCCCTCGCTCGGGCTCGTGATCGCCAGCCATACCCACCGGCCCGTGCTCGAGGAGCCAGCGCCGGGCCGGCAGTATCTGAACCCGGGCGCCTGGTTCGACGGCTTTCGTTATGCCATCGCGACGGAGTCGGACGCCCAGCTCCGCCGGTTCACGCCATCGGGACGACTTCCGCTCGCGCCAGTCGATCCCCGATAAACCGCGCTCCGACTTGACGGAAGTGGACCTCGTCGTCGCTCACCACGAATCGATGCACCGGAGGCCTCCCGTCGGCGGCTGCCAGCCCCTTCACCTCGAGCACCCGCGCCAACTCCGCGGCTGTCTCCTGCGCACTGTCGATCAGCGTCACGCCAGCTCCCATGACCCGCTGCAGAAGCGGCTTGAGCAGCGGATAGTGGGTGCAACCGAGCACCAGCGTGTCGACGCCCGCCTGTCTGAACGGCGCGAGATACTCCGCGGCGATCAATTCCGTCGCGGGATGATCGAACCACCCTTCCTCGACCAGCGGCACGAAGAGCGGACATGCCCGTTGCTCCACCCGCGCCGCCGGCGCCAGCGAGCGAATGGCCCGCTTGTACGCGTCGCTCCCGATGGTGCCCGCAGTACCGATCACGCCGATCGGCCCACCACGCGATGCCTTGACCGCGGCACGCGCGCCAGGCTCGATCACGCCCACCACGGGCACGGGTGACGCCGCGCGGAGCGTGTCGAGCGCGTGCGCCGTGCTCGTGTTGCAGGCGATCACCACGGCCTTGACCCCCTGCCCCACCAGCCAATTCAAGATCTCGAGACTGTACCGCCGCACCGTCTCCGGCGACTTCGGGCCGTACGGCACGCGAGCGGTGTCGCCGAAGTAGATCGTATCCTCGTGGGGAAGTCGCTCGTAGATGGCGCGAGCGACCGTCAATCCGCCGATGCCGGAGTCGAAGATGCCGATCGGGGCTCGCGAGCCGACCGCCGTCACGGCAATCTCAGCGGGACGGCCAGGCCGGCGTCGATGCCGCCCGGTCGGCGGCGGATGTGCAGCTCCGCCGGAAAGTCGGAAAGATTGGCCGCGACGTACGCCTCGATGCCGGCGAGCAGATGGTTCACGGCCAGAAACACGAACCAGTCCTCCCGCTGCTGGGACTTCTTCCGAATCGTGGCGGTGTCGGCGCCGATGCTCTGCAGATGATGAAGATCATGGTTGGTCTTGAGGCTCATGCCGAGGGTGACTCCCTCCCCGACGACGAACACGGCGGCGGTCAGCTTTCGGCCCAGCTTGAGTTGGCCCCAACCCGGCAGCAGGAGCGACCGCCAGAGCGCGGCGCCCGGCGAGACGCGAAGGATGCCGAGCGAATCGGGAATGGTCGTGGCGGCCGCGGTCGTGTCACCAGCCGTGGTGTCGGCCGTGACGGCGGCGGCCGCGGCGCTGTCAGCCGTGGTCGTGTCGGCTCGGACCGTGTCGCGCCGCACCGACGCCGTGTCCTGCGCCGCCAACGGCCTGCCGAGCAGAACGAGGGTCAGCGCGGCGACGAACCGCATCATGACAACATGCCGGTGCACCGCGAAGATGACAGCGAGCTCCGGCATGCTGAGGTCGAGGGTCTCGCGGATTCGGTGACGTGGGCCGAGACGGCATTCATTGGAAAGATACCGCTTGCAAGCATAACGGAGGCGCGCACGAGGGAAAAGGGCGGCGCGATGGGAGACTGGCCGTTCGGCCGCCCTTGACTGGAGGGAGTGTCTGCCGTTACCATATTGGTAACGGCCTATGCCAATGCACATCATTAGTCGCAAGAAGCTGGTCGAGTTCGGCAGGAAGCACGCGGCGGCGGTGACCCCGCTGGACGATTGGTACCGCATCGTGAAGCGAAAGACCTACCACGACAGTCAGGCGCTCAAGGCGGACTTCCGGGCCCTGGATTTCTTGAGTGGCAATCGGGTGGTATTCGACATCGGCGGCAACAAGTATCGCCTCGTCGCGCGGATCCACTACGGGAGAATCGGCACCAGCGGGCGCCAGGCGAATGGACGCGTGTTCGTCCGGCACGTCCTCACCCACGCGGAGTACGATCGATTAACCAAGGCGGCAAGGCTATGAAGAAAGTGCGCGAGGCGGCGCTCCGCCCTCTCACCGTGATCCACTCCGAGCGGGAATACGACGCGGCCGTCAAGGAGCTGGACCGGCTGATCGATCTCGATCCCAAGCCCGGAACTTCGGCTCACGCGCGGCTCGAGCTGCTCGGCGTGCTCATCGAGGCGTACGACGACGAGCATTACGAGTTGGGCGGAAGCGGCACGCCTCAGTCGATCGTGGACTTCATGTTGGAGCAAGAGGGGCTCACCCGAGCCGACCTCGCCGATCTGATGGGCGGGCGGAGCCGGGTGTCGGATTTCTTCAAGGGAAAGCGGAGGCTGTCGCTCGGGCAGATCGTGAAGTTGCGGAAAACGCTGGGAATTCCGGCGGATCTGTTGATTCCGGCTGAGGGGTGAACGGGCGCTGGAAACCCATTCAGATCGGATTCACGATCGCTTCACACGCTCCCACCGATACTCACCCCTGCCGGCCGAAGCATTGGTACGGCCGTGCGGAGCGGATGCGTTGGCGGTGTCATCCCACTGAGGCGCGAATCGGCGCGTGAACGAAGCTCGTGCGTTGCCCCCGATCATCCAGGGGGGAATGGGGATCGGCGTTTCCGGCTGGCGCCTGGCGAACGCCGTGTCACGGCTCGGTCAGCTCGGCGTCGTTTCGGGCACCGCGCTCGACAGCGTGCTGGTGCGGCGGCTGCAGGAGGGGGACGCGGGAGGCCACATGCGCCGGGCCATGGCGCGATTCCCGATCCCCGGAATCGCCGAGGATGCGCTCCGCCGCTACTTCCGCCCCGGGGGACTGCCACCGGACGCGCCCTACAAGCTGCTGCCGATGTACCGCCAAGTCGTCAGCCGGGCCCGCCAGCGGATCACCATGCTGGCCAACTTCGTCGAGGTCTACCTGGCCCGGGAAGGGCACGGCGGTCCGGTTGGCATCAACCTGCTGACCAAGATCCAGATGCCGACGCTCGCCTCGTTGTACGGCGCGATGCTGGCCGGCGTCGACTGCGTCCTCATGGGCGCGGGGATTCCACGCGAGATTCCCGCGGCGCTGGAAGCTCTTGCCGCGCATCAGCCCGCGGTGCTCCGGTTCGAAGTGGAGGGATCGCCGCCCGGCGTCACCGAGTACCTGCGTCTGGATCCGGGCGAGCACTGGACGCCGCCCCCGACACCGCTCCGGCGTCCGGCCTTCCTGCCGATCGTCGCGAGCAACTCGCTGGCGACCGTCCTGGCCCGCAAGGCCAGTGGCCGAGTGGATGGCTTCATCATCGAGGGACCGACCGCCGGCGGGCACAACGCGCCGCCGCGGGGCGAGCCGCGATTCAACGAACGCGGGGAACCCATCTACGGCGAGCGGGACGTGGTGGATCTGGCGAAGATCCGCGAGCTCGGCCTGCCCTTCTGGCTCGCGGGCGGCACCGGCCGGCCGGGGGCGCTGCGGGAAGCTCGGCAGGCGGGCGCCGCCGGCATCCAGGTCGGGACGCTGTTCGCGTATTGCGACGAGTCGGGCCTGCGGGAAGACCTCAAGCGTTCGGTGCTGGAGTACGTCGCGCGGGGCGAAGTGGAGGTGTTCACCGATCCGCATGCCTCGCCCACCGGCTATCCGTTCAAGGTGGTCCGCTGGAAGGCCGACCCCGGCGCGACGGCCGCCCGCGAGCGGATCTGCGATCTCGGGTACCTGCGGGTGGCTTTCTTTGCGCCGGACGGAACGATCGGTTATCGCTGCGCCGGCGAGCCCGTGGAGGCCTACGTGCGCAAGGGCGGCAAGGAGGAAGACACCGAGGGGCGCCGATGCCTATGCAACGCACTGCTCGCGAACATCGGCCACGCCCAGGCGCGGGCCGGCGGGGCGGAGCCGCCGCTGCTCACCAGCGGCGACGATCTCCCGTCCCTCGCGACCTTCCTGGCGGGCCGGCCCCGCTATTCGGCCGCGGAGGCGATCGCGTACCTGCTTTCGGAGCCTGCACCACCGGACGGTGGGCAGACATAGCGGCGAGTGGCGGGAGCGTGTGGGAATCGAACCCACCAGAGCCACCGAAGGCGCCTCTGTCGCGGTTTTGAAGACCGGCCGAGCCACCAGGCCCGATCCACCCCCATCGAAGCGAAAAGACCGACTACCTCTCTCCCGTCGCCGTCGTCGCCACCGCCTCGATTTCCACTCGCACGCCTCTGGGGAGCGCGCTGACGGCCACCGTCGAGCGCGCGGGCCGGTGGTCGCCGAACGCCCTGGCGTACACCTCGTTCATCGCGGCGAAGTCCGCCATGTCGACCAGGAAGACGGTGGTCTTCACCACGTGCTCGAAGCTCGACCCGGCCGCCGACAGAATCGCCCGGAGATTCTCCATCACTCGCGTCGTCTGATCCGCCACATCGCCGGCGACCACTTCGCCGGTGGCCGGATCGAGCGCGACCTGTCCCGCGGTGAACACGAAGCCGTTGGCGATCACGCCCTGGCTGTAGGGCCCGATCGCTTTGGGCGCACGGTGGGTGGTGATGAAATCCATTAGAACAGGCCCTCGATGGTGCCGTCGGGATGCACCCGGATTGCCTCCGCGGCCGGCGTCTTGGATAGTCCGGGCATCGTCATGATGTCACCCGCGAGGGCCACGACGAATCCGGCCCCGGCCGACGCATACGCATCTCGGATGGTAAGGCGAAAGCCCTGCGGGCGCCCCAGCTTGGTGGAGTCGTCGGAGAAGGAGTACTGATTCTTGGCCATGCAAACCGGTGTCCCCCCCAACCCCATCTGCTCCAACTGCGCGATGTTCTTGTCGGCGGCCGCGGTGTAGTCCACTCCCGCGGCTCCGTAGATCTCGATCGCGATCTTCTCGATCTTCTGCTTGATCGGCAGCGCGACATCGTAGAGGGGCTTGAAACGGCTCTTGCCCTCAGCCAGAACGGCGAGCACCTCTTTCGCGACCGCTTCGCCGCCCGCGCCGCCCTTCGCCCACACGTCGCTCAACGCCGCCCGCGCGCCCCAGCTCGTCGCCGCCTTGAGCACCGCGTCGATTTCCTCCTGCGTATCGGAGGTGAAGCGGTTGAGCGCGACCACCGGCTGCACGCCGAACTTGAGCACGTTCCTGACGTGGGCCTCGAGGTTCACCATCCCTCGCTTCAACGCCTCGACGTCCGCCGTGCCGAGATTCTCCTTCTTGACCCCGCCGTGCATCTTGAGCGCACGGATCGTCGCCACCACGATCGCCGCTTCCGGATTGAGATCACCGAACCGGCACTTGATGTCGAAGAACTTCTCCGCGCCCAGATCGGCGCCGAACCCTGCCTCGGTGAGCACCACCTCGCCCAGCGCGAGCGCGAGCTTGGTGGCGACGAGCGAGTTGCACCCGTGCGCGATGTTGCCGAACGGCCCCCCGTGCACCAACGCCGGCCCGCCCTCGAGCGTCTGCACCAGATTGGGGAGGATGGCATCCTTGAGCAGCAGCGTCATCGCGCCCGCCGCCTTGAGCTGGCCCGCCGTCACCGGCTTCCGATCCCGGGTGAGCCCGACGATGATCCGCGAGATGCGCTCCTCCAGATCCGCCAGATCCTTCGCCAGACAGAGGATCGCCATGATCTCGCTGCCCGGCACGATGACGAACCGATCCTCGCGCACCGGACCGGCGTTGATCCCGCCCAAACTGATCACGATCGATCGCAAGGCGCGGTCGTTCATGTCGATGGTGCGGGGCCAGGTGATCCGGCGAGGATCGATGCCGAGCGCATTGCCCTGATGGAGATGATTGTCGAGCATCGCGGCGAGCAGATTGTGCGCCGAGGTAACCGCGTGGAAGTCGCCGGTGAAGTGGAGATTGATCTCGTCCATCGGCACCACCTGCGCGTACCCACCGCCCGCGGCACCGCCCTTCACGCCGAACACCGGGCCGAGCGACGGCTCGCGAATGCAAACCACGACCTTCTTGCCAAGCCTGCGGAGCGCCTGGCTGACGCCGATCGTGACGGTCGACTTTCCCTCACCGGCCGGCGTCGGGTTGATGCCGGTGACCAACACGAGCCGACCCTTGGGAGTCCGCTTGGCGATCGCCTCCGGGGTGATCTTGGCCTTGGTGCGCCCGTAGGGCAGGATCTCGTCAGCGCTCAAGCCCACCTCGGCCGCCACATCGGCGATCGGGCGCAGCTTAGCGGCCTGGGCGATGGCGATGTCGGAAGGGACGGTCACGAAAAGGTGCTCCACAATTGAGGGCTAAGCGCGCGCAACAACCCGTGTCCCGAACACGCGGGCTGCGTTCTCGTCGATCGTGGCGGTCAGGGTTTCCCGGTCGAGGCCGAGCACGGCCGCGAGACGGTCGGCGACCGCCCCCACGAAGCCCGGCTCGTTGCGTTTGCCGCGATGCGGGACCGGCGCCAGGTACGGCCCATCGGTCTCGATCAGCAACCGGTCCAGCGGTGTCCCCCGAATCGCGTCGTCGAGCCGCCAATTCTTGAAGGTGACCATTCCGCTGAATGAGACATAGTGCCCCAGATCCACCCCGGCCCGCAAGAGGCCGAGCCCGCTGCTGAACGAATGGAGGATCGCCGTGACACGGGGATGGTTGCGGAGCACCGCGGCGACGTCATCGTCGGCTTCGCGGGCGTGGATCACGGCCGCCTTACGAGCCTTGCCCGCGATGTCGAGCTGGGCGTCGAACGCGACCCGCTGCGCCTCACGCGGAGAGTGGTCGTAGTGGTAGTCGAGCCCCATCTCTCCAGCCGCCACCACCCGGGGATCGGCGAGCATGCCCCGGAGCCAAACGGCGTGCTCCGCGTCCCAACGCGCCGCCTCGTGGGGGTGGAGACCGGCCGTGGCCGAGAGCCGGGAGTTGGCATCTACGAGGCGAACGGCGCGGTCTGCGGCCTCCCGAGACTCGCCGATGACGACCACGTGATCGACGCCCGCCGCCCAGGCACGCTCCAGCACGGCGGCGCGGTCGGGATCGTACGCCGCATCGCCCAGGTGGCAGTGGCTGTCGATCAGGCGACCGGCAGAGGCTTGCGGCCCGCGGGAGCCGGCACCGCTGGGGCCTTGGTGGTCCGGGTGCCTCGGGCCGACGGCCCGGGCCACCGCTTCTCGATCGCCATGAGCACCGGCGACGCGATATAGATAGAAGAGAACGTACCCGTAAACACACCGAAGAACATGACCAGCGCGAACGGCCGGATGACCTCGCCCCCGAAGATCGCGAGCGCGAGGAGCGTGGCGAGCGAGGTGCCGTGGGTCAGGATGCTCCGCGGCAGGGTCTCGTTGATCGAGCGGTTGAGGATGTCCTCGAACTTGTCCCGCTTGTATTTCCGCAGATTTTCCCGGACGCGGTCGAAGATGATGATCGTATCGTTGAGCGAGTAGCCCACCATCGAGAGCACGGCGCCCACGATGATCAGACTCACCTCCAGCCGCATGATGCCGATGAACGCGATCGTCGCCAGGATGTCGTGCGCGGTAGCCACGACCGCGGCCAGCCCGAAACGCCACTCGAAGCGATAGGCCAGATACGCGAGCACGGCGAAGAACGACAGGAAGATCGCCATGAACGCCTTCTGCCGGAGCTCGCCGCCCACCTTGGGGCCGACCGCTTCGGTGCGCTGCACCGCGTAGTTCCCCGCCCCAAGCGCCGTATCGAGCGCCTTACCGACCGCCGACGCCGTCGCCTGGGTGTCGTTGGCGTCGGTGCCCGCCTTGGCCACCCGCGCACGAATCACATATTCGTTGGCCGAGCCGAACTGCTGGATCTCGGCGCCCGGAACTCCCTGGTGATCGAGGGCGTCGCGAATGGCGCCCACGTTGACCACCTGCTTGGTCCTGATCTGGAGCAGCGTTCCGCCGGTGAACTCGATGCTGTAGTTGAGCCCGCGGAACATGAGGAAGATGAGACCGGGCAGGATGATCGCCGCGGTGATCGCATAGGCGTACTTGCGGACGCCGATGAAGTCGTAGTTGGCGTGGGCGAAGAAGCGCGTCATCGTCAGATGCTCAGCGTGGACATGGCCGGCCGGCGGTCGAGCCAGACCAGAAAGAAGGTTCGGGTCACGAAGACCGCCGTGATCATCGAGGCCACGATACCCATGATGAGGGTCACCGCGAAGCCCTTGATCGGCCCCGTGCCGAACTGGAAGAGAAAGAGCGCCGTGAGCACCGTGCTCACGTTCGAATCGACGATCGCGTTCATCGCGTGCTGGAAGCCTTCCTTCACCGCGAGCGGAATGGTCTTGCCGAGGAGCAGCTCCTCGCGAATGCGCTCGAAGATGAGGACGTTGGCATCGACCGCGATGCCGATCGAGAGCACGAGTCCGGCGAGCCCCGGCAGCGTGAGCGTGGCATCGATAAGGGACAGTCCGCCCAGCGTGAACAGAATGTAGAGCGCGAGCGCTACCACCGCGACCACGCCGCTCAGGCGATAGTAGCCGATCATGATGAGCACGACGAGGATGGTGCCCGCCACGCCGGCGGTGATGCCCTTGCGCACCGAGTCGCTGCCGAGGCTCGCGCCCACCTGACGCTCCTCGACGATCTTAAGCGGAATCGGCAGCGCGCCGGCTTTGAGCGTGAGCGCGAGGTCCTGCGCCTCCTGCAGCGACTTCCCTCCGAGCGTGATCTGACCGTTGCGGCCGATTCGGCTTTGGATCACGGGCGGACGGCCCTGCACGCGCCCGTCGAGGATGATCGCCATGAAGTCACCGACGTGCTTGCCGGTCTCGTCGCCGAAGCGCCGCCCGCCCGCGCGATCCAGCTCGAAGGTGACGATCGGCCCGTTGGTCAGCGGGTCGAGCTGCGCCTGCGCGTTGACCAGGCTGCTGCCGGTGACGATGCTCTTGTCCTCGACCGCATAGAGATAGCGGTACGACTGCACCCCGATGCTCGTCGGCGCCGACGCCCAGCGAAGCGTGATGCCGCGCGGGAGCGAGCGCTGGACCTCCGGAATGTTGAGCAGGCTGTCGACCCGGGGAAACGCGGTCTCGGGAACCACGTACTCGCCCGGCATCTGGCTCCCGGCCGCCACGCCGGCCGGCTGAATGAGGGAGCCCAGCACACCGCCCGTGACCGCCGCCGTGGTGTCGCCCTTCTTGCTGGTGTCGGCGCCGAGCAGCTGCTGCACCGCCGACGGCTTCTTCCCCTGCCCGGTGTCCACCGAGGTGACGCCCAATCCGCGAAGACTCCGGTCCATCCCGGGGAGCGCTTTGTCGAGCGCGCCGGTCTTGTCGGTGATCTTGAACTCGAGGAACGCGCTCCGCTGCACGATCGCCTTGGCGCGCTCCGGCTCGGTGATCCCGGCCAGCTCGACCACGATGCGACTGTCACCCACCTTCTGGATGAGCGGCTCGGTGACGCCGAACTCGTCGATGCGCTTCCGGAGCACCGTGAGCGCGAGGTCGAGATCCTTCTTGGGATCGGCGGAGATCTGTTTGGATTGGTCGAGCTCGAGCGCCAGGTGCATCCCGCCCTGGAGGTCGAGCCCATACTTGATCGGCACCCGCTTCTCTTGCCGATCGCGCATGATGCCATCATCTCCGCGGAAGCGGACGGTCACGGTCCGAGGGATGAGCGCGAAGACGCACCCGGCCACGAGCAGACCGATGATGATCAGGCGACTACGAATGGAAGAGAGCATCGTTCACACGGCTAAGGTCCGAAGGGCCCGCGGCGAGAGCCGCCTGCGCCCGAGCGCGATCGCGCTGCAACTGGTCCAGCAACTGCTCGGCCGATCCGAACCGCTTCACGTCGCGGAGCCGCTCCACCCACTCGACCCGCACCCACTCGCCATAGAGCTCCCCGGCAAAGTCGAAGAGGTGCGCCTCGATCGAGCGGCGCCCGTCGTTGAAGGTGGGCTTGGCTCCCTGATTCATCATGGCCCCGGCTCGGCCGCCGCG
>JBGPVE010000093.1:0-10447 GCA_041491545.1 Gemmatimonadota bacterium | reverse complement strand
ACTGCTCACGCTCCTCGCGTGCGACCGGCCGTCGGCCGATAAGCCGAGCACCGCCCAACCCGCCAGCGATGCAGCGCCAGCGCCGACGCCGGCAGCGGCGTCAGCCTCAGCGCCGGCCGCCGCGCCGGAAGCGACGTTCGCTCCCGCCCTCCAGATCGATCCCGCGGCCCTCAAGGCCACGGCGAGCGGGCTCCGGCTGCAGGACGTCAAGGTGGGCACCGGGAAAGAGGCGACCGCCGGGCGTGACGTGACGGTGCACTACACCGGCTGGCTCACCAACGGCACCAAGTTCGACAGCAGCCGAGACCGGGCCGAGCCCTTCAGCTTCGGCCTCGGCGCGGGGCAGGTGATCAAGGGGTGGGACGAAGGGGTCGCGGGGATGAAGGTGGGTGGCCGGCGCAAGCTGGTCATTCCGCCGGACTTGGGCTACGGGGCGGCGGGGGCTCCGCCCGCCATTCCGCCCGGCGCCACCCTGGTATTCGACGTCGAGCTGCTCGGCGTCAAGTAGGGTCCCGCAGCTTTGGGGGCCTGCCGGGACCGTCTTGCCGCGCGTCCCGGGGGCCCCCTATCTTGTGCGCTCACTCCACATTCGTTGATCCGATCTCGCTGGGGCAGCGATCATGGCCTCCCGCACCATCCTGGTGGTCGATGACGAGGAAGCCGTGCGGCATCTGGCCTCACGGATGCTGCTGCACAGCGGCTACCACACGCTCGAGGCCAGCCACGCTCGCGAGGCCCTCCGCACCCTGGAGCAAGACCCCTCAGCCGTCGATCTGCTCCTGACCGACGTCAAGATGCCGGGGATGAACGGCTCGGAGCTGGGCCGCGAGGTGAACCGCCGCTGGCCGGACAAGCCTATCCTTTATATGTCGGGGTTTCCGAGCGAGGTCTTTCAGGGGGGCCTACTGGAGCGAACGGCGCCGTTTCTCCCCAAGCCGTTCACGCAGGACGATCTCGCGGCAAAGGTGCGATCGCTGATCGGAGGCTAACTTCCGTTCATGCGTGCCTCGATCATCAGCAAGCAGGGCCGGCTTCGCCGGGCGCCGAACGTGCCGGACATCGAGGCATACCGAGCCACCTTCTCGTGGGAAGGCGCGAGGGCGGCGCTCGACGGCTTGCCCGGCGGTCGGGGCATCAACATCGCTCACGAGGCGGTGGACCGACACGCAGCGGGAGTCGGACGAGATCGCCCGGCCATCCGATGGCTCGGCAAGGACGGTCGCTCCCGAAGCATCAGCTACGGCGAGCTGGCCGAGGCGACGAGCCGATTCGCCAACGTGCTGGCGCGTCTCGGGCTCCGCCCCGGCGATCCGATCTTTGTCCTCATGGGGCGGATTCCCGAGCTGTACGTCGCGGTGCTCGGCGGGTTCAAGCATCGTTGCGTGGTGACGCCGCTCTTTGCCGCCTTTGGGCCGGAGCCGATCCGGACGCGGCTGGAGCTCGGGGCCGCCCGGGCGCTGATCACCACGACCTCCCTGTACCAGAAGAAGGTGGCCGGGATTCGCGCCGGCCTGCCCAGTCTGGAGCACGTGCTGCTCGTTCCGGACGGTCACGCGGGCGGCGAGCGTGCCGGCACCCTCGATCTCCTGCAGCTTCTGCAGGAGGCCGACGCGCGATACGAGATCGGCGCGACCGATCCCGAGACTCCGGCGTTGGTGCACTTCACGAGCGGCACCACGGGGCGCCCGAAGGGCGCCGTGCACGTCCACGGCGCCGTGGTCGCGCACCATGCCACCGGCAAGGTCGCGCTCGACTTTCAGTCCGACGACGTCTTCTGGTGCACGGCCGATCCCGGCTGGGTCACCGGCACCTCGTACGGCATCATCTCGCCGCTCACCCACGGCATCACCTCGATCGTCGATGAGGCGGAGTTCGACGCCAATCGCTGGTATCAGATCCTCACCGAGCAGAAGGTGACGGTCTGGTACACGGCGCCGACCGCCGTGCGCATGATGATGAAAGCCGGAGCCGATCTGGCCCGCGGGCGGAGCTTTTCCTCGTTGCGGTTCATCGCCAGCGTGGGCGAGCCGCTCAACCCGGAGGCGGTCTACTGGGGTGAGGATGCGCTGGGATTGCCGATTCACGACAACTGGTGGCAGACCGAGACGGGCGGCATCATGATCGCCAACTATCCGGCGATGGACATCCGCCCCGGCTCCATGGGGAAGCCCCTCCCCGGCATCGAGGCGGCCGTCGTGCGCCGAACCGACGGCGGCGGGATCGAGATCGTCTCCAACCCGGAGGAGCAGGGCGAGCTGGCGCTGCGGGCCGGGTGGCCCTCGATGTTTCGCGGCTACCTGCACGAGGACGAGCGCTACCGGCGATGCTTCGCCGACGGATGGTATCTGACCGGCGATCTCGCCCGCCGGGACGCGGACGGATACTTCTGGTTCGTCGGCCGGGCGGACGACGTCATCAAGTCGGCCGGCCACTTGATCGGCCCGTTCGAGGTCGAGAGCGTGCTGGTCGAGCATCCAGCCGTGGCGGAAGCGGCCGTGATCGGCAAGCCCGACCCGGTGATGGGCGAGGTGGTGAAGGCGTTCGTGTCCCTCCGGGCCGGCATTGTCGCGAGCGACTCGTTGCGGCGCGACTTGCTGGCCCACGCGCGGAAACGCTTGGGGGCCGCGGTCGCGCCGAAGGAGATCGACATCCTCGCCACTCTGCCGCGCACCCGCAGCGGCAAGATCATGCGGCGCGTGCTCAAGGCGCGCGAGCTGGGGCTGCCGGAAGGGGATCTCTCCACGCTCGAGGTCGGCTCGTGACGCCCACACCGCCCCGCGACGAGGCCATCGGTCTCCTGCGCGACATGCTTCGGATCCGCCGCCTCGAGGAAAAATCGGCGGAGCTGTACAGCGCGGGGAAGATCCGCGGATTCCTGCATCTCTACATCGGCCAGGAGGCGGTCGCGACCGGCGCGATGCGTGCCCTGACAGCCGACGACGCGATCGTGGCGACGTACCGCGAGCACGGTCACGCGTTGGTGCGAGGCATCACGGCCGGCGCGATCATGGCCGAGATGTACGGCAAAGCGTCCGGCTGCAGCCGGGGCCGCGGGGGATCGATGCATCTCTTCGACGTGAGCCGGCGATTCTACGGCGGCAACGCGATCGTAGGCGGCGGGCTGCCGCTGGCCGTGGGTCTGGCGCTCGCGGACCGCATGCAGGGGAAGGCTCGGGCGACGGCCTGCTTCTTCGGTGACGGCGCCACGGCGGAGGGTGTGTTCCAGGAATCGCTCAATCTCGCGGCGCTCTGGCGCCTGCCGGTGCTCTTTGCCTGCGAGAACAACCGCTACGCGATGGGAACGGCGCTCGACCGGGCGCAGGCGCAGACCGATCTCTGCCTGAAGGCCACCGCGCAAGGCGTGCCGGCCGGGCGAGTCGACGGCATGGACGTGCTCGCCGTCCTCGGCGCCACTCAGGACGCAGTGCGCGCGGTGCGCGGCGGTGAGGGGCCCCGATTCCTCGAGTACCAGACCTACCGGTTCCGCGCCCACTCGATGTTCGATCCGGAGCTTTATCGGAGCAAGGCCGAGGTGGAGGAGTGGAAGAAGCGGGATCCGATCCCCGCGTATGTCCGATGCCTCGAGAGCGAGGGGCTCCTGGCGGCGGCCGACCTCGAGCGATTGGAGCGCGAGATTGCGGCGGAGCTGAGCGAGGCGGTGCGCTTCGCCGAGGAGTCGCCGCTCGAGCCGGTGGCGAATCTGCTGGTCGACGTGTGCACGCCGAGGCCCGCATGACAGTCGCGCCGGCCGGGCCGATCCGGATGACGTATCGGGAAGCGGTGCGGGCGGCGCTGCGGGAGGCGCTCGCGGCCGATCCCCGCGTGTTCCTGATGGGCGAGGACGTCGGCCGCTACGGCGGCACCTACGCCGCGACCAAAGGGCTGCTCGAGGAGTTCGGGCCCGAGCGGGTGCGCGACACGCCGCTCTCCGAGCTGACCTTCACCGGCGCCGGCATCGGGGCCGCGCTCGGCGGCATGCGGCCGATCCTCGAGATCATGACGGTGAACTTCAGCCTGCTCGCGCTCGACCAGATCGTCAACAACGCGGCGACGCTCAGGCATATGTCGGGCGGGCAGGTGAGCGTGCCGCTCGTGATCCGGATGGCGACCGGCGCCGGCCGGCAGGTCGCGGCGCAGCACTCCCACAGCCTCGAGGCGTGGTACGCGCACATTCCCGGCATTCGCGTCGTGGCGCCCGCTGTGCTGGAGGACGCGCGCGGGATGCTCGCCGCGGCGCTCAGGGACCCGGATCCCGTGCTCATCTTCGAGCATGCGGCGCTCTACGGTGTCGAGGGAGAGCTTCCGGCGGTGCCGAGACAGGTGGATCTCGATCGTGCCGCGGTGCGGCGGAGCGGCGACGACGTGTCGCTGATCGCGTACGGCGGCACCGTCGGCAAGGCGCTGGCGGCGGCCGAGCAGCTCGCCGCGGGCGGCATCAGCGCCGAGGTGGTGGACCTGCGCACGCTGCGTCCGTTGGACGACGCGACGATCGTGGGCTCGGTGCGAAAGACCCACCGCGCCGTCGTGGTGGACGAGGGCTGGCGCAGCGGCAGCCTCGCCGCGGAGGTCATGGCCCGCATCATGGAGCAGGCGTTCTACGAGCTGGACGCCCCGGTCGCGCGCGTGTGCACGGCCGAGGTTCCGATCCCATACCCGAAGCATCTCGAGGATGCGGCGCTCCCCCAGCCGGAGACGATCGTGGCGGCGGCCCGATCGTTGGTGAAGCCGCGTGGGTGAGTTCCGCATGCCGTCGCTCGGCGCCGACATGGTGTCCGGCACGCTCGTCGAGTGGCGAGTGAAGGCGGGGGACGCGGTGAAGCGGGGTCAGATCATCGCGGAGGTCGAGACCGACAAAGGCGCGATCGAGGTCGAGATCTTCGAGGACGGCGTCGTGGATGCGCTCTTGGTGGCGCCGGGGACGAAGGTGCCGGTGGGGACGCCGCTCGCCACCCTGCGGGGAGCGGCCGCAATGCCGCCGAGCCCGGCTGCCCCGCCGACCGCGGCTGTCCCACCGAGCGGGCCCGCCGGCGGCGAGGTCGGGCGCGGGCGGCAGGTGCGGGTGTCGCCGCTCGCGCGGAAGCGCGCCGCCGAGCTGGGCATCGATCCGAGCACGCTCCGCGGCACCGGCGCGGGTGGCGCGGTCACCATGGCCGACGTCGAGGCCGCGCCGGTGCCGGCGCGAGCGCCGGCGCCGCCCCCGCCCCCGGTGGAGGCGGACCGCTCCGCGGCCATGCGCCGCGCGATCGCCGCGGCGATGAGCCGCTCCAAGCGCGAGATTCCGCACTACTATCTCGCAACCGACGTCGACGTGAGCCGCCTGGTGGCCTGGCTCGAGCGGCGCAACGCCGCGGTGCCCGTCGCCCAGCGCATGCTCCCGGCGGCGCCGCTGTTCAAGGCTGTCGCGCTCGGCCTCAAGGAGGTGCCCGAGCTGAATGGCACCTTCCTCGACGGCGCCTTCCATCCCAGCGCCGCCGTCCACCTCGGCGTGGCGATCTCGCTCCGGCAGGGAGGCCTAGTGGCGCCGGCGATTCACGACGCCGACAAGCTCGGGTTGGACGAGTTGATGAATGCGCTGCGGGACCTGATCGGCCGGGTCCGTGGCGGCTCCATTCGAAGCTCGGAGCTGGCCGACCCGACGGTCACCGTGACGAACCTCGGCGACCAGGGTGTGCGCGAGGTCTTCGGCGTGATCTTTCCGCCGCAGGTCGCGATCGTGGGGCTCGGCCGGATCACCCAGCGCCCTTGGGTCGCTGAAGGACGGATCGAGGCCCGGCCGGTCGTCAGCGCGACGCTCTCCGCCGATCACCGGGTCAGCGACGGCCACCGGGGCGGCCGATTTCTCAGCGCGTTCGAGCGCTTGCTTCAGGAGCCGGAAAAGCTATGAGCCCGGATGCCGTCAAAGATCAGGTGCTCCAAGCGCTGATGGAGATCGCGCCCGAGGCCGATCCCTCCGGCATCGATCCGACCCAGCCGCTCCGCGACCAACTGGACATCGACTCCTTCGACTATCTCAACTTCATGATTGGCCTGGATCGCCGGCTCGGGGTCACCATTCCGGAAGCCGACTACGCGAGCGTCTCGACGCTGGACTACCTGGTCGCCTATCTCGCGAAGCGAATCCCCGCGTAGGAACGTCCACGCACTCCCGGCCTCACCGCACTCCCGGCCTCACCGCCGCCCGAATAGCGGCAGCAGCAGCTCGGCCAGAATGAGGAGCACGATGGCCACCTCGAGCGCCTCGCCCCGGGCCGCTTGGGATTCGGCGTTGAGCATGGCGTAGGTGTCGCGGATGATGCCGAGCTTGCGGTCGATGCCCTGCCGCCAGGCCGCGCCGCGGAAGATCTCCAGCGCCGCCGAGTACACCCGCGCCAGATAGACGTCGTCGGTCACCTTGAGGGCGTTCTCCACCCGCTCGACGATCTCGGTCGTGTCGGCGACGAGCGTCTGCAGGCCGGCGAGGACGTGGCGGTAGCGCCGGCGGAGCAGGCCGTACGGGGCGTGGCGCACCGCGGCGATCCGGTCGTACATGCGCGGCAGCTCGGCGTCGAGCGCCGCGTCGAACACGCGCAGCTCGAGCAGCTGGGCGTTGGCGAACTCGAGGATGTACTCGATGTCCCGGTCCTCCGGAACCGGCTCGACGACCAGCGCGCTCTCCCAGGTGAGGGCGGCGAAGTCGCGCGCGGTGTAGGCGAACCGATGCGGCAAGAGCTCGCGGCGCGCGGAGGGTGAGAGCTCGCGCGGCTCGTTGAGGAGGAGGCTGGCGAGGGCGTGATCGTCGAGATCGGCGGGACTGCACGGCTCGCCGCCGGCGGTCTCGAGGTGGGCGATGCGAAAGACGATGTAATCCTCGGTGACGGCGGCGACCGACGGGCGCTGGATCGCGGCGTTGATCCGGCCGATCAGCTCCGCGAGCCGGCGGTCGAGGACCCGTCGGAGCGGCCCCGAATCGTGGAGGGCGACGGCGAATCGAACGAAGTCGGGCCAAGGGAGCCGGGCCGCCGCCGGCAGGTGCAAGCGGACGGACACGACGCCGAAGTCGAACACGGCCGCGGAGACGGTGGCCGTGACCGGCCCGCCGGCCGGCTCAATGGTATCCGATCCGAGGTCGACGATGAGCGGCGGCGTCGGGGTGAGGATCGCGGCCGCTTCGCCGCGGCGGGGACCGGGGTGCGCGCGCGGCGGCGCCAGCGGCGCGAGCAGTCCGCCTGCCCGCCCGAGATCGATCTCGTAGCCGACGTCGTAGAGCCGGTACACCGTGGCACCGGCTTGGGCCACGACGATCTCGTCGGGATGGCAGGGCATAGCGTGGGTCTATGTTACCCTCGCTCTGCTGATGGTGCCACCGGGCCGGCGGCGGATGACCCGCTCCGGGGTGGGGAACAGCTCTCCCAGCTCCGCCGGCAGGCTCCCGCGCACGTCGCGCAGCTCACCGGGTGAGAGGTGGTGGCCGAGCAGCTTGAGCACCGCGCAGGTCACGCGCTCGGCTTCCGATTGCGACGTCGGGCGGTTCATCCGCTTGATCACCATCGCGAGAAACCTGGTCTTCGACCGGGCCTTCACCGGCGTGGCGCTCGGATCCCAGCCGTCGAAGTACATCCCCTTGATGAGGAGCGGCATCTCGGCGGCGAGCTGGACCGCCTCGTCGGGCGGGAGCCGGTCCCGGAGCGCATGCAAGACCGAGCGCAGGACCAGCAGGGTCGCATTCGCATTGCGTGAGCCAAGCTCGAGGCCCAGCTCCTTGAGCCACTGACTACTCTTGCGGACTGTCTTCTCCCATGCATCCGGCAGGAATTCCATCGCAGACTCCTTTCGTGTCGCGCCGCGCCAGCCGCCGTCGAGCACGTCCAGATTAAGGATTAGGGGTGAACCGGTGATGAAACCGGGATGAAACCGAGCCCACGCCGCCTCCGGAAGGCGGGCCTCACGACGCTTTCATGCTGGTTTCAGAGCGCGAGTGACATGCTGGTTGCTGCAAGCGAGAGTCGTGATGTACGGAGGGGCGGCCAGGAGGAAAGATGAGCGTGCGTGCGCCGTCGGACCGAATCGTTGAACCAGGCATGTACGCTGACCGCGCCGACGGGGGTCGGGCGCTCGCTGCCGCCCTGGCCGCTCACCGCGGCACGGCTCCGGTGATCCTCGGGATCCCCCGCGGGGGCGTACCGGTCGCGGTGGCGGTGGCCCGCGCGCTGGAGGGCGAGTTGGACGTGGTCGTCGCGCGCAAGTTGGGTGCGCCGTTCCAGCCCGAGCTGGCGGTGGGCGCGGTGGCCGCCGATGGCAGCCGCTTCCTGAATGACGAGGTCATCGCGCTGCTCGGCGTGGACGAATCCTACTTGCGGCGCATCACGGCCGAGCAGCGCGCCGAGGCGGAGCGCCGCGAGCTGCGCTTCCGGGGCGGGCGGGTGCCGGCGCCGCTCGAGGGCCGCACCGTGATCCTGGTGGACGACGGCCTCGCCACCGGTGCAACGATGCGAGCGGCGATTCGCAGCGTGCGCGCTCGCAAGCCGGCCCGTCTTGTCGTCGCCGTGCCGGTCGGTCCGGCCGACACCTGCGACGCCATCGCGGGTGAGGTCGACGAGGTGGTGTGTCCCGCCAAACCGGAACCCTTCGGCGCGGTCGGGGTGTATTACCGGCATTTCGGGCAGGTCGAAGACGACGAGGTGGTCCGTCTCCTCGCCGAACGGTGAGACGGGCCTGCGGTCACAATCAGCGTGGAGGTACCTATGTCAGCGGGAAGCATCTGCAGTCGGGTCGTCGCGACGGCGTGGCCCACGGAGAGCGTTCGGGTGGCGGCACGGCGGATGGCGAAGGACGACGTGGGCACGGTCGTGGTGGTGGAGGCCGATGGTCCCGACCAGGCCATTGGGATGCTCACGGACCGGGACATCGTCATTCGCTGCGTGGCGGGCGGCCTGGACCCCGATGCGACGCCGGTCTCGAAGGTGATGAGCACGCCGGTGCACGCGGTGGACGAGCACGTTTCAGTGGAGGATGCGATCGCCAAGATGGCGGGCACGGCGACGCGGCGGCTGGTGGTGACCAGCCGGGACCGAGCGGCTATCGGCATTCTGAGCCTGGACGACGTGCTCGATCTGCTGGGCGAGGAGACTCGGTCCATCGGCCGGCTACTCGAGAAGCAGAAGCCGCGTATCCCGGCGTAGCGGGCGCGGGCTAGCGGGGCCGGGGTTCGCGCGTCTTGCCGCGGCTGATGGAGAAGACGTAGTCCGCGACGAGCCGAACCTGCGCCGAGTCGAGAGTCGTTGGGCCGCGCATCGCCTGCGGATCTCCCTCCCGGCCGCGGCTCCCCCAGCCCGCATGTCGTGTCATGTGGATCAGCGAGGGAAGCGTCCCATCTGCTTTCCTCCAGGGACCCGCGGTGAGGGAGGGACCGTCGGCTGTGCCGACGCCGTTGGTGCCGTGGCACTCGGCGCACCCGCCAGCGCCGTGAAAGAGCGCGCGGCCCCTGGCGGCGCGCTGCGACGCGGCGTGCTTGGCCTTGGGCGGGGTCGAGTCTTGCGCGGCCGCGCGGCCGGCGAGCCCGACGACCGCAAGGGCGGCGAGCAAGGCGGCGGACCTGAAGGTGGGGTATGACATGCCGGCTCCGAGGATCGATGAAAACTGGGTGGGCGCGGTCGTTCGAGGACACAAGCGGCGTGGGTGAGATTCGAACTCACGAAGGACTTTCGCCCTTGGCGGTTTTCAAGACCGCTGCCTTCAACCACTCGGCCACCACGCCAGGGCGGGAAAGTTCAATCGTCACTGTCACTTCGGCAACCCCTGTCGTGTTGTCGTGTCGTCCCCCGTGCCGGGGTGTGGGGAGATTTGTGGGGAGCGAAGGCCCGGCGTGGCGCTGATCAGCTCGAATCCAAGTCGCATTCCTGTGCCAAGCTCCAAGACCCCTCGGGTCGCACTCGCACCGACAGCCGCGTCGGTCAGGACCCTAATTCCGTAGAGGGCGCGCGGACCGCTCGGCGTGGGCAACTCGATCCGGGCACGCCTGCTGATTCCGCGCGCCATGGTTGGTGCCGCCGACACCAGACTGCCACCCACCGTCGTTGCGAGCTGTGTGTCGTAGCCCTGGCCATCGGGCCGAGCTTGAACTTCCAGCCGGGCGACAATGGGATTCTGGTGGGTCCCGATGCTCGCAAAGTCGGTCACCTGTTGCCCGCCATCCTTCCCAAAGTGCTCTTCCACGAAGGCGATTCGGGACTTGAGTACGGCACCCTTGACCTGTTGCACGTTGGCTCCGGCACCGAGGGACGCAGGAAAATAGGCCGACCGGCGAGGCTCCGAAAGCGCGCTTTGGGCGGCCGCTTGGGTCCCGGCCCCTGATGTGGTGGCCCTACGACGGCGGCGCATGGCCGCCACAAGCTGGCCGGTGCCCTTTGGCCCGCCGGGTGTCAGGAATCCCTAGGGCACGCCGCCATCCCCTTCTATAGCACGCCCTAGT
>JBGPVE010000092.1:0-10511 GCA_041491545.1 Gemmatimonadota bacterium | reverse complement strand
TGAGCTTCATTGCCTTCGGCGCCTCGCTGATCTGGAGCGGGCTGCCGGCGCTCAACGGGAAGACCCTGCTGCTTTCCGGTGTGGCGCTGCTGGGCCGGCCGCTGGTGTTGAGCCTGACGCTGCCCCGCGCCGGGCTCGATCCGGTGGCGCGGCGGCTGATTGTCTGGTTCGGGCCGCGGGCGCTCTCATCGCTGCTGCTGGTGCTGCTGCCGGTATTCGCCGGGCTCGAGGGGAGCCAGGCGCTCTTCCCGATTACCGCGCTGGTGGTGCTCTTCTCGGTGGTGGGGCACGGCGCCCTGCTCTGCTGGGCCACCCACGGCCTCAAGCGGCGGGAGGATCGCGGGGAAATTTCCGCCGCCGCCCTGCAGACACTCCGCGGCGCCGAGCTGGTGGCGCATCCCGAGCTCATCACCTTGGGCGAGCTCGCCAAGCTGCAGGCGGCGGGCGCGCCGGTCCGGATCTTGGATGTGCGCACCGAGCGCAGCTACGACTCCGCCAGGGTGCGGGGCGCCGGCGCCATCCGCCTCGATCCCACCCGGGCGGTGGAGAGTGCGGCGAGCTTGGCGCTGCCGCGGGAGGATTGGCTCATTGCCTACTGCGCCTGAATGGACGAGCACACAAGCGTCCGGGTGACGCGAGAGCTGAGAAAAGCGGGATGGCTGGGGGCCAGGGCACTGGTGGGCGGATGGAAGGCGTGGCTGGAGCGGGGGTTGCCGGTGGAGTCGAAGGAGGAGGCGGCGTAACTGGCCCGCAACGGGCGGGTTCGCGCCACCTGTCTTCGGAGAGCTTCGAGCGCTTCACGAGTCGCTCCCATTCGTGGAGCGAAGACCGTCGAAGCGAAGGTACTCTACCTTTCAGCTGTCGTACTTTTCCGGGGTGACGTCAACCTTCCAGCTGGACCTCTCCGGACGACGCATCGATCGCGATCCTGCCCGACCCCACCTGGGTAAGATCCCTCAGGCCCCCGACAATGCGCCAGCCGCAAGCCAACTGCGCCAAGTTATCGGCGTGGTGTTGGAGTCGCTTGCGTTTCATGACTCTGCAGGCGGCCTAACGGCTCTGCGCATATGCTGCGAGCGCTCTAGCTATACGGGCGAGCTTCATCTCTTCTCCCTCTCGTATCAACGGCGGGCGCCCACATAAACGGCTAGCGGGGGCGCTCGGCAGCATCATCCGCGTCGAATTCGGCCTCGACTTCAGAGGAACGCACTCGGTGATTGCACCGACAACTCGATCGGCTACTTCTGCCGGGGCTTGAGCACGATCCAGAGGTCCCGTCCCCTCCATTGCAGCATCGCATTGGGAGCACTTATCGTGACCCCCGGCAACGCGATCTTCAACTCACCCATGACCCCCTCAGCTGTGCCACTCCGGCCCGCCTTCCGGGCCACCTCTTCGGCGGTGACTTCTTGGGGCAGGCGGAAGCGAATGAGCTTTTCCCTTCTGTCGTTCAGCAACGGTTTGGGCTCCGTCTGCGTGATATCGGAGCCGTCGGGAAAGTGCGCCTTGATAGGAACCTGCGCGTAGATCGTACGGTCTTCATCCACGCTGGTGATCCCGAACGGGGTAAAGCCCAGGGCCACTCGAGGCGTTTCAAGCGCCCCGTACGCAACCACGATTCCCGTGCCGGGGCCACGTTGGATGTCGGCGACCATGCTGTCGACCCGTTTCCGCCCGTCGGTCGCAAGGCGTGTCTTCGCGTCGACCAGTGCGGCGTAGCCCGCCTCCCGTCGCGAATCCTCCAGCCCGGCCCGGAGAGCGCTCTCGGTAGGGCTCACCGCGGTTCTCACCAGATCGGTGAGGGAGACGCCCGGCTTCAGGATCCGATCCTTCCAGGTCGGGGAGAGTCGGTCGAGCACGGCGCCGATGGACATGCCGGAGTAATACAGCCGCATGCGAAGCGGAGCGGTCCCGTACGGATCATTGTTGACCGGAACTTCGCCGCGCATGTGCCGGAGCATGTCGGTAACGAGTCGCGCGCGGAGCGCGGCAAGATCGCCATACCCGTGGAATCCCTGGACCCACCACATCTCGGGTGAGGGCGTTCGCCCCTCGAGCACCTGGAGCAATCGGTACTCCGTATACTTGGCGAGGCCTTCCCCGAACTCAACGCCGTCTTCGTATTCGACGGCCTCCCGTGGGAGGCGGGCCCGCCGATCCTGTCGTACGGCCAGCCATCGCACGACGACGGACCTGAAGGCGGGTTCGTCGCTTGCCCGCAGAGCCGCGGCAAGCGCTGCACCTTCCAGCGCGAAGCCAATGTTGTTCTCCACCGAAAGCGCGGGATAGTGCAACAGCAGCATCTCGTTGCTGCCCTTGTCGGGAGCTGCCCGGCCCTGGAACACGTGGAACGCCTCGTGCACAATGAGCCGAAGCTGGTCGTACGGATCCGTCGCCAACGTGGCGAAGTCGAGGTCCCGCACCTTGTCGACTACCGGCCGCGGGTCCTCCAGCAAGGTGCGAATCTGCTGCCTCAAGTTGGAGAGGGCATCGGCCACGACGAGCGTCGGGACTCCGTTCACGTCGCGCGATGTATTCTGTCCGTCCCAGTCGAGGATCGTCGATCCCTGCCGGACCGTGATGCGCCCCCCGGGAAAGTGCAGCGGTCCGTCATAGGGGACGAAGCCGTCCGGCGGCTTCGGGTGATTGATCAGCACATCCTGCTGGCCCGGCAAGTAAAAGAGGATGGGCGTGTCGGATGCGTTCCACCCCGGCCAAACGCGATTCTCCTGCGCGGCAATGGTCGTCCAGACCTCCGTGGCCTCCACCAGCAGCCGTGGATCGATCAGAAGCGTGACCGGGGAGGCGCCGGCGGAGCGGACCGGAGGTGTGCTCTGCCTCTGCGCGCCAGTTGACGAGGCCAAAAGGGTGAGCAGCACGACGGCGCCCAGCCAGCGTCGGATGACGGGATGCCCCCTCCGCCCAGCGCGCGCCATGGTCCTTGGGGTTTCGTACATGACCACCTCGGGTCTGAAGGTTGTATTCTGAGATTCGTGTAGTATTCCACTGCTCCTGCACCCGCTACCGCTCAATCCACATCACACTCCGCTCAAAGTCGATCGCGACCTCCCCCACGGCCCGGAAGAACGGCTGGCCGAGTGATGGTGTCGACCCGGCCCTCGACCACCAGGAGCCCATGCACGTCTCGCAAGGGAATCTCCGTGGTTGTTCACGCGCAGCCGGTACCGCTCGTAGGTGGCAGCCGGCACCGAGGGACGACCCCGCGGCTGGGCTGCATTGGGTGTCCGCACCGCAAAGTGCGCCTCGCCCCCGACCCATCTCACGACCACCGTGCGTGGATTTGCCGCGGTCACCAGGTCGCCCGCGACCCCGGGGCCCACGGGCAGAACGGGCGCGACAAGCTCCGGCTTCGCGCCCGCCGGAAACACCTGCACCTGGCCGCCGTCAAGCCGCAGGAACTCCACGAATAGCCCTTCGGTGCTCCGCATGAGCAGCAGTTCTGCGCACCCCGACTCGCTAGCCTGCCGTCCCGCCGCGACACGGGCGGCCAATAGCAGGGCCACCGACATCCTACGCGCAATCATGCAAAGCTCCCCGCAACCGGTTCGGCGGCGCGCCACCAAACATGGCGGCTTGATGTTATAGTGTGTTCTACTTAATGTTCGCTATGACACCGAACATAGATGCACTAGGGGTGCAATTGGTCGCGCGTCAGGCCACGCCGCTCTACCGCCAGCTCGCCGAGGGGCTGCGCTACCAGATCTCGCGTGGTGTCCTCGGGGCCGGAGCGCGCCTGCCGGCGCTTCGCGCCGGCGCTCGGGCCTGGGGGGTGAACCTGCACACCGTCCGACGCGCCTATCGAGAGCTGGTGCACCAGGGGCTGATCGAGGTGCGGCGACCGGCGGGTGCCTACGTGGCGCCTGAGCAAAGCCGCGTCGCGCGGCGGGCGGAGGACGCCTTCGCGCAGACGGTGATCGCCGACGGCCGCCGCCGGTTCAGCCTGGATGCACACGGCGTCGTGGCGCTGCTCGCTAGGGCGGCCTCCCCGCCCCACACGGCCGTCGTGCACGTGGTCGAGTGCTCGCGTACCCTGGCCCAGTCGCTTGCCGATCAAATCGCGAAACGGTTCGGAGTGCGCGCGGAGCCGTGTCTGGTGGACGACGTCCGTGACGTGGGCCCGGGCCCGATCATTGCCACGTACTTTCACCTCAACGATGTGCGCGCCCGCATCCCGGATCGGCTGGGCGACGTTCGATTTGTGACCATCGAACCGGCGCTTGATCGCGCTGCGGCCGTCGTGCGTCGCGCCCGACGGGCCGGCAACCCGGTCACCCTATGCGAGCGCGATCCGTTGCTCGCGCCGGCCATCGCCAACGACGTGCGAGGGCTCCTGGGCGGGCGCGTCGACGTCGTGGTGGACGTCAAGAGCAACCCGTCGTCGCTGATCAAGAAGGGACGGGACCCAGTCGTGTTCTCCCCAAAGTCCTGGGACCTGCTCAACGATGCACAACGCCGGAAACCCGGCGCGTTCTTGCTCGATTACCGGCTCCGGCCCGAAGCACTCGTGGACGGGTGGTGATGGGCCTCCGCTTCGCCCGGGCTCGCCGGGAACACCAGGTCGAAATCCGCGTCGGCCGGCATCGCATCTGAGGGAGGTAACAACCGGCCCTCCCCTTCGACCCCCTTGGGCCACAGCGCAAGTGTCTCAAAGCCGCCCTGCCCGAGCAGTCGCAGTTCCGGCGCAATTCGCGTCGTCCAGGATCTGTCCTGCGCGGCCGATGGACTGCGCGGGCGCGGAGGACGCGAGCGCGATCACAGCCGGGAGCAGCAGGCGGAGAGCGCGGCCGGGAGATTTCACGCCAAATGCACAAAGTGGAAGGAGGCGCTGGCCGTCAGTTCGCATCGGAAGACCGCGCCTGTGGCTGCGGCACCTTGGCTCCCTTAATGAGAAGCCAGAAGATGATCGGCACCTCCCCGAAAAAGAGCGGCATCAGGGCTCGAAAAACGACCTGACTGTACTCGGGCAAGACCATGGAGGTTGCGCTGGAGGTCACGTAGCCGCAGCCCGCGATCACCAGCAGGATGCCCAGGATCCGGGGAAAGAAGCGCGACTTGAAGACCAGGATGCCGAACGGAAACAGCCACAGACCCCAGAATGCCATGACGACAGCAGATCCACTGCTGTGCAAGCTTAGGAAGGCCAGCGACAGCGCGTTCAACTGCGGCTTGCTGAACGCCGACAGGTAGTCGGCACTACTCAGCAGCACCAGCGGCGCGAACTGGGGGATCTCGTTGGCAAGTGAGATGGCGACGCCTACCACCACCAACAGCACCATGAGCCTGGCTTGGGTCCTGTCGACTTCCTTGAGGAGCTTGTACAGGAGCGCCACAAGGAAGATGAACATGACCAACGACACGAGGCCAATCACAACGCCGATGCGGTACATCGGCTCGGCGGCGGTGATGTTGCGCGCCGTTGCCGCGGCATCCCCGGCAACCATGAAAGTGGGAAGGAAGAACTCCTGCGTGATGGCAACGATCATGAACAGGAAGTACAGCACTCCTGCCCGATGCGCCGTCGCTTTGAACGAATTCATGTCGCGGCTCCAGGAGAGTATGGCGTCTCCGGGATGGGGACACCTTTGATGAGTAGCCAGAGTGCAAGCGTCACTTCGAACACGAACGCCGGCATCCACATGTACGAGAACACCGCTCCGTGGAGGTATCCGGCGAACTGCGCGGGAAGGAGCACCACCATCAGGGCCGATGCGAGAACACCCAGCCAGGCGAGTGGAACGGGGACCATGTGACCGCGCAGGAGGAGCCAGGCGAAGAGGGTGCTGCCGACGGAGAAGAGAATCGAACTGACGCTGCCGCCCCCGTCGTTCACCTTGAGCAACAGGTCGCCGAGCGCATTCGTTGCCACGGCGTCCGCTGCACTCGCCCCGGTGGCCGTCGCGAGCCACAGCAGTCCCATCGTCGCCACGGAGAAGATCGCAATGGACAGCCCTTCGCCGACGCGGCAGCACAGCGCCAGCACCGCGAGTTCGTGGTCCTCGTCGCGGGTGATCCCGTACAGCGCCACCGCCAGCACCAGGGCCGAGAAACAACAGAGCAGCGAGAGCAGGGCGGAGATGCGCACGTCTGACGCGTGCTGCGCGATGCGCGCGAGCTTCGCGGCGGTCCCGTCGGCGGCGGTCGCCCGTTCGAACAGGAGGATGCTGGGGAGGGCGACGCCGATGTAGAACAGGAACGTGAAGCCGGCGACCCTTGCGTTCGTCTTGCGAGTCACGTATGCGCCAAGTGCGGATTCATATGGGCATCCCATACGAGGAGGCCGGGCGGACGGTTTCAGCTCGCTTTCGGTCGAGCGGCCAGAGCGCGCCATCCGGCCCATCCCGACCAAGGCTGCCTCTCAGGCCCTCGCCGCTTGGGGAAGGTGCCCACTGTGGTACACGGACGGACCGGTTCGCGACTTGAGCCTTCCTGCGACCGAGCCACGACCCCATCCACCAGCCATGGTCGGGGAAGGTGACGTGACCCCGGAACGGTGCAACAGGATAGGACTGGAGTAGGCTCGCCCTCCGGGGTGCACTAGGCGAGTCGTTTACGGGGGCGGACGCAGCCAAAGTCTTGTGCCGATTGTGTCGCGACCTTCGACCACGTAGCGGCACTCTGGGTGACGGTTCGCTTCCACTTCCTGGGAGCCGTGAGCCTGCAGGGATTCATCGCGGCGACGAGGGTGAAGCGCGCCAGAAACCTCAACCGGCCTGCCGCGCGGGGGCAGGGGGAGTGCAATCGCACCCTCTTCTCTGCCATCGGACCTTGAAGACGGCGCTCCCGAAACCTGGTTACCCCAAGCAATTCAGGCCCTTAGGTGATGATGTACGAGCCAGGCGAATGGGAGTTGGGCTCGAGCAGAAGGCTGCCGCGAAGCGAATTGGCGTGGCCTCCGATACGCTCCGCAACTGGGAGAGTGGGCGCACCGGGCCGGCAGTAGGGTTCCTCCCTGCCCTGATCGAGTTCTTGGGTTATGATCCCCTCCGGGCGCCCAATTCGCGCGGCTGGCGATCCTGTGTCAGCTCTTGGTCCCCGGGACAATCCCAGGAGCGGCCAGCGGATCTGGTCGCGGTGGACGCTGGCTCACGTCGCACGTCGGGCCGCGAACACCGTAGGAGACTCATGCGCGAGCACCCGGAACAATCCCACGTCGTGCAAGTAGCCTCGGGGGTCCTCGGCGGACTCTCGGACCCCGCCATGCTGGCCGGCCCCTATGCCGTGACGCTCACCCAGCTCCCGCCCCGGTTGCATTTGCCTTCGCACGCGCACGAACAAGCGACCCTGAACCTCGTGCTGGACGGAGAGTTGGGGGAAACGATTGAGCGCGGAGCGCTCAAGTCTCACGGGCCTGCGACGCTCATCGCGAAACCGGCCGGCACCGTGCACGCGAATCAGGTGGGATCGGTTCCGGTGGAGTGTCTGGTTATCGAGGTGAGCGCCGATACTGTCGCCGCCTTGCACGAGGGCGTGCCGCTGTTCGTCGAGGTGCTCATGCAGCGCTCGGCGCAGGTCGCACGATATGGAGGAAGGCTTCGCGCCGAGCTGGCCCGGCGGGACGATGTCACACCTCTGGCAGTCGAGGGACTCGTTCTGGAGCTGCTTGCGGAATTGGCGCGGACACCCTTGCCGTTGCCCGATGCTGGGAATCGCTGGCTCACCCGCGCGCGCGATCTCCTCCACGACGAGCCCGGCGCCCGATCATTGAGCGATCTCGCCCGCCGAATCGGGCTGCACCCCATCTATGTCGCCCGCGCCTTTCGAGCCCGCTTCGGATACTCCGTTGGGGAGTACGCCCGCTGCCTGCGCGTCGAACGCGCTCGCCGCTTGCTGCACGACACCCGGCTGGCTCTCTCCGAGGTCGCCGCCCGGGCCGGATACAGCGACCAGAGCCACATGACCCGCGATTTCCGGCGCGCGTTCGATCAAAGCCCCGGCGCCTATCGGAGGCTCACCCGCCAGGTTCCGTAAGTTCAAGACGTCGCAGCCGCCGAGTGGGTAGGCTTCTCCCATGAAAACACCACGTTGCGGCGTCATCCTCGGGTCCCTCCTCTCCCTCTGGGGCACCCTCGCACCGGCCCAATCGAGCCGCATCGCGGCCATCTTCGCGCCGTTCGCCCGGACCGACGCGCCCGGATGCGTCGCCGCCGTGTTCCGTGCCGGCGCGGTCCTCTACACCGGGGGCTTCGGCATGGCGGATGTCGCGCACCACATCCCCCTCACCGACACCACCGGAATGTTCGTCGCCTCGACGTCGAAGCAGTTTACCGCGTTCGCCGTGCTCCTCCTCGAGGCCGAGGGAAAGATCCGGCTCAGCGACGATATCCGCCGCTACATCCCGGAGCTCCCGGAGTTCGGGCAGCCGATCACCGTCCGCGAGCTGTTGAACCACACCTCCGGCCTCCGCGACCAATGGAACCTCTTCGACATGGCGGGATGGCGCACGTCGGATGTCGAGACCCAGGCCGACCTGCTCTGGCTGCTCCATCGGCAAAAAGGGCTGAACCACCGGCCGGGCGCCGAATTCCTCTACAACAACACCGGGTACTCCCTGCTCGCTGTCCTCGTGGAACGAGTCTCCGGCACCACGTTTAGGCGCTTCGTCACCGGGCGAGTCTTTGCTCCGCTCGGCATGGCGCACTCGGATATCAAGGCGGAGATGGGACAGGTGGTGGACGGTCTCGCCACCGGATACTGGGGGCACGACCCGGCGGCGCTGCGCGTGGCGCAACCGCCCTACTCTTCCACCGGTCCGACCGGCGTGGTCACCACGGTGCGCGACCTGGCTCGGTGGGATGCCAACTTCTACGCGCCGCGGGTGGGAACCCGGGCGTTGCTGGATTCGATGAGCACGCCAGGACACCTGGCCGACGGCACCACCATCGGGTACGGCATGGGTCTCTTCATCGGGACGCATCGGGGCCGCCGCATGATCAGCCACGCCGGATCGGACCCCGGCTACAAGGTCGACCTCATTCGCTTCCCCCAGGACAGCCTCAGCGTCACCGTGCTCTGCAATGCCTTCGACATCGCACCCACGCCGCTCGCTCTCCAGGTGGCGGACTTGTACCTGCCAGCGAATGACTCCGCCGCGACCGCTCCGCTGGTCTCTGCTCCCGAGGTCGTGCCGGGGCCGGATGTCTCGCCCAACATCCCCGTCAAAACGCTGGCGGGGTTGTACGTGAACAGGACCGCGGGGGGAATCCAGGGAATCCACCGCTTCTTCAACGAGAACGATCATTTGGTGCTGGATGGCGGTGGGGAGGGGAGGTTCCCGCTTGCTCCCTTAGGCCACGGCGCGTACCGGCTTACGGCGGCGCCACGGCGCTACGTGTTCACCTTCCTGCAGCGCTCCGGCGTGCCCATCGCAGTGGAGGAGAACATTGAAGGGTCGCCGGTCCGCACCTATACTCGGGTGCCGGATGCGACGCCCGCTACTCCGCTCCAGGCGCTCGCGGGAGCCTACTACAGCCCGGAACTGGAGGTGACCTGGACCTTCGTTCTGCGTGGCGGAAAACTCGTATTGCAGCGGCATCGGATGGAACTGGATACGCTGAAAGATCACTTGTTCGGCGACGTGTTTCAGTCGGAGCACGGCTTCATGCTTGAGTTCTTCCGTGGCGGGAGTGGCAAGCCGGCCAGCGTGGAAGTGACGACCGAGCGCGTCCGCCGCGTCCGATTCACTCGGGGACGGGGACGGTAAGTCGGCGTAGGAGTCGACGGGGAATCGGCTGGGCAGACGGATGAGGAGGCAAGATCCCTACTGCTCCAACGCGGCCCCCTCGGCAAGCCACGCTTCGAGGCCTCGCACACCTGCCTCCACGAACGACGCCTGATTCCGAATGTGGAAGGGGTGGCACACGCGCGGGATGCCGGTCGAGCCGAAGGAGGAAGCGCCCTAGTCTTCCCTACAGGATGTACCGCTGCAGATCGTCGTTCGCGATGATCTTGGCCAGCCGCTCGCGGACCCGCGCCGCGTCGAAGCGGATGGTCTTCTCCGGCCATTCGGGAAGCTCGAACAGCACCTCGTCCATCAGCGCCGACATGACCGTATGGAGCCGGCGGGCGCCGATGTTCTCCATCCGGTCGTTGGCGATGCAGGCCATGCGGGCAATTTCCTGGATGGCATCGGGGGTGAATTCCAGAGTCGCCCCTTCGGCCCCCACCAGCGCGGCGTACTGCTTGCTCAGCGCGTTCTCCGGCTCGGTCATGATCCGGACGAAGTCCTGCTCGGTGAGCGGTGACAGCTCCACCCGGATCGGGAAGCGGCCCTGCAGCTCGGGAATCAGGTCCGAGGGCTTGGAGACGTGGAACGCCCCCGCCGCGATGAACAGCACGTGGTCGGTGCGGACGTAGCCGTAGCGGGTCTGCACGGTGGAGCCCTCGACGATCGGCAGCAGGTCCCGCTGGACGCCCTCCCGGGACACATCGGGGCCGGAGGGGTTCCGGTCGCCGGCGATCTTGTCGATCTCGTCGATGAAGACGATGCCGTG
>JBGPVE010000091.1:0-10700 GCA_041491545.1 Gemmatimonadota bacterium | reverse complement strand
CCGGCGCGATGTCCTCAAGGTGGGCGACGTCAAGATCACCGCGGACGAGCAGCGATCGATTCCGCCTTGGGTCGGTTGGGCGGCCGTGGTGGCGGGAGTCGCGCTCCTCGCGGCTGGCGGGCGGAAGCGGGCGTGAAACGCTGCAGCCCGTGACAGGGCTGCGAGGATGGTCGACTGAGCGGCGGCACGAACAACTTGCTCGAGGTGACCAATGGCTCGTGCGACTCGCGGTTGCATCCTCGCCGGGGCGTTGGTGGCGGGGTGGTGTGCCAAGGGCGCGATCCGGGCTGACTTCACGGCAACGGGCACGGCGACGGGCACGGCGGCCGGCGCCGGAGCGGCCAGCGATGACCTCTCCTCCCAAGTGGTCGGGGACGGGCCGCAGATTCTCCGCTTCGACACTTTCGGCAGGAGCAGTTCTGAACCGACACTCTCCATTTGAACGAGCTCGTCGAGAAGGCGGAGGTCGACGCGAAGAATCACCTGCGCGCTCTGCCCTTCCACCGTCGATAACTCCGTCATACCCGGCATCGGGCACCGAAAGGATGGCTGGCCGAAGCGCGACCTGAACGTTGGCGCGATCACCCCCCTTTCCCCGGTCCTCCCGGCGGACAAGAAGGCCGTGTACAACTCGTGGAGCCCGGGGATGTACGATCGGCGCTTCAATCATGGATGGAAAGAGCACGCCACTGGTCCTTCCTTCCGCCTACGGGTTGGCGGATGTCAAGAACGCGATCTCCACGGCGGAGGGGCCGATCTCGTACTCGAACGCCTACGTTGCCGTCACCCAGAGGCTCGCGTGCCACTTCCCCAGCTGTCCCTCAAGGCAGTTCGTCGCAAGCGGCATGTCGCTTTTTCGTCTCATCCCTTTTTCATCCCTTCGTTCGATACCCCCCGCAAGCATTTGAGGCTAATGTGGCAATCTGCGTCGCCGACTTAGGCCAACCGCGGCCCGGCACGCCGTCTCCGTCCCTCAGCACAGGTGGTGACAATGTCAGCCCTCCGCCGACTTGCGGCGCAACTCGTCTGGACGGTCCCCTTCGCCGCGCTGGTCTCCACGGCGTGCGAGCACAACCCCGGGGAATCCGTGCCGCTAGGGAGCATCACCGTTACACCCACGCCGGTCACGCTGGCAACCAGTACCACTCAACAGTTCACCGCCGTGGGCAAAGATCCCGCCGGCAACGTCATCTCGATCACACCCAACTGGTCCGTGGCGGCGGGTGGCGGCAGCATCAACAACAGCACGGGCTTGTTTGCCGCGGGCACGGTGGCGGGGACATACACCAATACGGCCACGGCGAGTGTGGGCAGCATCACGGGCTCCGCTACCGTGACTGTGACCGCCGGGGCGTTGGCGTTGATGACGGTCACACCCAACTCGAAGGACCTAGCCGTCGGTGCCACCCAGCAATTTGCCGCCACGGGCCAGGACGCCAATGGCAATGCGGTCTCGGTGACACCTACGTGGTCGGCCGTAGCGGGGGGGGGGACCATCAGTGTCTCGGGCTTGTTCACTGCGGGCAGCACGTCCGGGATTTTCGCCAATACGGTCAAGGCCACCAGTGGCACTGTTTCGGGCTTCGCCACGGTGGCGGTGCGCTCAGGTGTCCTAGCGACCATCACCGTGACGCCTACCCCAATCACCATGGCAACCGGCGTCGCACTGCAATTCGCGGCTGTAGGTAGGGATGCAAGCAACAACGTTATTCCGATCGCGCCCACCTGGTCAAAGGTTGGCGCCGGAACCATCAACTCCGTGGGGTTGTTCATCGCCGGCGCGGCGGGCGCGTTCCCCGACACGATTAGGGCCACCAGTGGCAGCATTTCGGGGGTCGGCGTTGTCAACATCATCGCGGCAACTCCATTGACGGCCATCGCCGTCATACCCAACCCGGCCAGTCTGCTGGTCTCGGACACGGTGCGATTCACCGCGTCCGGCCGGAACGCCGGCGGCGCTGTGGTTCCAGTCGCGCCAACGGCCACTTGGTCCGTCGTGCCGGGTTTGTCAGGAGCCGGCACCATCAACAGCGTCTCGGGCCTGTTCACCGCGGGCACGGTCGCTGGGACGTACACCAATGCAATCCAGGCAACCAGCGGCAGTATTTCGGGCTTCGCTACTGTGACGGTGAACCCCCCCTTACCGGTGGGGCCATCACTAGGTGCGGCGGCGACCCACGGGATCCTGGCGGGCTCGGCCATCACCTGTGCCGGCGCGCCGGGCACCATCAACGCGGACGCGAGCGTCTGGCCGGGCAGCGCGATCACCGGCTTCCCTCCGTGCACGATCACGGGCGCGAGACACGCCGCTGATGCGTTCGCACAGACGGCTCAAGGAGACCTCACCACGGCGTTCCTAGCGCTGGCAGCCATGCCGTGCGGTACCACCATTACCGCTGATCTTGGTGGAACGACGCTCGCGCCGGGCGTCTACTGCTCCACCTCGTCGGTCGGAGTAACAGGACCCGTGACGCTCGCCGGCCCCGCCAACGCGCTGTTCGTGATCCGGGCGGCCAGCACGCTCACCACCGCCGGGTCCGTCGTCATGAGCGGTGGCGCTCAGGCGAAGAACGTGTACTGGTGGGTCGGGAGCTCCGCCACCCTTGGTACCGGGAGCGCGTGGCAGGGAAATATTCTCGCACTCACGTCCATCACGCTCGTCGACAACGCAACCCTGACTGGCAGAGCATTGGCGCGAAACGGTGCCGTGTCACTGGGCACCAACAACGTGATCACCCTGCCGTAGGCAGTACGGTTCGCCGGCGGGCGCGGGAGCCGGAGACCAGTCTGGTCGCCGTCCCTCGCACCCGCCGGGAGCTGGGAACTCTTAGCGAGATTGGGGAGAGCACATGCCTAACCGAATCCTGAAGAGTGCGTGGACGCTGGCAATGTGTCTACCGACGCTGGCGATGGCCCAGCAACAGCCCGCGCCCCCGCCTCAGGCCATGGAGACCCACCGCGAGGGCAGTTGGGAGTTGAGCCTGGGTGGAGGCTTCCTCTTCGTGGACGCCTCTCTCCGGAACTTTCTCGGACAATCATACGCCGGGCCCCGGTTCGCCAACACCGCGACACCGAGTGGCGGCGCGCTCACCGCCGTTGCCCGCGTGGGCTACAACTTCAACCGGCACTTCGGGTTCAGCGTGAGTGGCGGGGGTGCCATGGGTTCCGGCGTAACGTATTTCACACCGGCCGCCTCGGTCACTTACACAGTGGATCTGAACGCGAAGACGAGCCCCTTCGTCATCGTCGGGACGGACCTGACCCGCATCATGGGCCAGAGCAGCCGGATCACTCACTCCACCTGGGGCGCTCACGCCGGCTTGGGCATCCGGCACATGGTCAGCGAGGATCTCGCGCTTCGGCTCGAGGGTCGGATGCGGTTCGAGGGCTACCAAGAGATCTTTATGAGTAAGACCACGGTGTTCAACCCCGTGGTCACGCTCGGCCTCTCGTATTTCGTCGGCGGACGGCCGCCTGCCGTGCCGATCGCGGCGTCATCTCCGCGAGCGCGCGTGGATACGATCGTGCGAGTGCGGGTGGATACAGTCCTCCGAGTGCGAAGGGATACGGTGCGGGTGACACGAGTGGATACGGTGGGTGCTCGGGAGCCTCAGTCTGACCAGCTCGTTCTCCGTGTACAGTTCCAAACCAACGCGACAGCGCTCCTGCCGAAATCACGGCCCGTCCTCGACACGATCGCGCTCGCCATCATCGCGACCCCGAACTCGCGCTGGGAGGTGCAGGGCCACACCGACAGCATCGGCACGGCCGAGGCGAACCGGATCCTCGCCCAGGGCCGCGCGCAGACGGTGGTGAATTACCTCGTCAGCAAGGGCGTGGATCGCAGCATCATGACCGCCACGGGCTACGGTCCGGATCGCCCGGTGTTCTCCAACAGCACGGTCTACGGCCGCGCGCAGAACCGGCGGGTGCAACTCAGGCGAGTGCCCGCGCCACCGACGGGGCAGCCGGTACCGTAGCGCGATCCGGAGCGGCCCAGCGCACTACGGTGACCGTGAGTCGGAGATGTGTCCGACCCCAGGATGGCTCTCGCTCTGCAGCCTGACGGTAGTGTCGCCTCGTAGAGCCGCAGGTGCGAGTTCCTTCTCGTCCCGCATCGCGTCGAGCTTGGCCTCGCTCACGAAACCGACGGTGGGAAGCCGTTCTGCCGAAGCCGCCTGAGCAGGCGGTGCGCACCGTGCAAGGAACGAGGACCTCAGGGGAGATCGACAGAAGGCCCGTCGGTCCTCCGGTCAGATACAATCAGAAGCCGGACCTCCCGGCACGGGCAGTCAGTCGGTGCCTAGGGAACTCACTGGAGGAGCGTGCCGGGCTGGAGGTGAAAAGAGCGACAGAGGACATCAAGGGTCTCGCCGTGCAGCCGACCGAACACGCCCCCGGCGCGGGGACAATTGAGGTTGGTCCCTTTACTGAGCGCGCAGGCGGAGCTGTGCTGGGCCTTCACGATCTGGTGGATCCGAAGCAGTACCATTGAAATCCCTTGGGCTGAACCGCGCTCACTCTAGTGCGAGCCTTGCGGTATGTATTGCCGCGCTATATGCTCCAGGCTCGGGAATAGCTACCGCGAAATCGAGTCGCCGGAAGGCAGGAGGTTGCCCTCATGAGGGCGTGTCTCCGCTTCCCCTCCGAATCGTCCCCACGCACGCCGACGGTCACGCCGTGACGAGGGGGATCCTTCCCCGACGCCCGGTTCCCCGCTGCCGCACCAGCCTCTCCGGCACCGTACACTGCTCCCAGGAAGGCCCGTGACCGCAACCGTTCGCCGCCGCAAGCCTGAGCCGATGAAGCCAGCCGGGAACGGAAGTCGGCCTGCCAGAGGCCCGCTGGCCAAGGCTCCGACCGGGATCGCGGGCCTGGACGAAATCACCAATGGAGGACTGCCCCGCGGGCGACCCACACTGGTGTGCGGCGGTGCGGGCTGCGGCAAGACGCTGCTCGCCATGGAATTCCTCGTGCGCGGTGCGCTCGAGTACAACGAGCCCGGCGTCTTCATGTCGTTTGAGGAGACCGCCGACGACCTCGTGGAAAACGCTCGGTCGCTCGGTTTCGACCTGCAGCGGCTAAGCGCCCGTCGGCGACTGCTGCTCGATTACGTGCGCGTCGAGCGCACCGAGTTGACGGAGGCCGGCGAATACGATCTCGAAGGGTTGTTCATCCGGCTGGGCCACGCGATCGATTCGATCGGCGCCAAGCGGGTCGTCCTGGACACTATCGAGCTGCTCTTCTCCGGACTATCCGACAGGTTCGTGGTGCGCGCCGAGTTGGCCCGGCTGTTTCGGTGGCTGAAGACCAAGCGAGTCACGGCCATCGTGACGGGCGAACGGGAGGCCGGGCACCTGACGCGCCACGGCCTCGAGGAGTACGTCTCCGACTGCGTGATCCTGCTCGATCAGCGGGTGATGGAGCAGAGCGCCACGCGGCGGTTGCGCATCCTCAAGTACCGCGGCTCCGCGCACGGCGGCAACGAAACGCCGTTCCTCATCGACGACCACGGCGTCTCCGTGCTCCCGATCACGTCGCTGGGACTCGCGCACCAGGCGACCACCGCGCACCTGTCCACCGGGATAGCCGGGTTGGACGCGATGTTTGGGCGCAAGGGTTACTTTCGCGGCAATACCGTGCTCGTGTCCGGAACGGCGGGCACCGGCAAGTCCAGCTTGGCGGCGCACTTTGCGGAGGCCACGTGCCGGCGCGGAGAGCGCTGTCTGTACTTCGCCTTCGAGGAGTCTCCGAGCGAGATCACGCGCAACATGCGGTCGATCGGCATCGACCTCGAGCCCTGGATGCACCGGGACCTGCTGCGCGTGCACGCTCAGCGGCCGACGGCCCTCGGCCTGGAGGCGCACCTGGTCGCGATGCACCGGCTCATCGACGACTGGCAGCCTCGGGTGGTTGTCGTGGACCCGGTCACCAACATGATCGCGGTCGGCAGCGAGACCGAAGTGAAGGCCATGCTCGCGCGGCTCATCGATTTCATGAAGCTCCGGCAGATCACCGCGCTCTTCACCTCCCTGACCGAGGGAGGCGGCGCGGCCGAGCGGTCCGACCTCGGCGTGTCGTCGCTGATGGACGTCTGGATGCTGCTCGGAAACCTGGAAGCGAACGGCGAGCGTAACCGGGCGATCCAGATCGTCAAAGCCCGGGGCATGGCGCACTCGAACCAGGTTCGCGAGTTCGTGATGACCGACCGCGGCATCACACTGGTGGACGTCAGCCGCCGGGCCGACGGGAGCGTAGCGATCGGGTCAACCCGGGGTGTCCAGCAAAAGCAAGCGCCTGCCGGCGACGCGAAGCCGAGCCGCAGGCGCAGGGTGGAATGAAGGACGGACCGCGCCGGACCTGGTGGCTGCGGCTGTATGTGGCGGGGCAGACGCCGAAATCGATCACCGCGCTCGCCAATCTGAAGCGCCTGTGCGAAGGCCACTTCCCCGGCCGATACCGCATCGAAGTGGTCGACCTGGTGAAGCAGCCGCACCTGGCGCGGCGAGACGAAATCGTCGTGATCCCCACGCTGGTGCGAAAGCTGCCGCCGCCGATCCGCAAGATCGTCGGCGATCTCTCGAACGAGGAGCGCGTGCTGGTCGGGTTAGGTGTGCTTCCGCGTGAGCGCGGGGAGTAGGTCGTGCGCACCTCCGCACCTGCCCGCGGGCGTTCGCCGTGACCAAGAAACGGAAGGCCCCGCGCCGCCCTCGGGCTGGAGTCCGGGAATTCCGGAACCGGCTCCACACCGCCGAGGAGACCTTGCGCGCTATCCGGGCCGGAGAAGTGGATGCCCTGGTGGTCGCGAGCGGAAGGGGGGAACAAGTCATCACGCTCGCAGGCACGGATCTGGCCTACCGCATCCTGTTCGATCAGATGAACGAGGGCGCCGTGACCGTAACTCGGGACGGCGTTATCGCCTATTGCAACCGGCGGTTCGCCGACATCGTGCGGACGCCGCTCGCGCGCGTCATCGGCGCCCCGCTGCGCCGGTTCGTGGCGCCCGCCGAGCAGGTAGCGTTCGAGGCGCTGCGCCAAGGGGGAAGCAGGGAGAATGCGCGGAGCGACCTCAGCTTCCGGGCGGGCGACGGATCCCCCGTGCCGGTGGCGGTCTCTTTTGCGCCCTTGCGTGCGGAGGGGAGCGCCGACGTGATCGGCGTGGTCGGCGTGATCAGGGATATTACTGAGCGCAAGCAGCAGGACGATCTCCGCAATCGGCTGATCGAGCAGGTGATGTCCGCCCAGGACGGGGAGCGGCGGCGGATCGCCCGTGAACTCCACGACGAAACCGGGCAATCGCTGACGGCGCTGTTAGTGGGGTTACGCGCGATCGAGGGGTCCCGGACGATCGCGAGGGCAGTCAAGCTGGCGCAGCGGCTCCGGGAAATGGCCGCCCAAACCCTTACTGACGTGGGACGCCTCTCGCGGGGGCTCCACCCGAGCATCCTCGACGATCTGGGGCTCTTCGCCGCGGTGACCCGCCACCTGCAGGAGTTCGCCGAGCTGTACGGGATCGCCGTGGACGTGCGGGTCGAGGGGCTCGATTCGGAGCCCCTGCCGCCGCTGGTGCAAAGTACCGTGTACCGTGTCCTGCAGGAAGCGCTGACGAACGTGGCGAGACACGCCGGCGCCCGGAACGCAAGCGTTCGGCTGGTGCGCGACGAAACAACGGTCGAGTTGCGCGTGCAGGATGATGGCATCGGCCTCGCCCCGGCGGTCCGTGCGGAGGCCGCCGCGGGAGATCGGCGGCGTCTCGGCCTGCAAGGCATACGGGAGCGCGCGGCCCTGCTCGGCGGCTCGGTCAGGGTCGAATCGCAGCCTGGAACGGGGACTACGATCACCGCCCACTTTCCATTGCCCTGCACGTAGCGCGCATGCCGAAAATCCGGGTGCTCGTCGCCGACGACCACGCCGTCCTCCGGGCCGGCCTGGAGCTGCTCATCAACGCCCAGTCCGACATGGAAGTGGTGGGCGAGGCCGCGGACGGCCCCGAGGCCATCCGCGGCGCCCAGGCGACCGCACCGCACGTCGTGTTGCTCGATCTCTCCATGCCCGGACCCCGCTTTACGCAGACGCTCGAGCAGCTGGGGCTGGTCGCGCCAAGCGCCCGCGTGCTTGTGCTCACGATGCACGACGATCCGGCGTACATGCGGGCCGCACTCCTGGCCGGCGCGTCCGGCTACATCGTCAAGAAGGCGGCCGATGTCGAGCTGTTGATCGCGATCCGCGCCGTCCACCACGGCCGCACCTTCGTAGATCTCACGCGCCCCGGCGGACGGCTGCGGAGCCATGAGGTCCGTCACGTCTCCCGCGACTCGCCGGCTGCCGGGCAACCCAGGCCGCTGAGCCGGCGTGAGGCCGAGGTGCTTCGGTTGCTGGCGCAAGGGCACACAAACCAGGAAGCCGCCGATCACCTGTCCGTGAGCGTGAAGACCATCGAGACCCACCGCAAGCGCCTGAGCAACAAGCTTGGCCTGAGGAGCCGCGCCCAGCTGTTCCGCTTCGCCCTCGAGTCCGGCCTGCTCGTGCGCGACGTCGTCCTGCCAGTCGACGAGTAGCCGCCGCCCGTCGACAGGGGTGTCAGGGATTCCCCGACAGGTGACCCGCATTCTGGTGTTTTCCCGATACCACTGTCCGTCTCGCGGGCTAGTTTGCCCTTGGAGAATGAGGCCCTTACCCCCTCTGGGGCATTCGTAACCGCTGTCTGGACGACTCGGACCCCTTGGCTCGAGGCGGCACCCGGCGGTCACGGCCCGGCGCGGGTTCCCCCGAGCCTCCGGAGTAACGAGTGTCAGGAAGCGCGCGGGTGAGGCGTCTACTGAATCGCCCTCCGTGGGATCGGAGAACGCGCTGGGAACCTGGTGAATCGGAGATCCTGCCTCATGACCGCTGAGGGCAAGCCCATTTCCCTGGTGCTCATCGACGACAACCGGCTCCTGCGCGAAGGAATCACGGCGATGATCCGCACCCAGCCGGGTTTCAAGGTCCTGGCTGCATCCGCGGATGCCGACGAGGCCCTTCAGAAGGTGCGGGAATCCAAGCCGGATGTGGTCCTCCTAGATTTTGGACTGGAGAACCACGACAGCCTGAGCCTGACGGCGACGGTCCACGACGAGGTTCCTGTGGCCAGAGTGGTCGTCATGGGTCTCCTGCCCCTTCAGGAAGATATCGCCAACTACGTGCGGGCGGGGGCGTCCGGCTTCATCATGAAGGACGCCTCGTTCGAGGATTTTTTCGCTACCATTCGCGCGGTGGCCGACGGCGCCGAGGTCCTGCCCCGGGCGCTGACCAACTCGCTCTTCAGCCAAGTCGCTCGGCATGCAGTCGGGGGGAGCAAGGCACGGGTCCTGGACGCGGTGCGACTGACCAACCGGGAACGCCAGGTCATCGGGCTCCTCGGTGAGGGCCTGAGCAACAAGGAGATTGCGACTCGGCTCAACATCGCGGTTTACACGGTCAAGAGTCACGTGCACAATGTCCTGGAGAAACTGGCGCTCCGGAGCCGTCTGGAAGTGGCGGCCTTTTCCCACGCGGCCGGAGGAGTGTAGACCTTCAAGCCGCAACTTCCCGCCTCATACGTCGCTCTTCCGAGCGGGACCTTAAATGGTCCCTATGATCGATTGTTGATTCCCTGCCCGATCCTTCACATTGGTATGCTGAACTCTTCCTCTAGCAAGAATGCCAGAGCGGGGAGTCTTGGTGAGCGACCCGGCACCACGGCCAGGCGTCGCGGTGTCCGAGAAGAGCCCACCACGCCGACCAATCCACCACACTGGAATTGGTCGTTTCGAGAAACGACCACCGATTGTGAGATTCCGTGCCCCTGCCACCAGATGTTCCCGCCCCGAGCTTCGGACGCCTCGCGTGAGGAAGCGCATCTCGATGGTCCTCATCGACGACAACCCGTCAGGGCGTCAAGGCGTCGTGGCACTCATCCGTGCCCAGCCGGGGTTTCATGTCCTCGCCGCCTCGGCGGAAATCGAAGAGGCGCTGCAGAAGGTTCAAGAGACCAAGCCGGACATGGTGCTCCTGAATCTGCGGCGGGAGGGCGACGACAGCCTGACGCTGGCCGGCGCGCTGCACGGGGAACAGCCGGAGTCCCGGGTGATCATCATGGGGCTCGAGCCGCTTCATGAGGATGTGGCGAGCTTTGTCCGGGCCGGGGTCTCAGGGTTCATCATGGCGGATGCGTCCTTCGACAAGTTCCTCAGCACCATCCACTCGGTCGCACAGGGGATTCAGGTGCTGCCATTGGAACTGACCCGTTCGTTGTTTGATCAGCTTAACGAGCACGGAGTCCAGGAGCGCGCGAAGAGGACCCTGGGCGTCAAGCGGCTCACCAACCGGCAACGAGCCGTCACCGATCTGATCGTTCAGGGTTTGAGCGACAAGGAGATGGCCGCCCGGCTGCAGATCGCGCTTCACACCGTCAAGAGCCACGTCCATAAGGTGCTGTCGAAGCTGCCAGTCAACAGCCGGCTCGAAGTAGCCGCCTTTTCCCGGAACCGAGCGGCTCCCGCGGTGGTTCAGCCCCCGCTTCGTCTCGGCTCCGTGGCGCGGACCTAGTCCCTTGAGTGTAGTCCCTTCGAACTCGATCACATTCCACTCGTTTGATCGATTGTCCCTCGGGACCGGCCCAGTCAGATTGGTCGTCCCACGCTGTGCCATGGGGGGCAGGCCTTCCGGTTTGCCCCCTCCCT
>JBGPVE010000090.1:0-10773 GCA_041491545.1 Gemmatimonadota bacterium | reverse complement strand
GCAACGTGGCCCCGACCCAGACCAAGACGGTGGCTCCGGCCGCCGGTGGTCTCTTCACCGTCGGTGGCTCGGCTGCCGCTCCGGTGTTGGTGTCGTTCACGCTGCCGGCGACGCTCGGTGCCAACGTGGCGATCGGCACATGGCAGGGCCTCGCGAATACCGTCAATAACGCCGGCACGGCGACCGCGCTGACCGTCTCCGCGGTTCCGCAGGCTCGCACGATTGGCGGCGTCGTCGGCACCGGCAATCTTTTTGTGTGGGTCGGTGCCACGCTTACGACGACGGCTGCCGCGCCGGCCGCGTACACGGCGCCGGTGACGCTCACCGTCATCTATAACTGACCCGATCTCCCGTGCTGCGCATGCTCGGGGCAGCGATCGCTTTGGCTTCGATCGCCGCGGCGATGGCGACCCCGGGCACGGCGCAGGGTAACGGCTCGTTCCAAATCTCGGCCAACGTTCTCCAGGCGATCACGATTACCGGCAGCGATCTGGCCTTCGGCACGATTCTGCCGACCTCCACGACGATCATCGCGCCGGCCGCGGCGACGGCCGGACGATTCACGATCGCGATGCAGCCGAACGCGCAAGTGACGATCGGTTGGTCGCTCCCGAGCGCCCTCGGGCCCAATCTGGCCGTCGGCGGATATCAATCCCGGGTCGGGATCTTCAACAGTGTGGCGCTCTCGGTTCCATTCACGCCGCCGAGCAATAGCGGTACGGTGACGACATCGACCGCGACCGGAAATCTGTTCATCTGGATTGGAGCCACGCTCGCGGCGACGGCTGCGGCTCCCGGCTTCTACACCGCGCCGATCACCCTCACCGTGGTGTACAACTGAGCGCGGTGCGGTGTACCACCTATCTGGTGGCGGCGCTTTTCTTGGGCGCCGGTGCCGGGCCGCTCGCGGCCCAGGGCGGACGCCGAATCAGAGTCCAAGGCGTGCAGACGTTGAGCTTCGGCAACCTCTTACCCGGCGTCCCCGGCGTCGTCGGTCGTACCGATCCGGCGCGGAGCGGCCGCTTCGATATCGTCGCCCCGAGCAACGGACAAATCTTGGTGCAGTTCACGCTGCCCAACCGACTCGACGGGCCCGCCGGTGCGGGGATTCCGCTCACGTTCGGCGGGGGCGATGCCGGGTTTTCGGCGGATCAATCGATCGGAGGACAGATCGGATTCGATCCTCGGGTCGGTTTCACGGCGGCGACCGGTCGCCGGAGACGCAGCGCCGTCTTCCTCGGTGGTCGGGCGCAGCCATCGGCGGGCCAGCGCGCGGGTAGTTACACGGCGGTCGTCACTCTCACAGTCGCCAACGTGCTCTAATCTCATGAGTCTTCGAACGCTGGTCCTCGCCATCGCCCTGCTCGCTCCGGTTCCTGCTCTCGCGCAGGGCGTGCTGGTCGCGCCGACCGCGGTCTTCATCGACTCGCGGTCGCGGGCAGGCTCGCTCCTCTTGGTGAACCCGAACGACGACCCCGCGGAAGTGGACATGTCCGCGCTGTTCGGCTACCCGGTCACCGATTCGTTGGGTCAGACCCAGCTCTTCACCGCCGAGCAGCCTGATTCGGCCGAGCCCTCCGCCGCCGGGTGGATCAAGATCTTTCCCCGGCGCATGACGCTTGCCCCCAAGGGGCAGCAAACCGTGCGGGTGCTGGTCAGTCCGCCGCCCACCGCTGCCGACGGAGAGTATTGGACCCGTCTCGTCATCGTCGCGCGGGGCGGCAAGCTGCCGGTGACCGTCGTCGACAGCGCGAATACGGCGGGGCTCTCCGTCGGGCTCACGATGGAGGTCCGCACTATCATTCCGCTCTTTTTCCGAAAGGGCAAGGCGGAGGCGGGTCTTGCGGTGTCGGCGCTCCGGGCGAACCGTGCGGCCGACTCGCTGCTGGTCCGGGCCCGGCTCGAGCGAACCGGAAACGCGGCCGCGCTCGGGACGGCACGAGGTGAAATGGTCGATTCGACCGGCAAGGTGCGCGCGACGTTCAACATGCCGGTCGCCGTGTATCACGCGATCGAGCCTCGATTCAGCATCGCCGCGGCGAATCTACCCCCGGGTCGCTATCGGCTTCGGTTCGAGGTCGCCGCGGCGCGGCAGGATCTCCCAGCCGAATCGGTGCTGCCGTTCCGCGCCGTGCGTGATTCGGTGAGCCTGACGCTGCCGTAAACACGCATGTCGACGCGCGCCAGCTCACGGCCCTTGGTGCTCGTCGCGATCCTCGCGGTGCCTTTCGTCCACTGGCGGAGCCAGGCGGCAGCCGCGACCCCGCCGGCATCGATCGCTCAGCCGTGGACCGTGGAGCTGACGCGGTCCGCCGCAGGGCACAGGGGGCACGCGAGCTGGGCGCGGCGCCACCGTTCGAAACCGAGTTTCACGCCACGCGCCGCGAACGGTGAGGATGGCGAGAGGCGGTCGTGGGCGATACCCGTGGCGCTTCAGGCACCCCCCATCTCAGAGCCCGTGCGCGCCGACGACTCGCTGCCCGAGACCGTGCTGATCGAGCTCCGGTTGGGCCAGATCGCCGCGCGCACGGTGCCGGCGTTTCGCGTCGGCGACGACGCCCTTCTCCCGCTCACCCAGTTCTTCGATCTCGCCGGGATTCGCGCGACGCTTTCGCGCGACGGCCGCCTTGAGGGTGTGAGCCAGCCGGGCAACGTCTCCTTTCTCATCGACAGCCATCGCGACACGCTGACGTGGGGTCGGCGGCATGTGCCGGTGGACTCATCGCAGATTCTTCTGCACGACGGCGAGCTGTACCTGGCGACGTCGCGCATCGAGCAACTGCTCGATCTCCACTTCATCATCGACTGGCCCGATCTCGACGTCGTCGTTCCGGATCCGAGCTCGCTGCCGGTGGCCCAGCAACGGCGGAGAGTGGCAGCTCGCGAGGCGCTCCTACGCGCCTCCGGTGCCGTGGGGACCGACCGGGCGCTTCCCGCGTCGCGCCAACGCGCGTGGAACGGCTTCGTCCTCGATTACTCCCTCCTCACGCCCAGCGCGGATCCCCTGGGCGGCAGCTCGTACAGCGTCGCGGCCGGTGCCGACGTCCTGGGTGGGTCGCTGGAGCTTGGCGTACAGAGCTTGGGCCCAGCCTCGTCGGGCACCGTGCGCTTCGACGGCTCGTGGCTCGGCGTGTGGCGCGACAATCCCCGGGTCCGCCAGCTCCGGCTGGGCGATGGTCCCGTGACCGGTCCGGTCGCATTCACGATGCGCGGCGCCACCGTGACCAACGCGCCATACGTGCGGCCATCGCTGCTTGGGGTGACGCCGTACACCGGACGGCTCCCTCCCGGCTGGGAGGTCGAAGCGTATCGCGGCGGTGAGCTGGTGGGATTCGACTCGGTCGGCCCTGGCGGTGAGTTCGCGCTGCAGGTGCCCATCCTGTATGGCGAGAACCCCGTGGACTTCGTCGCCTACGGGCCGTACGGTGAGCAGCGGCGATTCAATCAGACGTACCGAGCCGAGGCGGCGCTGCTGCCGGCCAAGCGATTCGAGTATGGCATTTCGGGCGGTCAGTGCCGGTTCCTCGCGTGCGACGGCGCGGCCAACCTCGATCTTCGCTACGGCATCAACGGCCGCTGGACGGTCCAGACCGGCGCCGACCAACTGTGGCGCGGCGCGGCGTCCGACCTGTTCCACCCCTACGCCACGATCACCGGCGGTCTCACCAATGCGTGGACCGTCGAGGGCGAAGCGGTGCACCACGGTCTCATCCGGGCCGGCCTCAACTTCGAGCCGTCGCTCGATACGCGGCTCTTCGCGGAGTACACTCGCTTCGACGCGGCGTCGGCGTCGCCGCTCTTCAACCCGCTCTCCCGGCGGGACCAGTGGGATCTCGCCGGCTTTCTGCGTCCGCGGCCGGCGCGGGACGACCTGTACTTCGAGACCGCGATCGAGCATGCCCACACCTCCACCGGCGTCGCCGATCGCGCGCGCCTCGGCGCCTCGGTGCAGGTCGGTAACGTCCGTCTGCTGCCGTATCTCCGCGGTACGCGGGACGTGATCGACGGCGGGTCGACCATCGCTCGCGGCTATTGGGGCGTCAACAGCTTCATGTTGCCGCGGTCGAGCTGGGGACCGTTCCTGCGCCAGATGTGGGCCCGCGCGACCTTCGAGGCGCGCGGAGCGGGCCAGGTCACGGCGGCGTCACTGGTGGTCGCCCGACCGATCGCGGCAACGGTGCGATTGGAGGCGGGGGTGAGTTGGGTCGAAGGACTCGCCGGCCCGATCTACACGTTGACGCTCGCGTCGCTCTTCCCCTCGATGCGGGCCTTTACCACAGCGACGGCACCGACCGGCTCACCCGCGACGCTTACCCAGGAGGTGCAAGGCTCGGTGATCTACGATCGAGCCACGCACCGGCTCGGCACCGCGCCCGGTCCATCGCTCCAGCGCTCCGGCGTGGCGGGGCGGGTCTTTCTCGATCTCAACGGCAATGGCGTGCTCGATCCTGGCGAGCCGGGACTTCGAGGGGTGCGGGTGCAGGTGGGTCAGGGGACCAGCTATTCGGACTCGACCGGAGCGTATCGCGTCTGGGATATCTTGCCCTTCGAGCCGATCGAGGTCGCGGTCGATTCGCTCAGCTTCGAGTCGCCGCTCTGGGTTCCGGAGGGGCCGAGCGCCGTCCTGGTCCCCGCGCCCAACGGGTTTACGGCGTACGACGTCCCGCTCGTGGTCGGGGCGGTGATCGAAGGCCGGGTGGCGCGGGCGGGAGGCGTCGGGCTCAGCGGCGTGCCGTTGGTGTTGACCGATCGCCGCCGTACGGATCGTCGTGTGATGACGACGTTTAACGACGGCACGTTCTACACGATGGGCATCCGCCCGGGCGAGTACGAGCTGGCCGTGGACCCGGCCGCGCAGGAGCGGCTCGGCCTGCACGCGGAACCGCGTCACTTCGTCATCGGCGCCTCAGGTGAAGGCGCGCCGTCCAGCCTCTCGTTCGAGCTGGTGCCCTGAGGCTACTCGTCGGACTTGGACTTTGGCGGATGACTCCCGGGCCGCTTGAGCCGGATGGTCCCCTGGAACGATTCGAGCTCGAGGCGAGCGCTGCCGCCGCCCAGGGTGAACGTGAAGCGGTTGTCGCGGCGCTCGCGCACCGTCACCGGGAAATCCGACTCGAAGTCGCCCTGGAAGGTCGATACCGCCACCAGCGCGTCGGCGTTCTCCGGCACGGTGACGGTCACGTCGCCATTGTGTGTCACCAGGTGGTAGCGGCCTCCGGCGCGAATGGTGCCGTTGTAGAGGATGCTCCCGTTCACGCTGGTCGCCTCGGTGTTGTCCGATTCCACCCGCTCGAGCCGAATCTCACCGTTCACCGACTCGACGTGTAGCTCCCCGCTGACGTCGGCCAGCGTCACATCGTCGTTCACCGAGGTGACGTCGATGCGTCCCTTGGCGCCCTCCAGCGACACCGCACCCTGCACCGAGCGCAGCGAGACGATGCCGTCGCCGCCCTTGACCGTCACGGTTCCATTGACCGTCTCCGCCGAGATCGGCCCTTGGACGCCGTCGACTTTGATCTCGGCGTTCACGCCCGAGAGCGTAAGGCCCATCCAAGTCGGCACCGTGATCTCGTAGTCGGCATCCTTGGGGGCGCCACGCTGAGCGCTCCGTACGCTCACCGCGTTCGGCGACTGGTCGATCTCGAGGCGGGCGTGCTCGTCCAGGCTGGCATGGACTCGCACGGCGTTCCGCGACCAGCCGTGCACGGTGATGTCGCCGGAGTGAGCGTTGACTTCGAGCCGCTGGCCACGCTGCGCCGCCACCGTGGTGTCGGCATCTTGGGGAAGGAGCAGCGCGAGAACGGTGAGGGCGATGAACACGAGCGCTCTCCTTTCAGCTCTGGGTCGAGGCGAGAGTGGCGGCCCGGCGCAAGAGGTCGATCTTCTGGTGCATCGTGCGCGCGAGATGGGCGTTGAGATAGGCGTTGTTGGGATCGGCCGCGAGCGCCCGTCGCGCGTCGGCGATCGCCCGATCGATCAGGGCCAGGTTCCGCTCGAGGACCCGAACAGTCGCCGTGTCGAGCGTGCCCCGTCCGGCGGCGAGGACCCGCTTGAGATCGGACACGGCGGCCTCATAGTCCCGGTCGGCGGAGGATAGCGCGGGACGGACCCCGAGAGGCCGGGGCACCTCGACCGTTTGGGGGGCGCTCCGAGTCGTGGGTTGGCCATGTACTGCGTTGGATGGACGGATGTTACGGAAGGTTGCAGATGGCGGCCAGAGCGGCATCGGCTCTTGGCGGGCGACTCGACGCCCGGTAAGGTTCAGATATCATGAACTTACTTCGCAACATAGGTATGCTGGCCACCTGCCGGTCCGCCGGAGGGCAGGGCGACATCCATCCGATCGCGGCGGCGGCACTCGCATGGGACGCCGGACGAATCGTGTGGGTCGGGCCCGAAACGGACCTGCCCGATCGCTTTCGGGGCGCGACTGTGCTCGATGCCGGGGGGAGTCTGGTCATCCCCGGCTTGATCGATTGCCACACCCATCTGGCCTTTGGCGGGTGGCGGGCGGACGAATTCGAGCGCCGGATCCGGGGCGAGACGTATCGGCAGATCGCCGCGGCCGGCGGTGGAATCACCACCACCATGCGCGCCACACGCGCCGCCTCGGCCGAGCTGCTGCTCCAGCGCTGCACTGACTTCCTCGGCGCGATGCTCGAGCTCGGCGTCACCACGGTCGAGTGCAAGAGCGGTTATGGCCTCGAGCCAGACGCGGAGCGGAAGCTATTGGAGGTATATCGGCGGCTGGCCAGCGCCGGCCCGCAGCGGATCGTGGCGACGTTGCTCGCCGCCCACGTGGTGCCGCCGGAGTATCGGGACCGGCGGCCGGCATATGTCGATCTGATCGTGGAGCGAATGATCCCCGAATTCGCCGCCGAGGGCTTGGCTGCCTGCTGCGACGTGTTCGTCGAGGAATCCGCCTTCTCGGTCGAGGAGGCTCGACGGATTCTCCTGGCCGGGCGCCAGGTCGGTCTCGCGCCCAAGCTGCATGCGGACCAGCTCACGGCCGGCGGTGGCGCAGAGCTCGCCGCCGAGGTGGGCGCGCTCTCGGCCGACCATCTCGAGTGCGTGACGCCGGGGGGCATCGCGGCGCTTCGTAGGGCAGGGGTCGTCGCGGTCAGCCTGCCCCTCGCCACGCTCTACCTCAACCAGCGGCCGATGCCCGCGCGGTCGCTGATCGAGGCCGGCGTCGCCGTCGCCGTTGCCACCGATTTCAACCCCGGCTCGGCCCCGAGCTACCACCTCCCGCTGGCGCTGACGCTCGCCTGCACCCTGCAGCGGATGACACCGGCCGAGGCCCTCAAAGGGGCGACGGTATACGCCGCTCGGGCTGTCGCCCGTGAGGCCGAGATCGGCTCCCTGGAGCCGGGCAAGGCGGCGGATTTCGCCCTCATCGATGCTCCCGATGTCAATCACTGGTTGTATCACTTCCGGTCGAACGCCTGCCGGGCCACGTTCATCGCCGGGGAGACGGTGTGGCGGGCCTGAGCCCCATCCCGGGCCCCGATTCCCGGCGCTACTGGCGCGGCACGGCTGCGCGGCGCATCTTGGAAAGCCCCACCCCGCCCTAAGCGGGGTTTGCCGCTTGGCTCCCCCTTGGTCACTGAGTGGAGGGTATCCTGATGACGGTTGGGTCTCGTGGCGGTACCGCAGTCACGTCTTCGCTGGCCGCCGTGGTCGTCCTGGTGCTCGTCACCGGTTGTGGTGGTGGCGCGAAGTACGCCGGGAAGTACAAGCGGGACCTATACAACGAGGGCGAGGTCAATCTGACGATCGGGTCCGACGGCACGGTAGAGCTGACGCTGCCGGCGCCTCGCTGGGCCGACAATCCGACGATGAAGGGCAAGGCGACCTTCAAGGGCGACACGCTCGTGTTCCCCGCCGATACCGCGGGCAGCAAGTGCGCGTCGGGCGAGGCGGCCTACGTGCTGAGCCAGGGCGGCGATTCGCTGGGAGTCGCTGGAGTCGGGTTCGATCCGTGCGGCGGCCGGCACGCCGGCCTTCAGGGGTCCTGGAAGAAAGTCTGAGGCGAGCGGATCAGGCTCGGGGCAAGGCTGGCCACTGCTGGGTCACACAGTGGAATGCGCCCAGTCCCCAGACCAGATCGGTGCAATCGATGACGACGACGCGGCGCCCGGCAAAGAGCGGCTCGAGCGCGGTGCGGGCGACTTGGTCTCGCTCGGGATCGTAGCCGGGCATGAGCACGACTTGGTTGGCGATGTAGAAGTTGGCGTAGCTCGCCGGCAATCGCCGGCCGTCGCGACAGACCGGGCGCGGCATTGGCAGCGTCACGATGCGAAGAGCCCGCCCGTCCTGATCGGTCATACCTCGAAGCCGCTGCAGGTTTTCCTGTAGCGGCTTGTAGTTTTCGTCCGCTGCGTCATCCTCTACGACCGTGACGATCGTCGTGGGATCGGTAAAGCGGGACAGGTCGTCGACGTGCCCGTCGGTGTCGTCACCCACGATGCCATCCCCGAGCCATAGGATGTGGCTGACGCCGACGTAGGCTTTGAGGTACGTCTCCACCTCGACGCGCGACAGCTCGGGGTTGCGGTTGGGATTCAGCAGGCATGCCTCGGTGGTGAGCAGGGTGCCGCGCCCGTTTACGTCGAGCGAGCCACCCTCCATGACGATGCCGGGGGAGAAAACCGGCACGCCGAGCTCGTGGCCGATGCGCGCGGGGATGACGTCATCGAGATCATACGGCGGGTACTTGCCGCCCCATGCGTTGTAGCCCCAATCGACGATGGCTTCCTCGGCGCGTGAGTCGACGGTCCGCTGCAGAAACATCGGGCCATGATCGCGGCACCAGGCGTCGTTGGTGGGGTTGTGGTGGAAGAAGACGTTGCCGGTCGGGCTGCCCACCTCCGCGAGCAGTTGGCGCACGGCGCGCTCCATGTCCGGGCCGGCGACGTTGATGTGCACCTCCTCGCCGCCCGCCAGCTCCCGCACCATGCGGGCAAAGATCATGGGCACGGGCCCGAAGTTGCCGGGCCACGAGGCCTCCTTGTGCGGCCAGCTGAGCCAGGTGCCCCGGTGCGGCTCCCACTCGGCGGGCATGCGGTAGCCCAGCTGTGCGGGCGTCGGTTGCGGCATTCGCCCGGTCAAGATCAGTCGAGATAGCGCTTGGTGATATCCTGATACGCGTCGATCCGTCGATCCCGAAGAAACGGCCAGTGGGTCCGGCTCGCGTCGACCGCGGCCAAATCGCAGGTCGCGAGGAGCACGGTTTCGCTCTGGCCCGCTTTCGCGATCACCCGCCCGCCTGGATCGGCCACGAAGCTCCCGCCCCAAAACTCGATCCCGCCGGCCGCGTCCCCCTCGTGGCCGACCCGGTTCACGGCGCAGACATATACGCCGTTCGCGATCGCATGGCTCTTCTGGATCGTCTCCCAGGCGGCCTTCTGCTGCTCGCCGTGCTCCGCCTTCTCCGAACGGTGCCATCCGATCGCCGTCGGATAGAACAGAATCTGCGCGCCACTCAGCGCCGTGAGACGCGCGGCCTCGGGATACCACTGATCCCAACACACGAGCACGCCGATCCGCCCGAAGCGCGTGTCCCAGCTCCGGAAGCCGAGGTCACCCGGCGTGAAGTAGAACTTCTCGTAGTAGAGCGGATCGTCGGGGATGTGCATCTTGCGATACTTGCCGAGGTAGCGGCCATCCGCGTCGATCACGGCGGCCGTGTTGTGATAGAGCCCTTCCGTCCGGCGCTCGAAGAGCGAGGCGATGAGGACCACACCCAGCTCGCCGGCGAGCGCGCACAGCCGCTCGGTCGTTGGGCCGGGGATCGACTCAGCCAGCGCGAAGCAACCGTGATCCTCCGTCTGGCAGAAATACTGAGTCCGGAAAAGCTCCTGCAGGCAGATGATCTGGGCGCCGCGGGCGGCCGCCTCACGGATGCCCGCGATCGCCTTGCGCACGTTCTCGTCCGGGTCCTTGGTGCAGCTGGTCTGCACCAGACCCAACGTCACTGCGCGAGCGGGGGTCGGGGTCGGCATGGTGCAAAGATAGCGCAGGCTATGTCGCGGAACACCCCGGGCGGCCTCGAGCGAGACCGGGGCGCGGCTCACGCGACGAGCGGGACCGCGATCACGCGCAGCCGGGCCATAAAGTGCGATCTTACAACACGTCTCTCGACCGGCGGGCGTGGTCGAATGCCCCAAGCGACATTCTCAGGAGAGTGGAACCATGCGGATCTGGAATCCTCATCCGGCGGCGATCGGTCTGGCCTGGATCTCGGCCTTGGCCATCGGCGCCTGTGACCGCAGCGGCGCCAGGCGACAAACGGCGTCGACCGACAGCGTGCGGGCCGGGCGAGACTCGGCCCCGGGCGGCGTGGGTGGGCCGCAGCAGGCACCGGCCCCCGCCGCCGACTCCGCGGGCGCGCGCTCCCGGCCAGCAGCCGGCCAGGCCGACACCGCGCAGCCCAGCGCCGCCCCATCGCAGCCCGAAGCCGCCGCAGCCTCGCGGCCGTTGCAGGACCCCTACCATCGGCCGCCACTCGACACCGTCACGCAGGTGGTCTATACCGGCTGGAAGTACTTCAACCTGAATTGCGCGCGCTGTCACGGCGAGGACGTCACGGGTACCACGATCGCGCCGCATCTGATCGACAGCTTCCGTAGCGGCAAGGTGGATCATGACGAGTTCTGGCGGGTGGTGCACGGGAGTCGGGCGCTGAAGGGGATGCCGAGCTGGACCGGCATCATCGACGACGACAAGCTGGAGGCGATCTACGCGTACATAAAAGGCCGGAGTGACGCAAAG
>JBGPVE010000089.1:0-10879 GCA_041491545.1 Gemmatimonadota bacterium | reverse complement strand
GGATGGTGTCGAGGCTGGCCTTCCTGACCCCTGCGTTGGCCTGCTTGGGGTCAGCGAGGATGGCTGCGGCGAAGCGGATGCTGGCGGCCGGCTTCTTGAACATCCCGACGACCAGCGGGAGGATGGCCCCGATGACCGCGGCGGCGGTCGCGTTCCCGGCGGTGGCGTTGCCGCCGAGCATGCCGGCCACGGGGCCGCCCAGCAGCTGGCCTCCCCCGACCCCGCCGATGATCCCCAGGACCGTGTTCAGCAGAGGTCCCAGGCTCTTCGCCTTGTTCAGCAAGCCTGCCGCATTGCCGCCGACCGCGCCGGCAATCAATTGGGTGAGGATCGTGGTGAGGTCCATTTGACTCTCCGGTGGAAGGCTAAGGGGCCCGCGAAGGGGTCGCGATAAGATGCCTCATATGGCCGGGGCCGCAAGGCGAGCCGCCGCCCGGGTGGAATGACCCACCCGACGGACGCCGCGCTGGTGGGCTACGCGCGATCGGCCGCGGCGGCGCGCGAGGGACGGGACCTGGTCTGCCTCGCCGAGCTCAAAGTCCGTTACCGGCTCCAGGCGATCGGACCTCCTGTGTGCTCCGCCAGGGCCACTAAGCGCGTCGCCGTGCCACCGAGCGCGGGGACCAGGTAGACCCCTTCAGCGCCTGGGGCCCCACCACGACTGAAGGCGACATAGTGCCCGTCCGCGGTCCACACGGGATAGTAGTCCCGATAGCCCGTCGTCAGCTGGATCGGGGCGGTGCCGTCGATACCGACGGTCCACACCTCCGGCCCCGTCGCGGAGGAACTTGCATGACGCACGAACGCAATCCGGGTGCCGTCGGGCGAGACCGCCGGCAGCGCGATCGTGTCGCCCGGCGATGACCAGATCCGGCTGACCGAGCCGTCTGCCAGGCGCAGGCGAAACAGATCGGTTGAGTCGCTGAGCACCAGGGCCTGTTCGTCCGGCGTCCAATCAAGCTCTCGCCCCAGCCCCGGGAACGCGAACGCGCTGTCGATAAAGATGCCGTAGTACGGCGGCGGGACCCCCGGTCCCCCGGACGTGCCCGCCTCGTATGCGAGACGGCCGCTCCGGCTATAGGCCAGTGATGTGCTGTGACGAGCTACGCACAATATGGTTGGGTACCGGGTCTGGGTACCAGCCATAAAAAGAGGCCACCGTGAGGTGGCCTAAGTCGTTGCCCTACTTGAGAGAGCGGGAGACGGGGCTCGAACCCGCGACATTCAGCTTGGGAAGCTGACGCTCTACCAGCTGAGCTACTCCCGCATGTGCTGCTCCTGCAACCTCCTACGGCGGTGCAGCTGATGTTTCGTCTGAGGCCGCGGTGTCACCGGCGGTGCCAAGCGGGCTTCCACCGTGCAGATACGCTAATCTGATCGAGACGCTTTCGGAAGTCGGTGAGCGATCGAGCATGGCGGGAACGATGGACCGCAAGATTCTGGATCGGATTCGGGTCGGCACGTGTGCGGTAGGCTACCTGACCGTGCCCTGACGGACCGTCCTCACAGGTAGCGGCAGAGGTGGGGGCCGAGGAATGCAACGCGACGCCGGCTGACTCACCTGGCGCCGTTGACCTGTCTCGCCTCCAACGCCTCGAGCCGCCGGCGAAGCTCGGCATTCTCGGTTTGCAGCGCGGCGGTGCGCTGCGCGAGCGCCTGGATGGCGAGCAGGCTGATCCCGCCGGCATCGACGAGCGCGATCGTCCTCGGTCCCTCGCCGAGGCCGAAGGCGGCGTAGAAGTCCTCCGCCACCGGGCCTACGTGCCGCGCAGCGGTGCCCCGATAGCTCCAGCGCTGGATCGGCAGGGTCGCCACTCTCGCGAGCACCGTGTCGGCATCGAGGTCCTCGAACCGCTCCTTGACCAGTCGGCTCGAGCTGCAGCTCATCCCTTGCCCGGCGGGGATGGGCAAAGAGACGTGTTCCTCCGCCCGCGGTGTCAACCGTGGTGCCAACGCCCACTGTTTCCGGCTGGCGCTGACTGGCGATGTGTTAGCCCAGTTGGTGGAAAACCAACGCCCGCTGGCGCGGGCCGGCGGGCGTTATCCGATTGGGAAGCTGACGCTGTACCATCCCGATTACTCCCCGGTCAAGCGCCCTTGGCCGACGCCTCCAGGAAGCTCTTCACATCCAGCTCGCTCATCAGGGGCTCCCCCGGCGAGACATTGTCCAGCCGCCCCGCCCGCATCCAGCGCTCGAGCTGACCCACGAGCTCGAAGAGGTGGTCGAACGAGTCGACCACGAAGAGCAACGGCTGGTAGTGATCGATCTCGAAGTATTGGTTGATGACCCACTCGAGCTGAATGGGATAGCGCTGAACCTCCGGCGCGTCGACCGAATGCGCCAGCTCGCCGTACGAGCTCAGCAGTCCGCTCCCGTACGCCTTGATCCCGTCCGCGCTGCGCATCAGCCCGAACTCGACCGTAAACCAGAAGAAGCGCGCCATCGCCTTGAAGACGCTGGTGACCCGGCGCACCTTCTCTTCGTCATCTTTGATGCCGGAGACGATGTCGGCGGCCGTGTGGGCGCAGTCGCCGAAGCGCACCAACGCCTCCGCGAATGCCTTGTCGGTGTGCATCGGCACGTGGCCGGCGATATCGTGGAAGATGTCCGGCTCGGGAAGGTAATCGAGACGCCGGGCGTCGCGGATCGTGATCGTGGTGGGAAACTCCCGGTTTCTCAAGCGGTCGAAGAAGAGAAACGCCGGCACGTACCCGCTCACCGCCTTGGCCTTGAAACCGGTGAGCGGGCTCAAGAATCGATTGACGCTCTCGAGCGACGGCACCCGGTTCGGGTCGAGGCAGAGATTGTTGATCCCCTCCAGGAACTTGGGATTCGCGTACTGGCGCCAGCGCGGCTCCATGCGGTGATAGAGCCCGCGCCACGCCTCGTGGTTGGCTTCGCTGTACAGCTCGTACGGCTGATGGATGTAGAGCTGCCCGTTCCGCTGCGCCTGCTCGATGAAGGCCGCGTGCGTGGTGGTGAGCCCCGCCGCGTCGAGCCCCTGAGTCGGCACCTATTTGGCCTTGTAGTGCCAACCGGCGATGCCGTTCGCCTTGACGTCGACCTTGATTTCCTGCGTGGCCCCCGCGTTGAGCGGCGGCACCGTCACTTCCTGGGTGCCCAGCACCGCCCCATCGGTTCCCATCACCTCGAACACCAGCGTCACAGGCGCGGGCTTGATCGGCGCGTCCTTCGGATCCTTCGCGTCCCGCCCCGTCGCCATGAGCGTTAGCTGAATCGCGGTGGGGCTGATCGTGACCTGCTTGGTCTCGACCTTGATCGGCATCGCGCGATAGCGCGTCACCATCGCGACCTGCTTGTCCTGCTGTTTGGTGGTCTTGTACGCCTGCGAGAGGAGCTGCATCGCCACCTCGTTCATCGGCTCCACGTCGACCAGCTTTTCCCCCACCGCCGCCAGCTTCACGGCATCCTGTGCCTTATAGTACGCGGTTGCCTGATTGAGCAGGGCGTCGTGGTTGTACGGCTGCTTCTCGTACACCTGTCCGAAGAGCGTCGCGGCGTCGGCGAACTTGTTCTGGTTGAACAGATTCACGCCCTCGTTGAACTGCAGCGTTCCCTGATCGCCTCCGGGCACCGAGCCCGGAGCAATGCCGGCCGCCTTCTCAGTCGCGGCGGCCTGATCGGTCTTGCCCGCGGCGCGATACGCTGACGCCAAGCTCCTCGCGCCGAGCGTGTCCTTGGGCACCCAGGTGTGATACTGCTCCAGCGCCGCCACCGCCTCGTCGTACTTCTTGGACCTGAGCAGCACGAGGCCGAGGTTGTACGTCGCCCCATTCCGATCCTCGTTGAGATTCGCCTTGGCGGCGACGTCCGCCGCCAGCTTCAGGTACACCGCCGCGCTGTCGATCTGGCCCGTGTTCGCGTAGATGACGCCGGCACCGGCCAAGCCGTTCGGCTTCTCGCGGTAGATCTGATTGGCCTCACGGAAGAGCGCGAGCGCGGAGTCATCCTTCTTGGCCTGCGAGAAGTCAACCCCATCGTTGACCAACGGCACCCAAGCCGCCTCGCGGAAGCGGTTGATGTCGTCCTTGCAGTCGGGCGACGCCGCCAGGGCCCGCGTAAACGCGGAATCGGCGCCCGCCAGGTCGCCGCGGAAGAGATACGTGCGCCCGAGGTAGAGCCAGGCCGGGGCGCTCTTGGGATCCTTGACCGCGGCGGCCACGAGATTCTTCTGCGCGCTCGCAAGGGAATTGTCCCGCCGCGCCGAATCCTTGGTGTCCATCGCGCTGCGAAGGTCCGCCACGCCGTCTCCGACCTTGCCGCTCATCCCAAACCCGCCCTTGCACGAGGGCAGCTGGGCGGCGCCTCCCTGCTTCTCGAACGCCTTGACGACGCGCTGGTTGGCCTGCGCGTGTCCCACGGCAATCGGGCAGGCCAACAGCGCGAGTATCGTCACAACCGCAGTAGACGCGGATCTCGACATGCTCACTCCTCAGGATTTCGTCGTGGTGATGTCAGTCCTCGCGGACTCTTCTGCCACGAGGTCGAGAGCGCGAGTTTGCAAGTCCCTTGCCAACTCGTGCGCGGGGCGCCCGCTGCGGCGGGCTGCTTCGGCAACGTCATCGTATTCGGGCTTTGCGCGCGGGCCGTCGGGCCCGTCCAGCACCTTCACTCGTACGCTACCTCCGGCGGTCTCTAGGCGGACCTCGCGCCGACTCAGGGTCACCCGCTCCACCGTATGCCGCCGGACGCCGGCCGTAGTGCTGTGGCGAAAGAATGCTTCCGTCACCCGATCGGCGTCGCCTGGCGCGGCCATCGCCTCGACGCGGAAGCCGGTCCGTCCCTTTTTCATCTGCGTGGCCCAAACTTGCACGTCCAGCCCCCCGGCGGCGAACAGCGCCTCACGCAGCGGCTCCAGATACTCGGGGCTCAGGTCGTCCAGATCGGTCGCGAGCACCACCACTTCGCCCGCCTCGGGGACCGGCTCGGCGAGGATGAGCCGGAGGGCGTTGGGATAATGTTCCGGATCGCGGCCGCCGGCGCCCCAGTTGCCGGCCGAGACGGCGCGCCAGCGAGCCGGCGGAGGGCCCGAGGAGAGTACCCGGAGGAGTACCGCGCCCGTGGGCGTCGTGGCCTCGCCGACGACGGGTCCATTGGGTGCGATCTCGAGCCCTTCGACCAGGAGCGCCGTCGCCGGCGTCGGCACCGCCAGGGCGCCGTGAGCGGCGCGGATCCACCCGCTCCCGAGCGCCACCGGGCGATGGTAGATCCGGGTCACGCCCAACCGCTCGAACCCCTCGATGCCCGCCACTATGTCCACCAGAGCGTCCACTGCCCCGACCTCGTGGAGCGCCACCGACTCCGCGGGCATCCCGTGGACACGGCCCTCGGCCTCCCCGAGCAGGCGGACGGCCTCCAACGCGCGCTCCCGTACCCAAGGCGACAACGGGGCCCGCTCGACGATCCGGATTAGCTCGCCGATGTGGCGGTGGGGCGCGTGAGAGAGCGGCGACGAGTGAATGGGTGAATGGTGAGGCGGCGAATGGGTATGGGAATGCGGGCCGGAGTGACCGTGGTGGGGCTCGGCAGGGCCCTCGGTCTCACCGCTGGGAAGTCGGATGTCGACCTTGACCGCCTCCACGCCGCAGCGCGCCGCCCGGGTGACCTCAATGGTGACGCCGGGAAAGCCGAGGCGTGCGGGCACTCCCTTGAGCCAGTCGAGCGGCGCACCCGCGGCGACGAGGGCGCCGAGCAACATGTCTCCGCTGATCCCAGCGGCCGGGTCGAGAATCGCGAAGCGGCTGTCCGACATAGACTTAAGAATATGGCTCGGTGGCGGGCCGTACGCAAATCCGGCCCCGGAGCCGGCCCGCTTCACCCTTCCCGCTTAGCCGCCGTTGAGGTGTCCCAGAATCCGCTCAGCCAACGCCGTCGAAAACCCCGGCACCGAGGCAAGCTCGCTCGGCGTGGCCGACTTCACGCCGGCCAGGCTGCCAAATCGCTCCAGGAGTCGCCGGCGGCGCGACGGGCCGATGCCCGGAATGTTGAGCAGCTCGGAGGTGATCGTGCGCTCGGTGCGCCGCTTCCGGTTGTACGCGAGGCCGAAGCGGTGGGCCTCGTCGCGGGCCCGCTGCAGCAGCCGGAGCGAGGGACTGCGGCGCGGAAGTTTGAGGCTGTCCGGGCGGCCCGGAACGAAGATCTCTTCGTCGCGCTTGGCTAGACTCACCATCGGAATCTTGTCGAAGCCCAGCGCATTGGCGGCCTCCATCGCGGCGCCGAGCTGTCCCTTCCCGCCGTCGATGACGATGAGGTCGGGGAGTGGATCGCCCTCATCGCGCCGCCGGGTCAGGTAGCGCGTGATCACCTCGTGAATCGCGGCGTAGTCGTCCTGCTGCGCCAATCCTTTGATCTTGAACTTCCGGTACTCGCTCTTCTTTGGGCGTCCGGCCTCGAACCAGACCAACGATCCCACGATGTCGCGTCCCTGGTTGTGCGAGATGTCGACACAGACGAGGCTTCGGGGCACAGCACTGAGTCCGAGATCGCGCCCGAGCGCGTAGACCGGGTCCTCGGCCCGCTCCTCGGTCTCGAACGATTCGATCCGAAGACTCTCCATGAGGTGTCGCGCGTTTTGATCGGCCAGCTCGCGCCAGCGGCTGGCGGTGCCGCGTTGCGGCATCGTCCAGTCGGTGTCGGGGAGCACTTCGCGCAGCGCGTCCCAGTCCTCCGGCGCGAAGGGTAGCACCACCCGCCGAGCCCGTGCTTCGGCGGGCACGTAGTAGCGCACCAGGAACGCGCTCAGGATCGCGGCATCGCTCTCCTCTTCCACGCCCTCGAGGAAGCGATGCTCGCGCGCGATCACCCGCCCATCTCGAACCCGCAGCAGCACGCCGACCGCGTCGTCGCCGTCACGCGCGTAGCCGATCGCGTCCGCATCGCCGGTGCCGATGATCTCGACGCTCGATGGCTCCTCCAGCTTCTCGAGCCAGCGCAGCGCGTCGCGTAGCTCGCGCGCCCGCTCGTAGTCCTCCCGCCCGCTCGACTCGAGCATCGCCTCGCGCACCCTCTGCCGTACATCCTGAGTTCGGCCCTCCAGAAAGTCGACGACGTCGTCCACCATTGCTCTGTAGTCCGCCATGCTCTGCCATCCCACGCACGGCGCCTTGCACCGGCCGATGTGATAGTCCAGGCATGGCCGCTCGCGCCGCTCCGCCGGCAGATCGTCGTGACAGCTTCGCATCGTGTAGAGCCGCCGGATAATGGCGAGGGTGCGGCGCAGCTGGCCGACGTCGGTGTACGGCCCGAAGTACTTGGCCCCTGGAATATCGAGCCGGCGGGTGACGAGGACCCGGGGGAACGGCTCGCTGACGGTGACGGCGATCGACGGGTAGCTCTTATCGTCCTTCAGGCGAACGTTGAATCGGGGCCGGTACTCCTTGATCAGATTGTTCTCGAGAATGAGCGACTCGGCCTCACTCGCTACCACGATCGTGTCCACGTCGGCGATCAGGCGGCGCAGGAGCAGATTCTTGGGGCTGTCCGAGAAGTCGGCCGAGAAGTAGCTCCGCACCCGCGACTTGAGCCGTTTGGCTTTGCCGACGTACAGCACGTCGCCATTGGCGTCTCTCCAGAGGTAGACGCCGGGACCCTCGGCGAGGGTCTCAAGCTTTCGGGTCAGGGTCTCGGTGATCGGCGGGACGGTCATACCCTCATTGTAATGCGGGAGGACAGTGGGGTGGTGAGGCGTGAACGGCGAAGGTGTCCGACGATGGGTCTCTCTACGGGGATCCGGCCAGCCGGTCGGTGAGCCGCCGTGCTTCCGGAACGCCGAGCGCCGCCGCCACCCCGTAGTAAACTAAGCCGAACGCGCCCACGACGAATATCGCCAGAACGACGGGTTGGTGCAGCGGAAGGAGCAGCGCCACACCGCCCCCCGCCGCCGCCGCCAGCAGCGCCGCGCCCCACAGTTTGGCGAGGTGCCTCCGATCGATGCCGGTCTCCCCGATCCGGGCGTTGAGGCTCCGGCGCAGGAGCGCGAACTCGACCCAGCCCGCCATGCCGGCCGATGCCGTGAGCCCGGCGACCCCCCAGCGTGACGCGATGCCCAAGGCGGGCGGCAGCGGAATCGCCGCGACATACCCGAGCACCGTCGTCAGCGCTACGCGCAGCACCGCGAACCGCAGCGGAGTTCTGGTGTCCTTGAGGGCGTAGAACGCCGACGAGTAGAGTCGTCCCATGGTGCCGGCGAGCAGCCCGACCGACGAACCGGCGAGAATGCCCCACACGTAGATGCTGTCGCCGCGGGTGAATTGGCCCGACTGGAAGATCGCCGCCGCCAGCACCTGGCCCAGCGCAAGGAACGCCATGGCCGACGGCACGACGTAGAACGCGATCTGTCGCAGCCCCGTGTCGAGCCGCCCTCTCAGATGAGCTGAGACCTCGCGCTCGTCGCCCACCACGCTCGACATGGCGGGCAGCTCCGCCGCCGATACCGACATCCCGAAGAGGCTCACGGGCAGCGTGTACAGGATCTGCGCGTAGCTGAGCGCCGCGACCGCGCCGGTGGGGAGGAAGCTCGCGAGAAACGCGTCCACGTACGCGCTGATCTGGACGACGCCTCGGCTCGCGAACGTCGGCCAGAAATTTTGGACGACGGTACGCACGTGGGGTGAGGTCACGTCGAGCACCGGCCGGAGACCACGGGCGACCGACAATACCGTCGGCAACTGCACCAGAAATTGGAGCGCGCTTCCCACGACCGAGCCCCACGCCGCGATCTCGGCGAGTGGGTACTGCCCCACCCGTCCGCCGAATCCGATCAACGCCGCGATGATGGCTACGTTCCAGATAACCGGCGCGGAGTAGGAGAGGAAAAATCGTCGGTGGCTGTTGAGGATTCCGAGGCACCAAGCGGAAAGCACCAGCAGCCCGGCTCCCGGAAAGAGGATGCGCACGAGACGAATGGTGAGCTCGCGCTTCTCGCCCGAGAAGCCCGGTGCGATCGCGCCGATCAGGAGCGGCGTCGCCAGCACGCCGATCAGCACGAGCACGGCGACGAGCAGCGCGAGCAGCGCGCCGACCGCGCCCGCCACCCGGCCGGCCTCTTCCCGCTCGTCCCGCGCGAGCAGGTTGGCGTACACTGGAATGAACGACGCGGAGAGGGCTCCCTCCCCGAAGAGATTCTGCAAGAAGTTCGGGATCCGGAACGCGGCGCTGAACGCGTCCGCCGCGTCGGACGTCGCGAGGTAGTGCGCCAGCACGCGCGAGCGCACCAAGCCGACCAGGCGGCTGAGCAGGATTCCCGCGGCAACCATCGCCGCGGGGCGGGAGGACCGCGCGGGTTTGGCGGTCAGGGACCGGCCGGGGGTGGAAGGGTCGTGCGTTTCGGCGGCGGGGCCAGCAGGCGCTGCAGAAACTGATTCTCCTCCTCCAGGTTTCGCACGCTCTTCGTCAGATCATCGACCTCGGCCTCGAGCAGCTCGACCTTCTTGGCCAACTCGGTGAGCGCCGGAACCGCGGGCTGGGGGCCCTCGAGCCGGCGCGCCAGCGCGCGCCCGATCGGCGACTCGATCAGGATCCCGAGGATCGGAATCATGAGCGCCAACACGAGGATGAGCACGACGATCAGCATGGTGGACTCTACGCCGGATCGGAGGCCTGCTCAAGGGCCTCCTCGTACCAGCCGCGGATCGCATCCAACAGATCTCCGAGCAGCGCCGGGCCGTGCCGCGCCAGATATGGGGCGATGGTAAACACCCGCTCCTGGGGCTTGCCGTTGGGCCAGACGGCGTTGCGCGCGCGGGTGATCTGACCGAGCTCGGTTTCCTGCCGCTTCTTGAGATGTTGCAGCAGCTTCTTCTCGACATCCTGGATGCCGCCCAATGCCTGATGCTTGGCGCCCGCGACCGGCTGGGCCAAGGTGGGATCGATCTCGCCCGCCGCGCGGCCGATCGTCTCGTACTGCGCTTCGATGGCGCGCCGGAGCGCCGCGAGCGCCACGACCGCGTCGTCCGGCAGGCGGGATCGAACCAGTCTGGCCTCCAGCACGCCGGCTGGCTGCATCAGATCGGCGAGCGTGATGCCGAACTTATCCAGCACGCGATCGATCCGAGGCTCGACCAGCACGCCCGAGAACCGCGGTAGCGGCCGCTGAGGCGACACACCCATCTTCTGGTATATCGGCGGCGTGAGCCGTAGGTACCGCAGCTCGCCGGGCCCGCCAAGATAGGCGACCGTGGGCAACAGCGCGCTTTCCACGACCGGCCGGAGCAGAACGTTGGGGGAGAACCGTTCCGGCTCGCGGGCGGCGAGTGCCTCGAGCTCTGTGAGCGTGGACACGCTCTTCCCTCGGCGCGTGGTGAAGTCCGGCCCGTGGCGAATCAGTCGATCGCGCCCCATGCGACATTCGACCATCACGAGGGCGGCGCCCTCCCCCACCGCGATCCCCGGATCCTGCCCCCGGGCCATCAGCTCCTGAGCCCGATCAGCGAGTGCGCGATCCAGCTCCGGGGCGAGCGCCAGGGCCCGCATCAGGAGCGGAGCCGCCGCCTGTTTCACCGCGCGATGCGTGCTGTCGATGACCAGGATGCCGTGCGGCGCCAGCAACTCGGCGAGCGCGGCCGCGAACGAGCCCGCGACGGTCGCGTCCGGACGGAAGTGCCGCCGGATCCAATCCAGCGCGAGGCCGCGGAACTCCGATGGACCGAGATCGTGCTCGAGCGCTTTGATGGCGGCGGTCACGCCCTCGCCAAGCGACTCGCGGTACATCGGCGTGAGCGGTGCGTCGGCCGGCCGGAGTGGGAGCGCCGCGCCGCCCACGGACCCGTCGGCCGTGAGCCATTCGGCATGACTTGCTTCGGCGAAGTCGTGATCGTCTCCGGCCACCCAGAAGACCGGAACGACCGGCCGCCCCCAACG
>JBGPVE010000088.1:0-10905 GCA_041491545.1 Gemmatimonadota bacterium | reverse complement strand
CCTGCTGCATGCGGTGCATGATGCCCGTTTCGGTGGCCACGATGAACGATTTTGCCGGACGCTCCTTCACCAGCCGGATCATCCCCTCGGTCGAGGCGATGTGGAGCCCGTCGGGGTTGATGTCGCCGCGACCCGCAGCGTAGATGAGCTGGCCCGCGCAGCCGCACTCGGGGTGAACCAGGATTTCCGCCTCGGGGTGGGCCGCGCGCTGCGCCTCGAGCGTCACAGGATCGATTCCCTTGTGCACGTGGCATTCACCCAGCCACACCTCGACCTTGCGGTTGGGACGCATCCGCCGCACATGACTGCCGAGGAAGAAGTCGGGCAGGAAGAGGATGCCTTTCTCCTCCGGAATGGCGTCGATCACGTCGAGGACATTGCCGCTCGTGCAGCAGTAGTCCAGCTCCGCCTTGACCTCGGCTGTCGTGTTCACGTAACCGACGGCGATGTAGCCGGGGAACTTCGCTTTCCAGGCAACCACCTGTTCGCCGGTGACTGTCGCGGCGAGGGAGCAGCCGGCGCGGAGATCGGGCAAGAGCACCCGCTTCGTGGGCGAGAGGATCTTGGCCGTCTCCGCCATGAAGTGGACGCCGGCAAAGACGATCACGTCGGCATCGGTCTTGGCGGCCTGGCGGGAGAGCCCCAGTGAATCGCCCACGAAATCCGCGACGTCCTGCACCTCGGGTCGCTGATAGTTGTGGGCCAGCACGACCGCATTTCGCTCCTGCGCCCGCCGGCGAATCTCCGCCTGCAGCTCGGCGATTTGCTCGGACGACAACGTTTGCGGCTCGATGACCGGGAGGGCGACTGCCGTCATCCGGTGGCCCCTGTCTTCCGAGTCTTGGGCGGATAGTCCAGCCGGCGATGACCGCCACGACTCTCCCGGCGCCGCCGCGCCGCCTGGGTGATGAGAATGGCGACGAGCAGTTGATTGGCCGTCCGCCAGTCGCCTTCGGGAATCTGCTCGGCCAGCCGCTCGAGCGCCCGCTCGGCGCGGAGCAGCGAAGCCTCGGTGCGCTGGAGCCCCACGTCGGCGGTCATCACCGTGCGCATCTGTGCCCGGATCGTCTCGCTCTCGTCGGTGGGCGAGACGTCCGGCTCGCCCTCCCCGGCCACTGGCCCGGTCGCGAGCGGCATCGAGGTATCGCCAGGCAGCGAGCGCGCCACCCGGTCGGCAAAGACCAGCCCCTCGAGCAGCGAGTTGGAGGCGAGCCGGTTGGCGCCGTGCACGCCGGTGCACGCGCATTCGCCGACGGCCCAGAGCCCCGCCAGCGTGGTGCGGCCCTCGAGGTCGGTGCGGATGCCGCCCATCGCGTAATGCAGCGCCGGCGCCACCGGCAGAAGATCGGCGGCCGGATTCAAGCCGTGGCTTGCGAGCATCTGCGAGATACCGGGGAACTGCTGACCGAAGTCGGCGATGTGGCGCGCGTCGAGCCACGCGCCGCCCGCCGCATCGGCTGCCGCGACCGCCCGGGCCAGGATGTCGCGAGGGGCCAGCTCGCCGCGGCTGTCGTGATCGAAGGCGAAGCGACGGCCGCCCCGGTCGACGAGGTGGGCACCGGCTCCCCGCACGGCCTCCGAGATGAGCGGTGCCGGGTTCACGCCCGGAAGCTTGAGCGCCGTGGGATGGAATTGGAGAAACTCGAGATTCCGCAGCTCCGCACCCGCGCGGTACGCGATCGCCCAGCCGTCCGCCGTGGCGACGGTCGGATTGGTGGTGACCTGGTAGAGCTGCCCCACGCCGCCGGTCGCGAGCACCACGGCGGAGCTATGGAGCGCAAGGGCCGGGCGCCCGGGCTGCACCGCCAGGACGCCGACCACACCGCGCTCTCCGGCGATGAGCGACTTGGCTTCGGTATGCTCCAGAATTTCGATCAGCGGATCGGCCCGGACCACGCTCGTGAGGAGCCGAATCAGCGCCGCCCCGGTCCGGTCGCCCCCCGCGTGGATGATCCGTGCCCGGGTGTGGGCCGCCTCGAGACCGAATCGGAGCCGTCCGTCGGGCCCGCGATCGAAAATCGCCCCCATCGCCAACAGCTCCCGGATTCGATCCGGCCCCTCCGCGGTCAGAATCCGTACGGCCTCGGGATCGGAGAGGCCGTCGCCCGCCGCGAGGGTGTCCGCCGCGTGCTGGACCGAGCTGTCCCCCGGCCCGAGGGCCACCGCGATGCCACCCTGCGCCCACGCGCTGGCACTGTCCGCCAGGGTTTGCTTCGTCAAGAGCCGCGACGCTCGACCCTCAGCGGCCAGTCGCCACGCGGTCCACAGACCTGCAATGCCGGTTCCAACGATCAGAGGGCTGGGCGAAGTCATAGGTCAAATATAAGAGGCGTCGCGGCGGCGGGGGTGGGTTGGTGGATGTGTCCGGTGACACAAACCACAGGCCGGGTGCACATTAGAATACCGACGGAGGGTGATCATCATGGCTACGGAAACCCAGCAACAACTCGCCGGCCCCGACCTGAAGCGCGACGGGCTCCCGCTCACCGCCCTCGCCGACGGCGCTATGGTGCTCGGTCACGCCGACGGCGAGCCGGTGCTCGCGGCCCGTCGTGGCGACGAGCTCTTTGCCGTTGGCGCGCTTTGCACGCACTACAGCGGTCCGCTGGCTGAAGGACTCATGGTCGGCGATACCGTGCGCTGTCCCTGGCACCACGCCTGCTTCAGCCTGCGCAGCGGTGAGGCGCTGCGCGCGCCGGCTCTCAACCCCATCGCTCGCTGGAGCGTCGAACGGCGTGACGGCCGGTTGTTCGTGGGTGAAAAGACGACGGCGGAGCCGCTCTCGCAGTCGGGATCGAGCCGGCGGTTGAAGCCCGACCACACGTACGTGATTCTCGGAGCCGGTGCGGCCGGCAACGCCGCGGCCGAAATGCTGCGCCGGAAGGGTTTCGCGGGCCGCATCGTCCTGATCGGGGCGGATCCGGAGCCTCCCTACGATCGTCCCAACCTCTCGAAGGACTATCTGGCGGGCCAAGCATCCGAGGACTGGATCCCACTGCGCCCTCGCGGGTTCTACCAGCAGCACGATATCGAGCTCATCCTCGGCCGGCCGGCCGAGCGCATCGACATCGCCGGCCGGCGCGTAGTCCTGGCGGGCGGCGCCGAGCATCCATTCGATCGCGTGCTGCTGGCGTTGGGCGCGGATCCGATACGGCTCGACATTCCTGGCGCCGAGCTCCCCCATGTCCATCTGCTGCGGTCATTGGCGGACAGTCGAGCCATCATCACGGCCGCGGCCGGGGCCAAGCGCGCGGTGGTGCTCGGGGCGAGCTTCATCGGGCTGGAGGTTGCCGCGTCGCTGCGCCAGCGCGGCCTCGAAGTCCACGTCGTGGCGCCCGACGAGCGGCCGCTCGAGCGGGTGATGGGCCCCGAGCTGGGCGACTTCGTTCGAGGCGTCCACGAAGCGCACGGCGTCGTCTTTCACCTCCGACAGAAAGCGTCGCGCGTGGAGCCGGACGCAGTCGTGCTTGAGAGCGGGGCGCGGCTGTCGGCCGATCTCGTGGTGGCGGGGATCGGCGTCCGCCCGAATCTCGGGCTGGCCGAGCGGGCCGGGCTGAAAATCGATCGCGGGGTCGTGGTGAACGAGTATCTAGAGACGAGTGCGCCCGGCATCTTCGCCGCCGGCGACATCGCGCGCTGGCCCGATCCGCATACCGGCGAGCGCATCCGGGTGGAGCACTGGGTGGTGGCCGAGCGGCAGGGGCAGGTCGCCGCATGCAACATGCTCGACCTCCAGGTGCCCTACGACGGCGTCCCGTTTTTCTGGAGCAACCACTACGACCTATCGCTCAACTACGTGGGACACGCCGAGCGGTGGGACCGGATCGAGCTCGACGGGGATCTCGCCAAGCGGGATTGTACCGCCACGTTTCGCCGGGGCGGCGATCGGCTCGCGGTGGTGACGGTCGGACGCGATCGGGCGGCGCTCGAGGCGGAGGCCGCGATGGAGCACGAGGTCCGCCGCTAGCTCCGGGTTCGCGCCATCAGTCCGAGGCCGATGGCCAGGAACAGCGCGTTGGGGATCCACGCCGCCGCGATGGGGTCGAGCACACCGCCTTGCCCGACCGCCTTGGCGATCTGCATGAGCAGGAGGAAGAGCACGGTGGTGCCCAGACTGATCGCGATACCGAACGCCGTGCCGGCTCGGGGCGAGGTGATCGCGAGCGGCGCCCCGAAGATCGCGATGATCAGGCAGGTCGCCGGAATGGCGAGCTTGAGCGCCTGCTCGACGATGAGCTTATTCGCATCGTTGCCGGAGCGCTTGAGCGCTTCGATGTAACGCCCCAGCTCGATGTAGCGCATCTCGTCCGGTGCCTTGGGCTCGGCCAGCAAATCGGCCGGGGTCTGGGTGAGCGCGCGCAGGCGGAGCGACTTGAACGTGAACGTCGCCTGCCGATCCGGCGTCGCGATCACTCGGCTCGCCCCGTTCCACAGCCGCCACGCCCGCTGCTTCTCGTCGTAGGTCGCGGTGTCGGCGGTGATGACGAGGCCCGGATACTCCAGTCCGGTGCCTTGCCGCTCGAACATGACCTGCTTGAGCTTGCGGCTCGCGATCTCGAGCGAGCGGATGGTATAGACCCAGCCGGCGTCGGCGCGATACACGAAGTTGAATCGGGCCGAGGTGGGACCCTCCGGTTTCGACTTCTGCAGCTCGGCCTGCTTGGCCGTCGCTCCGGGGGCGAGCTCCCCCACGAGTATCCCGAGTCCCGTCGCCCCGATCGCGGCAACAAAAATCGGCAGCATGAGTCGGCTGAAGCTCCACCCGCCCGCCTTCACCGCGGTCAGCTCGGAGTGCCGCGCCATGCTTCCCACGGTAAACACGGTCGCGAAGAGAACCGCGGCGGGCATGACCAGAAACATGTTCTCAGGAATCGAATACACGTAGCTCACGGCGATCTGTCGCACGGTGAGCCCTCGGTCGAGCAGCTTGTTGAGCGAGTCCGTCAGATTGATGAGGATCGAGACCACCGGGAATCCGAGGGCGGTGAGCGCGAAGATCCGCAGCCACTGGCCCAGCACGTGGCGGTCCAGCAGCCGGAGAATCACGTTCGCCCCCGCTTCCGCCGGAGCGAGTAGCGAATCCCATCCCACAGCTCCTGGAAGTCGCCCCCGCGGTTGGAGCCGGGCTCGCGATTCACCCGGATGAGTCCGGCGATGCCGACGATCGTGAGGATGATGTTGGGCGACCACATCGCCATCGCCGGCGAGACGATCCCGCGGTCCGCCAGCGTCTCGCCCGCCGTGAGGCCGACGTAGTACACCGAGAACGCCGCCAGTCCACCCCCGATCACGAGCCCCATCCCGCCGCGCGGAAATCGAAGCGCCATCGCGATGCCGACCAGCACGAACGAGATGCAGGCCGCGCTGATCGCCCACTTCTTGTGCACCTCGACCATGTATCGGTCGGCCCGGAGGTCGGCATCCTTGGCCCGATCGACGGCCAGCGCCACCTCGGTCCAGACCGTCAGCCGGGGCGGCGCAGGGGGTGTCGGCGCCGGTGGTGCCGGGGGCGCGACGGGCTTGGGTGCCGGGGCCTGTGTGGCCGGCTTGGGTCCGGGCGCCTGCCTGGCCGGCTTGGGTCCCGGCGCCTGCGCGGCCGCTTTCTGCGGCAGGAGGGCCGAACGCGCCCGTTCGAGCCAGGTGCAGTAGTCTCCCGTCACGCGGGGCGCCGCCGTGTCCGCCGGACTCTGTTGCAGGCCCAGCAGCGAGCGGAGGTCGTGGCGCAGCAGATAGCGGCGGTCGCGCTCGGCGCGGCCTTCGTCCCGCCGAGCCTCGCGGACGATGGCCAGCATCTCGCAGCTGCTCATTTCACGATCGCCGCGAATCTGGTCCGACGTGTTGCGTTCCAGCTCGTCGAAGACGTTGCGCACCCGGATCTCGTTGACGGCGAAGTTGGTCACCTGAAACCGGTCGGCCTCGTCGGCGCGATACTGGTGGATCGCGCCGTGAAACAGTTGCAGGGTGAGGTCGCGGCCCCCGGGCGCATAGGCCATGAACCCGCTGTCGGCGTAAATGACTCGGCGGGTCGTCTCTTCGCCGACGTCGTAGATGGTGACGCCCCTGAGACGGCCACTCCCGGGATCGATGCGGCTCGAGCGCAGGAAGTACTTGGACGGCGGCACCTCGTTGATCACCTGCTCCCGGAGCTCGAAGGTCGGGCGCTTCCGTCCGATGTCGATGAGCAGCCCGCGCAGCCGCGCGTTGGTCCGGGGCAGCACCTGGTCGACGAACGCGAAGTTGAGCGCCGACATCGCGACGCCCCAGGCCAACACCGGACCCAACAGTTGGGGAACGCTGATGCCGCTGGCCCTGAGGGCGGTGACCTCGCTGTCGGCGGCGAGATGGCTGAAGGTGTACAACACGGCCAAGAGCACCGCCATCGGCAGGGTCATCGCCAGGATGAACGGGAGGCTCAAGACGAACACCTCGCTCACCACCGACCACGGCAGCCCTTTGCCGACCAAGGAGCCGAACCTCTTGGCGATCTGGTTCAGCAACATGAGGCTGGTGAGAGCCGCCAACCCGAACAGGAATGGGGCGATGAGTTGCCGCAGGAGGTAGCGTGAGAGGAGCCGCACGGATGAATTATGGCATGGGGTTATAATCATGGCCATGCCTCGCCAACTGCTTGTCGTCGCGCTGGTCCTGGCCGCCTGCCGGACCGAAGCTCCGCCTCCGCCCAAAGAATTCAACGGACAGACCGCGTTCGGGTACATCCAGACGCAAATGGGATTCGGAAACCGCATCCCGGGCACGCCGGGGCACGAGCGGACGGCCGATTGGCTTGACAGCCTGCTGCGCCAGCGCGCCGACACGCTGATCGTCCAGCGCTGGAACCACGCGACGTCGACGGGTGATACGCTTGCGCTGCGGAACTTTGTGGCGCGCTTCAAGCCGGGTGCGAGCGACCGGATTCTCTTTCTCGCGCACTGGGACACGAGACCCCATGCCGACAATCCCGCGTCCACCAACCCGAAGGCGCCCGTGCCCGGTGCGAGCGACGGCGCATCCGGCGTGGCCGTGCTGCTTGGCGTCGCCGACGTCCTCAAGCGCTCGCCGCCGGCGATTGGGGTGGATCTCCTCTTGGTGGACGGCGAGGACTATGGCGACTTCAGCAAGCAGCCCGACGATGTCTTGATCGGCTCTCGCTACTTCGCGGCGCATCTGCCGCCCGGCGCTCAGCCCAGGTACGCCGTGCTCTTCGACATGGTGGGCGACAAGGACCTCCAGATCTACCAAGAGGCCAATTCTTTGACCGGCGCGCCCGACGTGGTGCAACGAGTCTGGTCGCTCGCGCAGCAGCTCGGCTACCAGCGCTACTTTCGCTCGGATTCCGCGGGACGCACCAACCTGATCGACGATCACGTCGAGCTGCAGAAGGTCGGCATCAAGGCGATCGACGTGGTGGACTTCGACTACGCGCCTTGGCACACGCCCGACGATACGATCGACAAGGTCAGCGGCGCCAGCCTGCAGGTGGTGGGCGACGTGGCCCTCGGTCTCGTGCGAACCGAGGTGGCCAAGGGGCGCTAGGTCGCCTTCCCCGCAGGTCCGCGCCAATTCGATAGGCTCCGCGTACGTAGGCTTCCGGGCGCCGACTCTTTCGGCGCTATGCTGGATCCATGCAGCCCGCGGAACGCCGTGCCCTCATCCTGCTCCTCTCACTCGCCGTGGGCGGCCACGCCGTGCGCTGGCTGCTTTCGCGCCCCGGCGATGCACCGGGGCAAATCCAGCTATTGCCCACGCTTCCCGACCGCTCGGCCGCTGGCCATCGCGACAGCGCCTTGGCCCTGGCGCGCCCCCTGGAGGCCGGGGAGCGCATCGATGTGGATCGAGCCGGTGTATTGGAAATCGCCAGACTTCCCGGGATCGGGGTCGGGCTGGCTAAGCGGATCGTGGCCGATCGAAGCGCCCATGGGGCGTTTGGCGGCACCCAAGCGTTGGATCGAATTCCGGGCGTGGGCCAGGCACTTCTCGCGGCCATCGCGGACCACGTCACCTTCAGCGGACCCCCTCGCGCCGCCACGGGTTCCACCGAGCTAGGCGGCTCCACGGGCTCGGTCATGCCGCTTGGGGCGTTGGTAACGGATAGCGTTGCACCAGAGAGGCTTAGGAAACAGAAGCGGGATAGGCCAATGGCCCCGATCTCCCTCAATTCGGCGAGCCTGGCCGGGCTCGATTCCCTGCCCGGAATCGGACCCGCCAAGGCGGCCGCGATCGTGCAGTACCGGGACCGCCACGGGCCCTTTGGCTCAGTCGAGGACCTCGCCCACGTTCCCGGCATCAAACCTGCCTTGCTCAAGCGACTGCGGAGCCTATTGCTGGTGCATTAAAGGTTGACACCGCTGGCTGACACAAGGCCCAACGGCTACTCCCAAGCCCACAACCCAGAGGCCCGGACCCTGTCGACGATGGCGGCGACCGCAGCGACGAGTAGCGATCGACTCGGCGAGCTCCTGATCCGGGAAGGTCTGATTACCCGCGAGCAGCTTGCCCAGGCGCTCGCCGAGCAGAAGACGTCCCGGCAGCGCCTCGGGTACGTCTTGGTGAAGCTTGGTCTCATCCAGGAGATCGAGGTCACCAAGCTCCTCGCGCGCCAGTATCGCATGCCCGCGGTCGATCTCTCGCGCTTCGAAGTCGACGCCCGACTCATCAAGCTCATCCCCGCCGACGTCGCCACCAAGAGCATCGTCCTCCCGCTCAAGCGGGAAGGCCGCACGCTCACCATCGCGATGGCGGATCCGACCGATCACGGCCTGCTGGAAGATCTCAAGTTCATCACGCGGTACGATCTCTTCCCGGTCATCGCCGGCGAGTTCACGCTCCGTGCCCTGATCGAGAAGCACTACGAGTCGTCCGATCAGCAGCTGCAGAACATCCTCAAGGACATGGAGGGACTCGACGACGACGTCGAAGTCGTCGAAGAGCAGGAAGAAGACACCGGCATGGCGCATGTGGACGACGCGCCGGTGGTCAAGCTGATCAACGGGCTTTTGATCGACGCCGTGCGGCGGGGCGCGAGCGATATCCACATCGAGCCGTTCGAGCACGAGATTCGAGTACGCTACCGGGTGGACGGCGCGCTGCTCGAGGTGATGAAGCCGCCACTCAAGATGAAGGCGGCGCTCACGTCGCGGGTGAAGATCCTCTCGCAGCTCAACATCGCCGAACGCCGGGTGCCGCAGGACGGCCGACTCAAGCTCAAGATGGGGAACCGAGTCATCGATTTTCGCGTGAGCACGTTGCCGGTGCTCTTCGGCGAGAAAATCGTGCTCCGAATCCTCGACAAGGGAAATCTCACGCTCGACCTCACCAAGTTCGGCTTCGAGCCCAAGGCCGAGTCCGACCTGATGAAGGCGATCCTCAATCCGTACGGCATGGTGCTGGTCACCGGGCCGACCGGGTCGGGCAAGACGACGACGCTCTACTCTTGCCTTCAGCGGATCAACACGCTCGAGACCAACATCATGACGGCGGAGGATCCGGTCGAGTACAACCTGATGGGGATCAATCAGGTCCACGTCCGGAGCGAGATCGGACTCAGCTTCGCCGCGGCGCTCAGGGCGTTTCTGCGCCAGGACCCGAACATCATCATGATCGGTGAGATCCGCGATCTCGAGACCGGCGGCATCGCCATCAAGGCCGCGCTCACCGGCCACCTCGTGCTCTCGACCCTGCACACCAACGATGCGCCGAGCACCATCACCCGTATGATCGATATGGGCATCGAGGCGTTCAACGTGGCGAGCGCCGTGAATCTGGTCGTGGCGCAGCGGCTCGTGCGGCGGATCTGCAAGGATTGCAAGCGGCCCCACAAGTATAAGGATGAGGAGCTGCACTCCTTGGGCACGGATCTTGACGCACTGCGCAAAATCGAATTCATGAAAGGGACCGGCTGCGACACCTGCAGCGGCACCGGTTACAAGGGCCGGGCGGGTCTCTACGAGGTGATGGCGCTCTCAGGAGAACTCCGGCGCATGATCCTGCGCGGCGCGTCGGTTGCAGAGCTGCGGGATCAGGCGGTGCTGGATGGCATGCTGACGCTCCGCATGGACGGCATGAAGAAGGTCGCGAGGGGCGTTACCACCCTGGAAGAGATCGTCAAGGAGACTGCCGGATGAGCGTCAACCTGCGAGCCCTTCTCGACGAGATGATCGAGCGGGAGGCCTCGGATCTTCACGTAACGGCCGGCGAGCGGCCCAAGCTCCGCATCGACGGAGACATGACCGATAGCTCCGTTCCCGATGTCCTCACGCCCAAGGACACGCTTCAGTTGGCCTACTCGGTGCTGACCGAGAACCAAAAGAAGCGGTTCGAGACCGAGGACGAGCTCGATTTCTCGTTCGGAATTCAGAACTTGGCGCGGTTCCGCGGAAACGTATTCAAGCAGCGGGGCTGCGTGGCCGTTGTAATCCGCATGATTCCGTTCAATGTGCGAACCTTCCAGGAGTTGCGGCTGCCGCCCGTCATCGCTCGACTCGCCGAGCGGCCTCGCGGGCTGATTCTCGTGACGGGCCCGACCGGTTCCGGTAAGTCGACGACGCTGGCCGCGGTCATCGACAAGATCAACAAGGAGCGCAAGGGACACATCATCACGGTCGAGGATCCGATCGAGTTCATCCATCGGCACCAGCAGTGCATCGTGAACCAGCGCGAGGTCGGCACCGACACGCGGAGCTTCGCCAACGCGCTCAAGTACTGCCTGCGTGAGGACCCCGACGTGATCCTGGTCGGTGAGATGCGGGATCTGGAGACGATCGCCGCCGCGCTGACGATCGCCGAGACCGGCCACCTTGCTCTCGCGACGCTGCACACCAACTCGGCCGCGGAGTCCATCAACCGCATCATCGACGTCTTTCCGCACAACCAGCAGTCGCAGGTGCGCGCGCAGCTCGCCTTCGTGCT
>JBGPVE010000087.1:0-10914 GCA_041491545.1 Gemmatimonadota bacterium | reverse complement strand
TGCCACCCCTCGGCTCACAGGCGTGGCCCTCGCACAACGCGCCATCGTGTGCAGTTCCGCCGACGGCGCGCAAACCACTTGCCATGCATGAGATTAGGTCGTATTACAAATTCCAGGCGCCGAGCTCGGCGCCGGGCATGGCCGTTGCGCCTGGCACGATCTCACCGACAATCGATCGACATAACTCGGCTCACCCAAACCGCCCACTGGCATGAGGCAGGTTGTTGATGAGAGAGGGATCGTCGCGCTCGCCACACGAAATTACAGACCACGACATTCCCGACGTCTGGACCCAGCCCGTCGCGCAGCTGCCCGACGTGCGTGGCGACGAGATCCACGTCTGGCGTATCCGGCTCGATACCGTGGCCGAAGATCCGGCGCGGCTCCACGCGCTCCTCGACGCCGAGGAGCAGACCCGAGCCGCTCGCATGCGGTCGGACGCCGATCGCTCCCGGTTCGTCGTCGCTCATGCGGCGCTTCGCACCATACTCGGTGGCTACCTCGGCCGCGTCCCGCGGGAGCTGCGCTTCGCGCGGCGGCACCGCGGCAAGCCCTTTCTCGCGCTCGATGGCGGGGAGACCCAGTCGCTCAAGTTCAACTTGGCGCACTCGGAGAACCTTGCCGTTTGCGCGGTCGCCAGGGATATCGAGCTCGGGGTGGATATCGAGCGCCTCCGGCCCGAGCACGATCTCACATACATCATCGCCCGGTACGTTGGCCCGGCGGCGGTGGCGCCGCTGCAAGAGCTTGATTCGGAGCTGCGCCAACGGCAGCTCATGCAGGCGTGGGTGCGGCACGAGAGTTTCGTAAAGGCGACAGGCGTGGGACTCATGGACCCGCCGAGCCCAGACGCCACCGCCGCCGGTGTCCGCGTATACGACCTTCCCGCGACGCCCGGCTACGCGGCCGCGGTCGCGGCTCAGGCCGATGCGGTGAGGATTTCCTGCTTGGATTGGCCCGGCGCGTGGACCATGGAGTCGGCTACGCTTTCATTGTAGCGGCGCCGCAATCAGCGCGACCTCCCGTGACCTCGCGGGCGGCCGGCAGGACGGCTGGCCTTGGTCTTGGCGCGGGCGCGCTCGTCGGCCTTTCGAGCGCGGATCGCCGCGATACGCTCCGCGAGCGGTACCTCCAGGCGGCCCTGCGGGCGCGCGGCGTAGTTGAAGTCGGGGACGGTCACCCGCGGCAGCCGCCGGCCGACCACGCGCTCGAGTCGCTTGAGCTCCCCTTCCTCCTCGGGCGAGACGAAGGTGAACGCATCGCCCGTCGCTTCCGCTCGGGCCGTGCGCCCGACGCGGTGGATGTAATCCTCGGGGGCCATCGGCACGTCGAAGTTCACCACGTGACCCAGCGCTTCGATGTCGATCCCACGGGCGGCGATGTCCGTCGCCACAAGCACGCGATACTTCCCGCTCTTGAATCCGGCCAGCGCCTCGGTCCGCTGAGATTGCGACCGGTTTCCATGAATCCGCTCCGCCTTCACTCCGCTCCGAACCAGATGCTCGGCAAGACGATTGGCCCGGTGCTTGGTGCGGGTGAAGACGAGCGCCTCACGCATGTCGCCTCGCTTGAGAAGCGCCACGAAGAGCGCCGCCTTGAGCTCCTGCGGGACGGGGTAGACCGCCTGCGTGATGCCGACCGCGGGCGCCGCCTTGCGATCGAGGTGGATCGTCGCAGGATCGCGGAGCATCTCGCGGGTGAGCGCCAGGATGGGCGCCGGCATGGTGGCGCTGAAGAAGAGCGTCTGGCGGCGCGCCGGCAGATGGCGCAGGACGCGGCGGATCTCCGGCAGAAAGCCCATGTCGAGCATCCGGTCCGCTTCGTCCAGCACGAGATACTCGAGGGCGCCGAGCTTGGCGTAGGGCGACCGGAGATGGTCGAGCAAGCGGCCGGGCGTCGCGACCAGGACGTCGACGCCGCTGCGGAAGGCGTGCTCCTGTGGCCCCCGGCCCACGCCGCCCAGAATCGCGGCTCCGGTGATGGGGGTGTGCACGGCCAGATCGTTCAGATCCTCGAGGATCTGGGCCGCCAGCTCGCGGGTTGGGGTGAGCACCAGCGCCCGGGTGGTGCCGCGGGGCCGATCGATGAGCCGATGCAGGATCGGTAGAAGGAACGCCGCCGTCTTACCGCTTCCCGTCATCGCGCAGGCGAGGATGTCCCTGCCGGCGAGCGCCGGTGGGATGGCGTCGGCCTGGATCGGTGTCGGACGGATGAAGCCCAGCTCTTTAATGCCCTTGAGGAGATTCGGATGCAGCTTCAGCGTGCTGAATGCCACGCTCAGAACTCCCGCCGCTTCATCTCCTTGAAGAGGCGCTTCGTCTCCTCCTCTCCCTCGGGTGCCCGCTGCCGCAACGTGGCGTCGAACTGGGTTGCGCGGTCGGCCTTGGGCCGAGCGACTTTTTCCGCGTTCTTCTTGGCCAAGGCGGCAATTCGCTGATCTTCACGCTTCGACATTGTGCCTTCCTGAAGGATCGTTTGCACCCGCGTCCACCCAACCTCACACCTGTGAAAATAACACGTTCGGCGGGCGGACGGCGCGCGCCGCGGGGCGGTCGCTTCATAGTCGCATCCGCCGCAGGTCAGCCAAGATCGCGGCCGGTGACAGCGGACGACCCAGAAAGGTCTCGATCACCTCGCGGGATGGTCGCTCCAGACCGAAGCGGTAGAGACGGGGCGCTATCCAATCGTACCAGGTGGAGTCCCCGGCGGCGAAGGCGCCGTGCAGCTCCCGCGTGCGGGCACGGATCGCGGCGATGAGAATCGCGCCGGCGGCATAGTTCAACATGTAACCGGGCTCGTCGACGAGCTGTCCCCGCATCGCCCACCACGACAGCTCGGGATGGGGACGGATCTTGAGATAGTCGCGGGTGATCGCGGTCCACGCCTGATTGGGATCGTCGGTGGGGTCGCGCTCGAGCCGGATCTCGAGCAGCGCCCAAGCCACGTCCATGACGATGCCGGCATAGCGGCCCCGCAGGCCATCGGCGAGCGGTACCGAATCGCCCAGCCAACGCATCTGCCAGACCGGCTCGTAGACGTCGAGCGCGATGAAGTCGCCCAGCGCCTCGGTGAACGCGTCGCTGTCGGGCCAGTCGGCGAACGCTGGCCGAGTGCGTATCGCCGCGATGTGAACAGCATGCCCCGTCTCGTGCAGCAACTCGTTCAAGTTGTCGAGTCCACCCGATCGGTAGGTGGCGAACACCCAGGGCTCGGCGGGCGTCCAAGCGTCGCGCCGAAGACGCGCGCGGGCGCCGAAGGTCGTGTAAGCCACCGGCGTCTTGCCCTCGCGCGGCGCCAGGTCGTAGTGCACGCGAAGCCGGGACACATCGGCGCCGAGCGCTCGAAACACCGCCGCGTTGAGCGCGCCGAGCCGTGCCGCCGGAATCCGCGGGCTCAAGGCACGGCTGGCGCGCCCTGCCGCGTAGTACCAGTCCCAGGGCTCGAGCAACGAGTCCGGTGTGCTTGCGCGCCAGGTCTCGAGCAGCGCGACCAGCCACCGCTCGAGCGTATCCGGATGCACGCCGAGGGCGCGGGCGCGCGTCGCGGCCGGCGATTCGCCGTTCCCCCGCCGGCGGGCCTCGGACGCGAGGAGCCGGCGATAGGGACTGGTCGGCCCTCCATCTCCATTGACGCTCTGCCACACCGGGCCCAAGGCCAGAAAGAGCTGCCGGCGGCGCTCGGGATCGTCGGTCTTGGCGAGGGTGTCGAGGATGGTACGCCGATCCAGCTGTGCCTCTCCAACCGCCACATGCTGCTGGGACCAGCCGTAACAGGCGTACAGTCGCCGTTTGAGGGAGTCGACCCCGTTGGGCATCGCGGCGATCGCGCCGGCGTCGTAGGCGCAGTCGGGTCGCGCATCGCCGAGCGCCGCCGTGGAGGTCGATTCCGCGAGCGCACCGAGATCGCCGGCGAGCGCGCCGCGCATGACCGCGAGTGCACGGGCGTCGTCTGCTGCCAGGTTGTGTGGCTCGATCGAGGCGAGGTGGAGCGAGAGGACCTGCCGGATCACGTTGTGGCGCTGGGTCAATTCGGCCAGCGACACGCCGTCGGGGCTCGTCGTGCGCTGGGTCGCGGCCGTGATCTCGATTCGGTCGCGGACCGCGCGCAGATCGGCGTATATCGATTCGGCGGCAGTCAGCGAGGCGGCCGCCGGTACCGCGGCGTCCGGCGGCGCGTGGTGAGCGCAGGCAGCCGCGCTCGCGGCCACCCAGACCCACGCGCGCCTCAGCCTCACCCCGCGGTCACATGCCGCCGCCCGGCGATCGTCGTCGCGCGAGCGCCAGCAGCATGGCTCCCAAGTTCACCACCGCGCAGACGGCGCCCACCATGATCAAAACGCGCGCGACGTGGCGGAGCACCGTCAGTCGCCGCAGATCCATCGCGACGAGCAGCACCTTGGCACTCAGCAACGCCGCGGCGGCGGAGAAGATGAGGAGTTGGAGGAGGAGCAACGGCTGGTACCCCATGCCGGCGTACAGCCAGTAGAGCGCCAGCGCGACCAGGAGCCAGGCGAAGATGGCGGTGCGGCCGCTCTGGCCCAGGGGAAGCTCCCGAATGAGCGGCACGACGACGAACCCGAGGGCCGCGAGCGTGACGAGCAGGCGAATGCTGGCCTGTCGCAGCTCTCCAGGGGTCGCGTCTTCCGCCGTGTATCGTGCCGGTCCGCGCATTTGCCTTACCTCGTGGGCGGAGTCGATGAAGAGCGGGCCTTCCACAGAGCGTCCAGGCTCCACGGCCCCCCGCCCATGGCCGAGAGATACAGAAGCGTAAAGCAGAGCAATACGGGCAGCTCCCCGTGATTCAGCAACGGCCAGAAGCCATGAGGCGCGTGCGCTTTGAAATACACGGCCGCCATTTCGCCGGCCAGCACGAACGCGACCGGGCGGGTGGCCAATCCGAGCAAGAGCAGCCGCCGCCGAAGAACTCGAGTTGGAGGTCCGCTACTCCAAGGGAATGCGACTCTTGTTCTGGGCCAGCCACTGCTCGAACGTCTGCAGCGACGGGTTGAGTGCGCGAGCCACGTTCGGATCGCGCGCGCCGCAGAAGATCGACTCGAAATCGCGGTTGAACTGGAACATGTTCCCCAGATCGTCCGCGCCGGGGAACCCGAAGCCGCGATACACGTCGGGCGTCACTTCGTTGTACCGCACTTCTTGGCCCAACGCCTTGGTGAGCGCCGCGGCCATCTGCGCCCCCGTCAGGTGCTCACCGGCGATCCCGATGCGCTGGCCGATGAGCTCGCCGCCTTTCTTGAAGATGCCGTAAGCGCACTTGCCGATGTCCTCAGCCGCCATACCCGGGAGCTTCTTGTCTCCCATGGGCAGCGTCAACGCGAGCTTGCCGTCCGGACCCTTCTTGGGCCCCATGCCGAAGTAAATGAAATTGTCCCAGTAGAACGAAGTGAGCAGAAACGTGGTCGGCACGCCGGCCCGGGTGAACCATTGATCCGCCTCACCCTTGGCATCGAAATGGGGAACCTTGTACTTCCCCATCAGCGTGGGCATCCGGTTGTCGCTGAGGGGCACCCATCGGCGGGTATCTTCGAGTGTGGACCAGATCACATGCTTGACGCCCGCGTCCTTCGCCGCCTGCGCCATAGTGCCGGCGTCAGACGATTCCTTTTCGGGGGACAAATGCTCCCAGTAGAACGTCACGCAGAAGGCCCCGTGGGCGCCCGCGAAGGCCCGTACCAAGCTCTCTTTATCGGCGATGTCCGCCGTCACCACCTCGGCGCCCGCCGCCGCCAATGCCTTTGCCTTGTCGGAATTGACGTTTCTCGTCAACGCGCGCACCGCAAACGGCCTCCCCGCGTCGCTCAAGATCGCCCGGACCAAGCCACCCCCCTGCGCACCAGTCGCACCGACCACCGCGATCGTCCTTCGCTCAGCCATGTCAATCTCTCCTTCTCGTCAGGATGCTTGCCTAGATCCGCGAAAATTCGGCGCGGAAGCCGAAGTTGTCAAAACTGGGATCAGCGCTGTGCCTCACCCAACGCCGACTTGATCTTTCCCGCGAGCCATTCGGCTTCGCGCTTGTCACGAATGCCGCCGCCTGCGCTGAGTCGGCGGCCGTTGGCTCGCACGATCGAGAGCTGGTAGAGCGGTAGGTTTCCCGACTGCATCCCGATCCGGACATCGACGCTTGCGACCTCCGAGGGCGCGACGTCGGTGGACCTCGCGGGCGAGCCGAGCCCGCGGGCCACACTTACGCCGCGCGCGCTCACCGTCACCCGGACCACGCCGAGCCACATCCACGCCACGCCATAGAGGAACGCCAGCTCCGCCAGGCCGAAGATGACGAGAAACAAGGCCGGCGCCTTGAGGTGAGCCAACAAGGCGACGACACCGCCCCAGAGGACAGCGAAGCCGGTGAGGCCTCCCGCAACGCCGGGATTTCGCCCGGCGGAAAAGAAAATCTCGGTCCCTCGCGCGGTCGTACTCACCCGGATCGGCGAATTCTGCGGCTGCTGGTAGGGCAGCGTGGACGGCTCGGGTCCGAGGACTCGCTCTTCGTCCGGCGCGAGCGGCAGCGCGCTGGCATCAGTGCGGAAGACCGGAACCTCGAACGTCGCACCGTAGTCCACGCCGGGGACACTGGCTGCGACCTGCAGCCGCCACACGACGCGGTTGTCGGGGTTGCGCTCGTCGCTGTCGATGGCGTCGGCCGGAATCCGAAACGCAACAGGGAGCAGCGTCACGATCCCTTCGCCGGGTGCTCCGCTCCCTCGACGTGCCGGCACACGCTCCTGCTCCTGCCAGAGGATCGTCTCCGTCGTCGAGCGACTCTTTCCGGTGCCGCTGCGGACGATGCGCCAGCAGGAGAATGTCACGTCGAATCCTTCCGACGGCGGAAACACCGCGCTGACGTGCACCGTCCCGCTCAAGCCGTGCCCGATCACACCCGGTTTGGTGGCAAGCTGCAGTCGCGACGTGCCGTACTTTCGGGCTCGGATGGAGTTACGAATCGCGTTGGCGACGAGCCCCACGCTGACGATGGGAAAGATGAGCGCAATGAGCGCGAGCCGGTTATCCCTGAGCGCTTCCTTGACGCCGACGTATCCGGTCGGGAGCGCGATGAGGGTCCAGAGGAAGGCGAAGCCTAAGAACAACCGGTTGCCGACCCTAGCACTATCGTCGATCCAGCCGGTGCCCCAACCCGGTCGCCAGAACCACGGCTCCGCCGGATGCTCGGCCTGGAGCTGAGCGGACAGCGCCGCCTGTTTCTGGCCGGCGACGCCCATCGCGACCAGGCCAAACCCCGCCGTGCCGAAGGTGAGCGCGAAAATCGCCATGAATCCGGCGGTACGGAGGTCTCCAGCCGCCAACGCCTGCATCACCTTCACACCGCTGAAGAGCCCCACCGCGATGAACGGTAGACAGAAGGCGATGAGGCAACCCAGACCGCGGGCGGGCTTCACGCTCGATCGATCCGCGGCGGACCCGCCTCGATGGGCGTGTCGCTCTGGGCGCCCCATTCGGTCCAACTGCCGTCGTACACCGCCGTCCGGTCGCAGCCGAGCAGCTCCAGCGCCAGGGCAATGCAGCAGGCGGTGACGCCCGAGCCGCAGGAAGCGACGACCGGTCGAGTGAAGTCGACGCCCGCCGCCACGAAGAGGTCGCGCAACCGGTCCAGCGGAAGCACCGTGCCGTCCGGCCCGACGACGTCGGTGAACGGCAGGTTGAGGCTCCCGGGAATGTGACCGGCGCGGAGGCCGGGACGCGGCTCCGCCGCCGTGCCGGCAAAGCGGCCCGGGGCGCGTGCGTCCACCACCTGCTCCGCGCCGCTCGTGAGATTGGCCCGCATCGCCGCCAGATCCCGCACCCGACCGGCGTCGAGCCGGGCGGTGAATCGACCCCGCTTGGGCTTGGGGGTACCGGGGTCGAGGGGCCGTCCTTCCCCCCGCCACTTCCCAAGGCCACCGTCCAGCACGGCAACGGCGGCGTGGCCGAAGACGCGAAATGTCCACCAGGCCCTCGCCGCGCTTAAATTGAGCCCCGATCCGTCGTATACGACGATGGCGCTTGCGTCATCCAGGCCGAGCGCGCTCATCCGCGCCGCGAATTCTGTGGCCGGGGGGAGCATATGGGGAAGCGAGCTCGAGCGGTTGCTCGAGGCCTCGAGATCGTAGAAGACGGCGCCGGGAACGTGGCCGGCCGCGTACTCGGCCGCCGCGTCTCGGCCGCTGTCAGGCAGGTACCACGAGGCGTCGACGATCTTGACGTCGGGCCGGCCGAGCCGAGCGGCCAGCCATTCGGTCGAAACGATGGCCGGGAGCGGGGTATCGTTGGGCATGCTGAATCTTACTGCCAGAGGGTTGGCGGAATGGAGGGGAGATGTGGGTTGATACGCTGCTCTCCGCCGTGCAGGCGTCGGTGCCAGTGCCCGAGCCGACGGAGCAGGCGCTCAGGTACTATCGCTCAGGCAATCTGCTGTGGATCGTCGATACGCTCGGCGGCCTCCTCATCCCCGGCGTCATTCTCTTCACGGGATTCTCGGCTCGGATCAGAAGCTGGGCGGAGCGGGTCACCCACCGGCGATCTCTGGTGGTGATGCTCTACGTCGCGCTGTTCGTCGTCCTCACCACACTAATCGCGCTACCGCTCTCGTTCTACGAGGAATACGTTCGGCAGCATGCCTACGGGCTCTCCAATCAGACGCTCGGGAAGTGGGTGTCGGACACCATCAAAGGGCTCTTGGTGGGCATGGTCGCGGGATCGCTCGTGGCCCTGATTCCCTATACGGTGCTGCGTCGCAGCCCGCGGCGCTGGTGGCTGTGGACCTGGCTCGCGGCGCTGCCGGTCCTCGTGTTCGTATTCGTGATCTCGCCGGTCGTGGTGGCACCGCTGTTCAACAAGTTCGGCCCGCTCGAGGATAAGCAGCTCGAGGCGCAGATTCTCGCCGAGGCGAATCAGGCGGGGATTCGCGGGAGCCGGATCTTCGAGGTCAACAAGAGCGTCGACACCAAGGCGATCGACGCGTACGTGACGGGGTTCGGCTCGTCGAAGCGGATCGTGCTGTACGACACGATTATCAAGAAGCTCGACTCGCGCGAGATCCTGTTCGCGCTGGGGCACGAGATGGGCCACTACGTGCTGCATCACGTCGTGATCCCCTTGTTCGGAAGCTGGCTCTTGATCGGATGCTCGCTCTGGGCGGTTCACCGAATGTCGGGCGGGCTCATCGCGCGATACCACGACCGATTCGGGTTCGATCGCCTGGACGACCCGGCATCGCTGCCGCTGCTCTTGCTCCTGGCGAGCGCGATCTCGTTCGTGCTGGCGCCGCTCCAGCTCGCCGTCTCTCGCCACCTCGAGCACGAGGCCGACCGGTTCGGGCTCGAGCTGACCCGGGACAATCATTCGGCCGCCACGGCGTTCGTCAAACTGCAGCAGGAGAATCTCGAGATCCCCCGCCCCGGCCCCATCTACACTTTCTTCCGTGCCTCGCATCCCAGCTTGGGAGAGCGCATCGACTTCTCCAACAGCTATCGGCCTTGGGCCACTGGACAGCCGCTCAAGTATGGCGACCACTTCGTCGCCGAATGAGGTGACGGAGCGCGGAATGAACGTCGACCCGACCGGGACCAGCCGCGCCGCGCTTCGCGTGCTCCAGGTCGGGGCGATCGCCTGCGTGCTCGGCGCGCTCCCTTACACCGTGTTCGATCTCGACCGCCACGCGGTGCCGAAGGAGCTGGTGCTGCACGCGACGGCGTTCGGTGGTGCGGCGCTCCTCCTCGCACGCGCCCGGCGGGTGAGCGTCTCGCTGGCCGATCTCCTCATCGCCGCGTCGCTCGCGGTCTCGACCTTGTCCGCGCTCTTCGCCACCAACCACTGGCTCGCGTTTCGGGCCTTGGGCGTGAGCCTCTCCGCGGTCCTCGTCTTCTGGTGTGCGCGCTCGCTGGCGCAGGCCGGGCTCGGCCGGCAGCTCATCAACGCGCTCGCGCTCGGTGTGGTGCTCACAGCCGGCATCGCGCTACTGCAGGCGTACGGCGTCGAGTCGAGCCTGATGGCGGAGCGGCGGGCACCGGGCGGCCTCTTCGGCAACCGGAACTTCGTGGCGCACTTCGTGGCGCTCGGCCTTCCGGTGTTGATTCTGGCCGCGCTGGAGGCGCGGCATCGCTTGGGGATCGGGCTCGCGTGGCTCGGCACGATGGTGGTGGGGGCGGCGCTCCTTCTGTCGCGGTCGCGGGCGGCGTGGCTCGGCGCCGGGCTCGCGCTCGCCATCTTCGCGGCGGAGGGGCTTTGGCGGGGCGGCCTCTGGCGGGATCGATCGCGTCGGCTTCGGGTCATTGGCCTGGGCGTGGCGGCGCTCATCGGCGTGGTGCTGGCACGCGTGCTGCCCAACCGACTCGAGTGGCGCTCCGATTCGCCCTACCTCGATTCGCTGGTGGGCATCGCGGACTACAAGGAGGGCAGCGGTCACGGCAGACTGGTGCAGTACGAGAACACGCTGAAGATGGCACTGGACCATCCGATCCTGGGCGTGGGACCGGGCAACTGGCCGGTGGCGTATCCCAAGTACACCTTCCCCGGCGATCCGGCGTTCGACCCCAACGATTTCATTCCCACCAATCCGTGGCCGAGCAGCGATTGGGTTGCATTTCTGGCGGAGCGCGGCGTGTTCGCGCCGTTGCTGCTGCTCTTGGCCGGCGTCGTGCTCGGCGTCGGCGCCTGGCGGCGTTGGCGGCGCTCCACCGATCAGACGGAGGGCATCGAGAGCCTGGCCGCGGTCCTCACGCTCTTGATCCTGCTGGTGGTCAGCACGCTGGATGCAGTCCTGCTCTTGCCGGCGCCGTCTTTCTATGCGGCGGCCATCGTGGGCGCGCTGGTTCGGTCACCGCGGCGCGCCGTGCGGGAGGTGGGGTTGGATGACGTTCGCCGGCGTCGGCTGGTGAACGGCGTTCTGGGGGTGGGC
>JBGPVE010000086.1:0-10998 GCA_041491545.1 Gemmatimonadota bacterium | reverse complement strand
TTCTACTCCTCGAATCCGAGCGAGTTCGCCTTGCGCGCCTCCGGGGTGGGCTCGTCCTCGGACCGGACGTTCTCGGAGATCATTGGGGACGCCGATGTCTCGCGGCCGCTGGACCTGACCCCCTGATGTTCAAGAAGGTGCTGATCGCGAACCGCGGGGAGATTGCCCTGCGGGTCATTCGGGCGTGCCGCGAGCTGGGGGTCCAGACCGTGGCCGTCTACAGCGAAGCGGACCGCGAGTCGTTGCACGTGCGGTTTGCTGACGACGACGTGTGCATCGGCCCCGCCCCCGGCCGATCCTCGTACCTCAAGATCCCGCATCTGATCGCCGCCGCGGAAATCACCGGGGCCGACGCGATCCACCCCGGTTACGGGTTCCTCGCGGAAAACGCCGAGTTCGCCGACATCTGCCGGGCATCCAACATCACCTTCATCGGCCCGACCGGCGATCAGATTCGCCAGATGGGCGACAAGGCGACGGCGCGCGGACTAGCCGCGGAGGCCGGCGTGCCGACCGTGCCCGGCTCTCCCGGCACGATCGAAGATCCGGACCAGGCGCTGGCGTTCGCCGAAGGGATCGGGTTTCCGGTCATCATCAAAGCGACGGCCGGTGGAGGCGGGAAGGGGATGCGAATCGCCAACGAGGCGGAGCAGTTCGCCCAGCTCTTCGGGTTGGCGCAGAACGAAGCGTTGGCCGCGTTCGGGAACGGCGCGGTGTACGTCGAGAAATATCTGGAGCACCCGCGCCACATCGAAATCCAGGTTCTCGGAGATACCTTCGGCAACGTCGTCCATCTGGGCGAGCGGGATTGCTCGGTGCAGCGCCGGCACCAGAAGCTGATCGAGGAAAGCCCGAGTCCGGCGCTGGATCACGATCTTCGCCGGCGCATGGGCGCCGCCGCGGTGGCCCTCGCGGCCAAGATCGGCTACCTCGGCGCCGGCACGATCGAGTTTCTGCTCGATCCGGACGGGAATTTCTACTTCATGGAGATGAACACCCGGATCCAGGTGGAGCATCCCGTTACCGAGATGGTCACGAGCTTCGACCTGGTGAAGGACCAGATCCGGATCGCGGCCGGCGAGCCGCTCAGCTTCGGCGGCGACGGTACTCGGCTGCGCGGGCACGCCATCGAGTGCCGCATCAACGCGGAGGACCCGTATCGCAACTTCCAACCGTGTCCGGGTCTCATCTCGGCGTATCACCCGCCGGGCGGACCCGGCGTGCGGGTCGATACCCACGTCTACGCCGGCTATACCGTGCCTCCGTATTACGATTCCCTCCTGGCCAAGGTGATCGTGCACGGCAACAGCCGGCAAGAAGCGCTCGCGCGGATGGGGCAGGCGCTCGACAGCTTCATCCTCGAGGGGGTGACCACCACGATTCCGTTCCTCTCGCGGGTGATCCGCCATCCCGACTTCGTTGCCGGCAGGGTGGACACTCGCTTCTTGGACCGCGAATCGCACCTCCTTCGTCCCGAGGGATGAGGCTGGACGTCGTCTTCTCTCCCGTCGGTCTCTCGCCGCAGGGCGTACAGGGTCGGACGGTATTCGTGATCGACATTCTGCGGGCGACGACCACCATGTGTGCCGCGCTCGCTCACGGGGCCAGGGGGCTGATTCCCGCCCCGTCGACCGAGGAGGCTCTCCGGCTGGCCCAGACGATCGGCAGCGACGATCTTGTCCTCGCGGGCGAGAGAGATTGCGTGCGGGTCCCGGGGTTCGCGCTGGGAAACAGTCCGCTGGAGATGACGGAGCAGGCGGTAAAGGGAAAGACGATCGTCGTGACGACCACCAATGGCACCAAGGCACTATTGTCGACGCAGGGCGCAGCGGACGTCTACCTGGCGTCGTCGGTGAATCTGAGCGCCGCGGCGGAGCGTGCCCGCCTGGTGCTGGAGCGCGACCGCGGTCTGATCATTCTCTGCTCCGGCCGCGACTCGGCGTTCGGACTGGACGATGCCTATTGCGCCGGCCGCCTCGCCGCGAGCGCGCTGGGTGGATGCAAGCCGCGGAAAGGGCTCAACGACGCGGCGCTCGCGAGTCTGGATCTGGTCCGGCGCTACGGTGACAACTGGGAGCGACCGTTGACCTACAGCCGAGCGGGCCGGGAGCTGATCCGGCTGGGTTTCCGAGACGACGTGCTCGACGCCGCCCGCGTCGATGCGTATCCGGTGCTGCCCCAGTTCCGCGACCGCCGAGTCACGATCGCGCCTAACACGACATGACTCCCGATACTCGCCGGCGCTTCGGCGCGGTCACCGCGCTCATCGCCGGTGTCTTCGTCGCCTTGGCACTCGGGCTGCACCAGCAGACCGGTTGGCTCGGCCAGGTCCTCGGTGACGGCTTGTGGCGGAGCCTGGGCATCGGGGCGCTGGGCATACCGCTTCTCGGCGCGGGCCTCGCGCTCGCCGGATTCGAGCGCCTGCCGCATCTCAACATGCGGCGGGTGGCGGTGCTCGTCGGTGGACTCACCATCCTGATCCCGTTCGTGCTCGGCGTCGCGCTGCAGCCGGATGCCCACGCCTTCGCTCCACCCCTCGCGGAGATGAGCTGGCAGGCGCGGGTCGTGGGCTTCGTGCCCGGCCTTCTCGCCCGCTGGGCCATCCAAGCGGTTGGTCCCTGGGGCGGGCTGCTGCTCGGCTTTCTCGGGCTCTCAGGTCTCACCCTCGCGACCTTTGCGTGGCATCCGCTGCAGCCGCTCGAACGGAAGCCGGCTGGGAGCCCGCCGCCTGCGAAGGCAGCGACCGACAAGCCCGAGGGCGCGCGCTCGGTGTCGTCGAGTCCGGATGACGAGCCCGCCGAACCCAGAAACGGATTTCTCGCCAAGACCGGTCCAACGAAGCCGAAGGCGCCGAAGCGGGCCGAGTCGAAGCGGCCGGCAAACGCTAGGGCGGAGGACCTCGGTCAGGTGTGGGCGGTAACGCTGCTCGAGCCGCCGCAGACCCGCGGCATCGACGCCGGCGAGACCGAGCTCAACGCGCTGCAGGAACGACTCGAGGCGACACTCGCCGAGTTCAAGGTCGAGGGCGACGTGGCCGGTCGGACGACGGGACCGGTGGTGACACAGTATGGCGTCCGGCTTCGTCCGGGCGTCAAGATGAACCGGCTGGTGGCGCTGGCGGACGATCTGGCGCTCAAGATGAGTGCCCGGTCCATCCGCGTGGCGCGAATTCCAGGCAGGGACATGGTGGGCGTGGAGGTGCCGAACCCCAAGTCTCGCGTGGTCATGTTGCGCGAGCTGTTGGAGGACGAGCAGTGGGCCGCCGAGGAGCGCCTCCTCCCCGTGACGCTGGGCCTCGATCTCGAGGGCCGGCCCGTCATCGCCGATCTCGCCAAGATGCCGCACTTGCTCATCGCCGGCGCCACCGGCACCGGCAAATCGGTCGGCATCAACGCGATCATCACGTCGCTTATCTACCACTATCAGCATCGGGAGGACCTCCGGTTCCTGATGATCGACCCGAAGATGGTCGAGCTCTCGATGTATAAGGATCTGCCTCACCTTCGCCATCCGGTCGTGACGAACAACAAGGAGGCCGCCCGGGTCCTCAAGTGGGCGGTGGCGGAGATGGAGCGCCGCTACGCGCTGCTCGAGGCAAACGGCGCGCGCAACCTGACCGATTTCAATCGGAAAGTGGCCGAAGGGAAGCCGCTCCGGAATCCCGGAGCTCGCAAGGTCACGCTCACCGATATCGCGCTTGAAGCGCCCGGCACCCCACCGTCTCCACCCCGCGACGAGGCGTACACCGACGGCAAGGTGCCGCTCATCGTGATCGTGGTCGATGAGCTGGCCGACCTCATGATGACGGTGCAGGCCGAGGTCGAAACGCCGCTCGCTCGGCTCGCGCAGAAGGCACGCGCCGTGGGGCTGCATCTCATTCTCGCGACGCAGCGGCCGTCGGTGAACGTGATCACCGGTCTCATCAAGGCGAACTTCCCCAGTCGGATCGCGTTCCGCGTCGCTTCCAAGGTGGACAGCCGCACCATTCTCGACCAGAACGGCGCCGAAGCGCTGCTCGGTAAGGGCGACATGCTCTTTCTGGAGCCCGGAAAGAGCGAGCTTATGCGTCTCCAGGGAGCGTACATCGGGACGGAGGAGAGCGAGCGCATCATGGAGCGCTATCGCGAATGGGAGGCGCACCGCGGCCAGCGCGGCGTCGTCCAGCGGGTCGAGACCAACATTCTCGATGAAGTGCCGGACGGTGATGCCGGCGAGGGCGCCGACGGCGAGCCGGCGGATCCGACACAGCGGGATCTGCTCTTCAAGGAGGCCGCGATCGCCTGCGTGCAGAACCAGGGCGGCTCCACCTCGCTGCTTCAGCGCAAGCTCGGCATTGGGTACGGGCGCGCGGCGCGCATCATGGATCAGCTCGAGGAGGCTGGAATCCTCGGCCCGGCCAACGGAAGCAAGCCCCGCGATGTGCGCGTAGGGATCGATCAGGTCGACGAGTACTGCGGGTAAGGTTCGCCCGCCGGGAGCCGAACATCCGCGACCGCGCCGATTCGCTTCAGTCTTTCGCCTTTCCCACCACGCGCGGGTCCCTCATCGGCGCCATGACCGCGGCCGATCCCGACGCTCGACGGGCCGCTCTTCACGCGCTGGTCGGCGTCTACTGGCGGCCCGTCTACGTCCACTTCCGAATCCATTGGGCTCGCGAGCCGGCCGACGCCGAGGACCTCACCCAGGAATTCTTCGCGGCAGCCGTCGCCGGGGATTTCTTCGCCGGGTTCGAGCCCGAGCGGGCCCGGTTCCGCACCTTCGTCCGTGTCTGCTGTGACCGTTTCGCCGCCAAGGCCCGCCGCGCCGAGCGGCGGCTCAAGCGCGGCGGCGGTGCAGTCCACCTGCCCCTCGATTTCGTCGGCGTCGAGCAGGAGCTAGGTCGGGTGGCGGACGCTGCCAAAGAGGACGCGGAGACTCGCTTTGAGCGGGAATGGGTGCGGAGCCTCTTCGAGGTCGCGGTCGAGGCGCTTCGACAGGAGTCTCAACGCGATGGCCACGAGGTCCGGTTCGCGGTTTTCGAGCGCTATGATTTGGCGCCGGACGACGCGACACGACCGACCTACCGGGAGCTTGGCCAGGCGCTCGGCCTCCCGACTACGCAGGTGACCAACCACCTGGCATGGGCACGGCGTGCGCTCCGCCGCCTCGTACTCGAGAACGTGAGGGCGTTGTGCGTGAGCGACGAAGAGTATCGGGCGGAGGCGCGCGCCCTGTTCGGGAGGGAGGGCGGGTGACTCCGCTGCCCGACGACACCGTCGCGCACCTGCGAGAGGTGCTCGAGCGGCCCGAGCTGCCCGGCGGCCGTTACGAGGTCCAGGAGCTGGTGGGCCGCGGCGGCATGGGCATCGTCTATCGCGCCGAGGATCGGGCGCTCCGGCGCCAGGTGGCGCTCAAGGTGCTCCGCCCCGAATTTGCCGACCAGGGATCGTCCATCCGGCTCCGCCGCGAGGCCGACATTCTGGCGCGGCTGGAGCATCCGGGCATCGTGCCGATCCACGATCTGGGAACGCTCGCCGACGGGCGGCTCTTCTACGTGATGAAGCTGGTCCGGGGAATCCGGCTCGACGAATTCGCTCGCACGGTCGGTCTCACGGAGCGGCTGCGCGTGTTCCTCCGGGTGTTGGAGACCGTGGGCTTCGCCCACGCCCACGGACTCGTCCACCGCGACCTTAAGCCCGCGAATATCATGGTCGGTGCTTTCGGCGAGGTTCTGGTGCTCGAGTGGGGTATCGCGCGCATCATGGCCTCGGGCGGCGAGCCGGCTGGATCGGGGGTCGCCGCCGGGGAGTCCGACGTCGATACCCTGGACGGCACCGTCTTGGGTACTCCCGGATTCATGGCGCCGGAGCAGGCCAGAGGCGACGTAGAGCAGGTCGACGTGCGGAGCGACGTCTACTCGCTGGGCGCGGTGCTCCGCTCACTGGTGGCGGATGGCGCGCCGCATGGAACGCGACCCCCACCGCTGGTTTCCATTTGGGAGAAGGCCACCGCGGCGACACCCGAAGTCCGCTACTCGTCCGCGGCCGAGCTCGCGGCCGATGTCACGCGGTTTCTGGACGCGCAACCGGTGTCGGCCCACCGCGAGGGATGGCTCGAGAGGGCGGGGCGGCTGTACCAGAAATACCAAACCGCAATCCTCCTCGTGCTCGCCTATCTGGCCATGCGGCTCCTCTTTCTTGTCATGCTGGGCACCTAAAGGATTTGCCGCCGGCGGGTAATAGGCCTATACCGGAAGCACCATCACCTTCACTCGGAGCGGCGGCGATGAATAAGCCCGTGCTCGGTCTTTTGCTCGGCGGCGCGCTCGGGGCGCTCGACGGGCTCACGGCTCTGGTTTCGGCACCCGAAGTCGCACCCCAGATCATGGGGATCATCATCGGTTCGATGGGCAAAGGACTTGTCGCGGGAGTGCTCATCGGGTGGTTCGCCCGCAAGGTGAACTCTCTGCCTCTCGGCCTCGTGTTCGGGCTTGGCATCGCGGCGCTGTTGGCACTACCGTTTGCGGTCGGTAAGGATCCGGCAACGGGGAAGCGGTACTTCTGGGAGATCATGATCCCCGGCTCGATGGTGGGCCTGATCGTGGGCTATGCCACTCAGCGGTTCGGCCGTCCGACCACCCAACAGGCTTGAAAGGAGCGCCCGAATGCCACGACCGATTCACTTCGAGATCCCGGCCGACAATCCGGATCGCGCGATCGCCTTCTACACGAAGGTGTTCGACTGGAGCTTTCAGAAGTGGGAGGGGCCGATGCCCTACTGGCTGGTGAAGACTGGAAAGGATGCCCCGGGCATTGACGGTGGACTGCACCCACGGATGTTTCCCGGTCAGGGGCCGGTGAACACCGTCGATGTGCCGTCGTGTGACGACTTCACCCGCAAGGTGCAGGCGGCCGGGGGGAAGGTGGCGGTGCCGAAGATGGCGATTCCGGGCGTCGGCTGGCTCGCCTACTGTACGGACCCCGAAGGGAACACCTTCGGTATCATGCAGTCCGATCCGAAGGCCGGGTAGCGCCACCCACGCGGTTCAGGCCGGCCCGATCGGGTCGGCAAACGATGCCCGCCTGGCCCGATCGGCTGGGTCGGGCATCCCCCGCTCTTCGCCACTCGCTCCGCATGAAATCGGTCGCGCTCGCCCGATTCGGGTAGTGGCTCGGCCTCCTCTCTGCCGTATTCTCGCTTCCGTGCCGCGCGCTCAACGATTCGTGCCCGCCGCCCAATGGCGCAGCCCATCGCAGGTCCGGGGTCTCCGGGGCGAGCGGATAGCCTGGGCGTATCTCACCGCCTGCGGTTGGGAGGTCGAAGCGCATCGCTTTCGGCTGGGGCGGCACGATCTCGATCTTGTGGCCCGGCGCGGCTCGCTGGTCGCATTCGTTGAGGTCAAGACCCGGCGGAAGCTCGGATGGGGAGCGCCGGCGGAATCGGTGGGGCGGCGGAAGCGCGCGATCCTGACGCGCGTGGCAGAGTGCTGGCGGCTGCGGTATGGCCGCGCCGGGGACAGCTACCGCTTCGATGTGGTCGCGGTAGTGGAGGGCAAGGAGACGCGCTGGTCGGTTGAGCACATCGAGGACGCGTGGAGAGTATGGAGGTGACCGAAAACACTCCACTGGTATATCTTGCTTCGGTTGTTGTTCGGCATTAGTTTGTTGTCCAGATATTACTGTGTAGCAAAATCAGCCACATCAAGACTAGGGGTTACCAATGGCCGAAGAGACCCGACTCGACGCCGAGCGCCGTAAAGCCCTCGGACTTGCCATCTCCCAGATCGAAAAGCAGTTGGGCAAGGGCTCCATCATGCGGATGGGGAGTGAGTCCCCACGGGTGCGTGTCGCCTCCATCCCGACCGGCGCCATCAATCTCGACGCCGCCACCGGCGTCGGCGGTGTTCCCCGCGGTCGCATCACCGAGATTTACGGTCCGGAATCTTCGGGCAAGACCACGTTGACGCTGCACCTTGCCGCCAACGTGCAGAAGATGGGCGGCGTCGCCGCGTACGTGGACGCGGAGCATGCGTTGGACATCGAATACGCCAAGAAGTTGGGCGTCGACATCGAGAACTTGCTCGTCTCCCAGCCAGACACCGGGGAGCAGGCACTCGAAATCGTGGAGATCTTGGTGCGCTCGGGCGCCGTCGATCTCGTCGTGATCGATTCCGTCGCGGCGCTCGTGCCCAAGGCCGAGATCGAAGGCGAGATGGGCGATAGCCACATGGGCCTCCAGGCCAGGCTGATGAGTCAGGCTCTCCGCAAGCTCGCCGGTGCCATCAACCGCTCGAACTGCGCGGTCGTCTTCATCAACCAGCTGCGCGAAAAGATCGGCGTGATGTTCGGGAATCCGGAAACCACCACGGGCGGCAAGGCTCTCAAGTTCTACGCGTCGCTCCGGCTGGACATTCGCCGCATCGGTCCGGTGAAGGAGCGGGAGGCGGTGATCGGCAGCCACGTGCGCGTGAAGGTCGTCAAGAACAAGGTGGCGCCGCCGTTCCGTCAAGCCGAGTTCGACGTGATGTTCGACGAGGGAATCAGCCACACCTCGCTGCTGGTGGATCTCGCCGCCGAGGCGGGCATCATCCAGAAGTCGGGTGCCTGGTATTCCTACGGAGATCAGCGTATCGGCCAGGGACGTGAGAACGCCAAGCTCTTTTTGCGCGACAATCAGGCTCTCATGACCGAAGTCGAAGGCAAGGTGAAGGAGATGCTCGGTATGAAGGCCGTCGTGGTCGTCGGCGCTGAGGACGAGGAGTAAAATGGGGTATGCCGCTTCGGCCCCGCGTACGGCCGAGTCTCCGGCGCTCATCGCCGGCCGGATCACGGATCTGCAGCCCGATCCGCGGCGGCCCGCGAGCGTGCGGGTGTTGGTGGACGGACAGCTCTTCTGCACTGTCGGCGCCGACTCTTGCCGTGGTCTCACCGTCGGTCAGCCGCTCGACGAACAGGTGGTCGAGCGCCTGGCCCATGCGGCGGATGCCGAAGCCGCCGTACGGATGGTGCTCCGATCGCTGGAGCGGCGTGCCTACGCCCGCGCCGATTTGGGTCGGAAGCTCACTCGGCGCGGCCATCCGGCGGAAGCGGTGGAGTACGCGCTCGAGCACGCGGGCCGGCTCGGATTGATGGACGACGCCGCCTTCGCGCGCAGCTACGTGCAGATGCGCGCGCGGCGCGGTCGCGGGCCGGCTCGTGTGGTTCGCGATCTTCTCATCATGGGCGTCGCGCGGGCGCTCATCGATGTGGCAGTCGCGGCGGAATGGCCGCCGGAGGCGGATCGCAGCACTGTGCCGCTCGAGTTGGCCGCCAAGCGGGCGGCCCAGCTGGTAGACCTCCCGAGACCGGTGCGGCGCCGGCGCATCCTCGCCTATCTCGCTCGGCGAGGGTTCACCGGCCCGGAGGCCGTGGACGCCGTCGCCAAGGCTATCGGCCATTAGCCGTTGGCGCGGGGCTTCTCTATATTCCTGGCATGCAATCGGCTCAAATCCGCCGTCTATTCCTCGACTTTTTTGTCGCTCGCGGGCACCGAGAGGTGCCTTCTTCGTCCCTGGAACCGAAGGGCGACCCGACGTTGCTGTTCACCAACGCCGGGATGGTGCAATTCAAGCGGGTCTTCCTGGGCCAGGAGCGGCGGGACTACGTGCGCGCCACCACCTGCCAGAAGTGCGTACGTGCCGGTGGGAAGCACAACGATCTCGAGCAGGTCGGCCACACCAAGCGGCACCATACCTTCTTCGAGATGTTGGGCAACTTCTCCTTTGGCGACTATTTCAAGCGGGAGGCGATCGACTTCGCCTGGGAGTTCGTCATCGGCGCCGCCTACCTGGGTCTTGAGCCCGAGCGGCTAAGCGTGACCGTTCACCACAGCGATCGTGAGGCTCGGGCGCTCTGGCGCGAGATTGCGGGTCTCCCGGACGACCGCATCTACGGTCTCGGCGACAAGGATAACTTCTGGCAGATGGGCGACACCGGTCCCTGCGGCCCGTGCACGGAGATCTATGTGGATCTCGAGTGGCGGGGCGGCCAGGCCGCGTCAGTCTCGCAGGACGAGTTCGAGCGGCTCGCCGAAGCCGGACGCTTCCTCGAAATCTGGAACCTCGTCTTCATGCAGTACGACCGCTCGGCGGACGGCACGCTCACGCCGCTGCCCAAGCCGTCGGTAGACACGGGTGCCGGACTCGAGCGGATCGCCGCCGTGATGCAGGGTGAGGACGACAACTTCCACACCGATCTGTTCCTGCCGCTGCTCGATCGAGTCGGTGCATTGGTGGGCCGGCCCTACGATCGCGCCGGCGAGGTCGCCGCGTCGTACCGGGTGCTCGCGGACCATGCCCGCGCCGTGAGCTTCTTGCTCGCCGACGGCATCTACCCGAGCAATGAGGGCCGGGGCTACGTGCTGCGCCGGATTCTCCGCCGCGCGGTACGCCATGCGTGGCTGCTCGGCCGCCGCGTCCCGACTCTCACGCCGCTCACCGAGGTGGTCGTGAGCGAACTGGGCGACGTCTATCCCGAGCTTCGGGCCAAGGCCAGCTACATCCGTGAGGTCACGCAAACGGAGGAGGAGCGATTCCTCGCGACCATCGAGGGCGGACTGGGCCGTCTGGAGGAAATCTTCGCTCAGGGCGAGACCCTGATCAGCGGTGAGGATGCCTTCCGTTTGTATGATACCTTCGGCTTCCCTATCGATCTTACCCAAATCATCGCGAACGAGCGCGGTGTGGGAGTGGATCTCGCCGGTTTCGAGCAATCCCTCGGCGAGCAGCGGCAGCGCTCGCGAGTGGCGCGTGCTGGCGAGGGCGCAATGGCGCCCTCCCGGATCGGCGCATCCGTCGACGTCACCGCTAGCCTGACGACCGGGGCGCCCGCGGTGCATAGCGACCAGGCCGGCAAGTGGCGTACCGTCAAGCGCGGTAAGCAGAAGTTCGTCGGCTACGAGCGAACGGCCGCCGAGTCGGACGTGCTCGCGTTCTGCCAGACCGGTGACCGTCTAGAGCTCCTGCTGCGCGAGAATCCCTTC